>JAFGIW010000020.1 GCA_016929415.1 Chitinispirillaceae bacterium | reverse complement strand
TCTCCGTAGCCTTCTCCTTCATGGAATCACATCCGGAAATCGGGTTGATGGGACCGAAAATACTGAATCCCGACGGAACGCTCCAGGCGAGCTGCAAACGCGGTTTTCCGACACCCGCCGCAGCGTTCTATCATTTCAGCGGTCTGAGCCACCTTTTCCCAAAAAGCAAACGATTCGGCCGCTACAACCTCACCTTCATGGATGTTGACCGGTCGGCGGAGGTCGACGCCGTTTCCGGATCATTTATGTATATGCCCCGCGCGCTTTTTCAGCAGCTCGGCGGCTTCGACGAACGCTTTTTTCTTTACGGCGAAGATCTTGATCTTTGCTACCGTATCCGTGAAAGCGGCAAATCGATCTGGTATCACCCTGAAACGCAGATCATTCATTGCAAGGGAAAAAGCTCGGCGAAAAGCCTCCTGCGGTCGCGTATCGCGTTTTATGAAGCGATGATTCTTTTTTCACGCAAATACCGAAGCGTCCACCGCGGCTTTTTTCCCAGCTGGTTTGTGGTAATCGGTATCCTGCCGCTTTCAGTGATAAATATCGGTCTCAACCTTATCCGCCATTTCATCGCCGTTATCATCGATCTATATATAATCAATATCGTTCTCTGGAGCGCCATCTTGTTGCGGTTTCCGCCCGGGGGGAGCCCCTACCATACCATCGGGTTCTGGTACATGCTCGGGATCCACAGCCTTCTGTCGGTGAGTTTTCTTTTCATGTACGCCTACAACGGAATTTACGTGAAGCGGCGCGTTTCCTTCGCCAACGCGCTTTTATCCGGACTACTCGCCACGTCCCTTTTCAGCGCCGCAATTTACTTTGTAAAGTCATTCGCCCTTTCACGCATCGCATTTGCCCTTTCGTCGATTATTATTTCCTTTCTTCTCGCGGGGTGGAGGGAGGTTGCGCACCAGTCACGCAAGCGATTTCTTCAACTTGCCTACTCACCCGATAATATCATCGTCGTCGGCAATGGTCCCTTGACCGATAAAATCATTCAAAATATCGAAAACGGCCGTTGGGGAACGATCACGGGAATCATCTGGAACAACGATACCCCCCGTCCGGGTGATTATGAAGGTTATCCCGTGCTCGGGCAACTCGAAGAATTGAGCCTCCTGCTTCCCCGCTATCATGTCGACACCCTGATCATAGCAACCCATCAACCATGGTACTCGCACATTATCGACGTATTGTCAAATGATAAGGTAAAGAACCTGAACATCCGATGGGTTCCGCACGATCTGACGATCCTTCCCGCCGACCGGCTGCCTGATGAAATCCCCCTCAGGGATTTTTCCGTTTAACCACGATGGGTTGCTCAACCACCGGTTACATTCCCTCCGCGAGTATAGAGACACGGCGCGCTGCGCCGCTGCCGGATCAATCAATGCGTCGCAGTTCGACGCGACGGTTTTTTTCCCGGCCTTCAGCGGTATGATTGTCGGCTACCGGAAATTCCTCACCGTAGCCCACCGATCGTAACCGGTCGCTTTGAACACCTTTTTGAACCAGGTAGATCTTGACTGCATCCGCGCGCAGCTGGGAAAGTTTGAGATTCGACATATTATTTCCCCTGTTGTCGGTATGACCCTGTATTTCAAGCTTTACTTCGGGCCATTCGACCAGCGATTCATAGACCTGGTCAAGAATCGTATAGGAATTTACCGTCAATATTGCTTTCCCCGCTTGAAAGGTAACACCGCTCAGTATCAATTTTCCCCGTGATATTTCCTTTGTTTTCGGGCAGCCGTTATTATCGGGAAGCCCTTTGACACCGGGGCACTTATCCTCGGCATCTTGAACGCCATCCCCGTCATTATCCGTATCGGGACATCCGTCGCCGTCTTCAAAACCGTCAAGATCTTCCGTTACATCCGGACAGTTATCTTTTGTGTCGACTACCCCGTCATTGTCATTGTCCGCTTCGGGACATCCGTCATTGTCCTGAAACCCGTCTTTATCTTCCGCTTCCTGCGGGCATTTATCCTGGTCGTCGGTTATACCGTCGTTATCGGTATCGTATACCGGACACCCCCCATCCGTACCGAATGAATCGGGGCAACGGTCCTGGGCGTCGACGAATCCGTCGCCGTCATTATCCGGATCGGGACAGCCGTCGTCATCCTTGAAGCCGTCGCGGTCCTCCGCCTCCTTCGGACAGGAATCATTTTTATCAATTATTGCATCGCCGTCGCGGTCATCCTCCCTGAGTATGCCGCTCCACCCGAACGACAGCTGGATGCCGTAACGCGGCGTTCCCTTGGTTGAGTAAGCGAAACCGTCCCGCGCCAGGTTCGTCCGCAGCTGCGCATCATTATCCGAAAGACCGATATCACCGGCGAGTGTTGCATAAAAGCCCAGCGGCAGGTTCCAACGGATTCCCGGCGTGATCCATAACGGGTCATTGTTGATTTCCGTGCCGTCGAAATTATCCGAATAATATTTGACGCGCGATTCACCGGCGATCTCCGCGAAGAAAGTGACTGCCTGCACCGGGGTATACATCAAACCGATTGCAGCCAGAAAAGCGCTGCTGCCTTTGCGCTGCGCCGCGATGATGCCGCCGAAATTCATATGAAGCTGCAACGGCACCAGCCGGGAGATTTTCTCGAAATCGAATGTCCAGACAATCATCGGATTGAAGAATACCGCATCGGCGGTGAATGGGTTACGGCACGAGCCATTGCTCAAATAGTATGCATGACGGGGAAAATAGCCGCGATCATTACTCCCGGTTGGGAAAAGCGTTTTTACATAATAGGCATGGCTGAAAAGCGCATTCTCCTTCTGAAACGGATAGACCATCTTGAGCGCCAGTTCCAGGTCCCCCGCGCCGGCCATATCTTCACCCCATCCGGTAATGTCGTAATAAACCGGCATATCGAGACTTATATCAAGAAAAGGTAAAATTCCGTAGGCGCAGAAAACATCTCCCGTAAACAGGGAAGGATTCTCCCGATTCACCGGCGTCCGCACCCCCTGTCCGGAGATCGCTTCAACACTCCCCTTACCGTCGGGTCCTGCAACGTAATCCCTTTCGGTTGCAAATCTGAATGCCCCCCCCAGATGAAGTCCGGTTTTCCCGAGTGTAGACGAGGAGAGCGTTCGTACAATACCGACCTGCCCCCCGGTATTGACATCATTCGCCCTGAGCGCGGAAGAAAATAACGTCGCTGCCGTTACACAGGCAATCATGCGAAACCGATGCATAGAGCCCCTCCTTAATCGGGTAAATTCAAACAAGCGGATATCATAACCAGTATGAATGAATATACGATGTCGGCGCCAACAGGGGAAGTCCCTCCGCTCAAAAAAGCTCCCTCGCCAGGTAATCCGCAGCGAACATTCCCCGTGCCGTTGCCCTCCACAACGGACGTTGATATACCACCAAATTATCATCGATGAATCGCTGCAATCGATCCTCACCTGCCCATCGGCGGAAATCCATTCCCGTTTTTTCCCTGAAAGCCTCTTCGTTCAAACCGTCGTTGCGGCGGAATCCGAGAAAGGCCATCTCCCGGGCAAGTGCGGCGGCATCGATCGATTCTTCCCGTTCGACCGGGAACGCTCCACTTTTTACCATTGAGCAATACCGTATGATATCGCCGATATTCCAGAACCGGCGCGGATGCAGATACGAGTGCGCGGCACACCCAAGTCCGATATAGGGCACATGGTCCCAGTAGCCGGAGTTGTGCCGGCATCTGAATCCATCACGGCTGAAATTGGAAACTTCATATTGTTTAAAGCCATGGTCTGACGCCGCCGCATGGAGGGCCCCGGTCATGGCGCTCACCGCGTCTTCCTCCGGCAGCGGCAGGATGGAGCGGTGCCTGCCGAAGGGCGTATGCTCCGCGATAGTCAGCTCATATGCCGAGAGATGTTTTACAATCGGCCTGTCAAGCAGCGCATGGAGCGTCCGGTTTAACGATCCGATGGTCTGGCCGGGAAGCCCGTACATGACATCGATGCCGATGGAGTTGAAACGCAGAAGGGCGGGGTTGTCGAGCACCTCCATCGCCTGGCGGGAGGTGTGCGGCCTGCCGATCAGGCGCAGCTCGCGGTCATCCAGCGTTTGGATCCCCAACGTCAATCGATTCACGCCCACGGCGGCAAGCGCTGACGCCTTTTCAGCCGAGAACGACTCGGGATTGCACTCCACGGTCCACTCGGCGCCGGATACACACGGCAATTGCTTGAGAAGCATTTTACCGAAGCGTTCCCACTGTGCGATCGAAAGAAAGGAAGGCGTACCGCCGCCGATATAGACGGTCGTGAGTTCAATGGGCGTATTCCGCTCGTACAGCTTCCACTCCCCTGCAACAGCTTCGAGATACTCATCGATCAGGTCATCGTGCCCGGCAACGGAAAAAAAATCGCAGTAACGGCACTTCGAAAAACAGAATGGGATATGGATATAAAGTGAACAGCGCATGATAGGCCGTTTCGCCTGAATGAAAGCGAACTATGGAGCGGGCCGCCGGTTTCTTATGATACTGATGGCCTCACGCAGTTTGTGCGGATTCTTCTTCCCCGGCATGACTTCAACGCCGCTGTTGAGGTCCACACCGTAAGGCCGTACGGCGGCAAGCGCCGCCTCCAGATTGGACGGCCCCAATCCCCCGGCCAGAATAATTTTTCCATATCGGTCTGCGATCTTCCGGGCAAGAGACCAGTCGCCGGTAATACCGGTGCCCCCCTGCAATCCATGACTCCACGTGTCCAGAAGAATCCCCGCAACCGGGTAGCTCTCAAGCGCCGACATGTCGAAATCAGGACGCAGACCAAGGGCTTTGATAATATGATAGGGCAGCTGCCTGCAGAATACCGGAGTTTCCGACCCGTGCAGCTGAATCGTGTCGAGGCCGGTCTTGCGGGCAATTGATATAATCGATTCAGCCGATTCATCGGCAAAAACACCAACCCGGGAGACAAAGGGCGGCAACCCGCAAATTATTTTTGCCGCATTTTCGGGGGTGATATACCGGGGGCTCTTTTTCACGAAAATGAACCCGAGGGCGTCAACGCCGAGCTGCGACGCTGTAAGGGCGTCTTCGATACGGGTAATGCCGCACAGTTTGATTCGGGTATGGAACATCACTCCCTCCGATTCCGCGATGATCCTTTAAACGTACTTAACGGGAAAGGGGATGTCAATTATCCCGGGGATCTGTCATTTCGGCGGCCGGCATCGTTGAAGAATCTTCCCGCGCAGAGGCGCAGTGACGCGGAGGTCTCCATTATACGCATGAGTTGATACCGAGTGGGTTCGTCATTGATTGCAGGATCTGTTTCATGGCATATACACCTTTTTTTCACTCTTTCCCGAAAAGGCGTAAACGCATCAGCCGTGGTGGCAGGGAACCGCAGTCGAGGATATCGTCGTGCATCCGCCGCATAGCGGCATGGGGGTGGCGCTTCCGGTACTCCTGCACGATCTCCAGAATCTGCAGCTTTCCCATCAGGTAACTTTGCGGCTGGGTGGGACTCATGGTATAACGGCGCACCTCGGCATTGGCGTCGGCCGGTTCGAGACCGGCGCGCTGTACCAGAAGATTGACGGCCTCGCCGATGCTCATTCCCCTGGTATGCAGCGATGCGTCCACAACGATGCGTACGGCGCGCCACAGCTGCGCCTGCAGACGGGCAAGCTTCTGAATCGGCTGATTGACAAAACCCAGTTGTTCCATCAATTCTTCACAGTAAAAGGCCCACCCTTCGATGAACAACGTCGAAAGCACTCCGCCGACCTTCCGCGCCTTCGATCCGACCCTGTTGGCGATTACCAGTTGCAAATGGTGCCCCGGATACGCCTCGTGCAGGGCGGTCATGGGAATGTCCGCCCGCGGGTGGCTGCGCAGTTTCCTTTCCGTGGTTTCCGCATCGGCGCCGTTCTCCACCGGCGTAACATAAAAAATGCCTTCCTGAACGGTATCGAGAAACCCCGGGGGATCGTATGCCGCGTACGGAGTGGTGGCGCGCTGGAACTGCGGCGTCGGTTCGATTCTGATGCGTTCGTCCACGGGGATGGAAACGATTTCATGCTCGATGACGAATTGCCGCGCTTCCATCATCGTCCGGCGGTAGAAATCCAGCAATTCCTCGGCGGCCGGGTGATCCTTCCTGCTTTCGTCAAGCAGCTCTTTTATGGTCTTGTCGGGATCGATCTGCGCGGCCGTCGCTTTCATCCGTTCCTCGGTCTCGTCGATCAATCGCCACCCGGTCGCAAGGAGTTCATCGGCATCGTAAGCGACCATATGGTCCTCATGCAGGATTTCGTCGAACGATGTCTTGCCGACCGCGAAGTCGCCCTGTGCATGGGGCAGCACGTCATGCTCGATCCAGTCTGCGTAGGCGTTCAGCGACGCCGCGGCGGAACATGATGCTTCGGATACCGCGTCTTTCAGCTCGGGTACCGTTTCCGCCAGCTTCGGCACGAGTCCGGTGAAGAGGCCGATCCCCTGCCGAATGGATTCGACGGCCACTTCCGCCCAAACGCCGGGGACTTCCGCGGGAATGATCAGTTCCCTGCTTTCCGCAAGCACCCGCGGAACTTCGTACAGGCGTCCGAGGACGCTTTTCATCCGCTGCGGCAACGGAGCGAAATCACGCATGATCAACTCATAGACGCCGATCAGACACTCGTCGGAAGCAACACCGGGATGGCGTGACATCCAACGGAGGGTATCATGGGAGCGGATGAAATTTTTGAAGAGCTGGATGATCAGGATGCGATCGATCCTGTTGTCGATAGACCAATCGTCCGCATTGAAACCCTGGAAATGAGTCAACCAATTCCCGAAGCGATTCCGCTCACGTTCGAGCGTTTCCCCGCTGAAGTCGCCGAGCAACGCATCAAAACGGTGGTCGCCCAGACTTGTCGCCGTCGTGGGGCTGAAGCGTAAAATGTCGTCGATCGCTTTTTCCGCATCGGTATGGAATTGTTGTTCGGCTATAGTCGGCATAGTTATCCCCATTTTTGACATTTGAAGCTGCCTCCGTACAATGGAACGGACGGGGTGGTCAGGCTATTCATAAAAGACTCATCTGCTCCACCACCGGCTCCGGCCGATAGATCTCCTGTACGATATACCGTTGGTCCATATCACTCACGAACATCGACTTTCCGCATTGTCCGACCTCCCCGAACACGGATCGCCGGTCTGCGGCGGTGAGAATCAGCTCCTCCCTGGCCCGGGTGATTCCCACATAGAACAGTCGCCGTTCCTCATCGATATCGGCGGTTTCGCCTTCTGCATTCCGAAGCGGGAGCAGGCCGTCATTGACGCCGCAAATGAAGACCACCGGGAACTCGAGCCCCTTTGCCGCGTGGAGCGTGCAGAGGAGCACCGCATCGCCGTGCGGGCGACCCCTGCCGTTGCGTAGGATGTCCGCCTCGCCGCCGAGCGTGACGGTGTGCAGAAAAGAGCGCGGATCGTCGTGCAGTTCGGCGATGTGCAGGAGACGGCGGACCGGTTCGTTGTCCGCCGTACCGAGGAGTTCACCCAGCGCGGCAATGGTTTCCCGGGGAGATTGCTTTCCGATATTACTGCGGAGCGTACCGACCGACGCGACAAATTTCCCGGGAGGGTCGATTGCCAGGCGGCTCTCTCCCATCAGGCCCGACAGCCTGTCAATTGTGCGGTCGCCCGCGGCATACTTTGTCGCATAATCGACCGATTCCCCGCAATACCGCAGTGCCGCCGTGAGTGAGAAAACGTCGCCGGGATTCAGGACAAACTTGATAATTGACAGCATGCCCGCGACCGGCGGTTCGGAGAGTGATTTATCGCGTCCGGCAACGCGGAAGGCGATTCCCTCCTGAATGAGGCAGCGTTCGAGAACCTCCGCCTGGCGGTGGGTGCGGTAGAGGACGACGATGTCCGAAAAACCGCGTGTTACGCCATCGTCGTCTTTACGACCGCTGAAACGGTGCGCGTCGATCATGTCCACGCCGCCCACGATGCGGTTGATCTCTTTGGCGATGAACACCGCCTCGGAGAACTCGTTCCGCGCAGTGACAAGCCGGATGGGGCAATCGCTTTCGAACGTCGCGTTAAACAGCGCCGGGTGCGTCGCCGCAGCGGGCGACTGCGCAATGACCGACTTCGCCGACTCGACGATCGCAACCGGCGAACGGTAATTCTGCGTGAGGGCAATCTCCGTTGCTTCCGGAAAATCGCGCCGGAACTCCCCGAAGAACCGCGGCGAGGCGCCGCGAAAACCGTAAATCGCCTGGTGCGGGTCGCCGATGACGAAGAGAGTGCCGGTTAAGCGGCTCCATCGCTTTACGAGTGCGTACTGGACTTCGTTGATGTCCTGGAATTCATCGACCAGAAGATGGCTGAAGCGGCCGGTGAGCGCCGGGGAGATGCCGGGCCGGTCCGTCAAATCAAGGGCCCGCAGCAGCAGGTCGTCGAAATCGAGTGTGCCGTACGCGTCGAGTTTTTGCCGATACGCTTCGTACAGCATGAAGGCTTTTCCGTCGAGCAATTGACTGACAGGACGCATGAACGATTTGGCGAGGGAGACATCGCGCAGGAACCGCGACGCCGTGTACGACGACGGGCATTCATTAAGCAACTCGCGGACAATCGCCCTCGCGGCAGCCTCGTCAACGATGACGGGCGGCGGCTCCGACGGCGCCTGATCCCGCAGCAGGGTGAGGCAGATGGAGTGAAATGTGCCGGTGGTGAGCAGGCGGACCGCATCGGCGGAAAGGAGATGCCGCAGCCGCTCCCGCATTTCAGCCGCAGCTTTGTTGGTAAAGGTCACGGCGGTGATCGTTGCGGGATTGATATGGCGTTCAGCGATCAGATACGTGATGCGGCTGACCAGCGTGCGCGTTTTCCCGGTGCCCGGACCGGCAATGACCATGACGGCGCCGTTACCGGCGGTGACGGCGCGCAGTTGCGGCTCGTTGAGAGCGTGAGTTATCGCTTCGGTTGTTTCGGGTGTTGCCGCCGCTTTGTGCAGCGCGGGCTTTTTTTTTATTGTCTGTTTCCGTCGGGTCCCCCGTTTTGTGACCGAAGCGGTTTCAAACAGCGCCGCCTGCCCCAGAAACTCTCTCCGTTCGGCATCCGAAAATATCTCGATGACCCCGTATTCCCCGTCGTAGCCTGGGGATATATACAGATCCCCTTCGCGGACCCGCCGCACCCCTTCGGCAATGAGCGCACCCGCAGCGGATTTTATATCGTCAAGCGCCACGGTGCGCAGTATCGAAAGCTCCGGACCGAGTTTTCCGAGCATCACGTCGTAGCACGCGGTAACCCGTCTGCTTGCCGCGCCGCAGCCGAAACTGGCGGCGATGATGTGCGGAAGCGTTGTCATGCGGACAAAGCCGCGGCTGCGCTTCGGTGTAAAGCCCTCCGGACGGTCGGCGAGTTCCTCGACCCGGTGCAGCACACCTACGGTGAGTTTCCTGCCGCAGACCGGACAGAGACCATTTGCCGCGATGGTTTTAGACGGTTCCCACTGGATGTTGCAGGAACGATGACCGTCGAAGTGATACTTGCCCTCTTCCGGGAAGAACTCGATGGTCCCCAGGAAAGCCTTCCGGTCGTTGTTCTTCAGTGCGGCATAAAGCGCATCGTATGTGCTGTCGGTATCGAACACATTCGCTTCACGCGCAAGATTCGGCGGGGAATGGGCGTCGGAGTTGGAGACGAGCGCGAAGCGGTCGAGCGCCGAGAGCCGCCAGTTCATGAAAGGGTCCGAAGAGAGCCCTGTTTCGACCGCATAAATCGACCCGGTCAGATCTTCGAAACACTCATCGATGGAATCGAATCCGGAATTGGCCCCGAGCACCGAGAAGTGCGGAGTCCAGATGTGCGCCGGGATGAAAATCGCCTCAGGGCAGACGGAGAGCGTCATGTCGAGCAGCGTCTTGCTGTCGAGCCCGAGGATCGGCCTTCCGTCGGAGTGGAGATTGCCGACCGTTTCGAGCCTGATCGAGAGCTTTTCTGCCGCGTCGAGGCTCGGGAGGAGGATGACATTATGCACCTTCCGCGTGCGGCCGTTTTTTTTGTAAATGGAACTGATCTCGCCTGACAAAACGAACTGCACTTCTGCATCGGGGAAATCGTCGTTCTCCCGGAATTGTGATTTAAGTGTGTAGAATCCATTCCCTGCCGGAGAAAGTTTTCCCTCTAGTTCCGCGCGCCATGCCCGATGGGTGAAATCTCCCGTACCGAGAAGGTTAACACCCTTGCGCCGCGCCCAGAGATCGAGTTTTTCGGGGCAACAATCCCTGCTGGTGGCGCGGGAGAAACGGGAGTGTATGTGCAGGTCGGCAATGAATTCCATGGTTAGAAGAGGTCCCGGTTAAAGGGTCCGTTGAAAAGCACAAATTATCGCGGAACGGTACACAACCATCCCGGAGGAGAAAAATAGTATTGGGGACGGAGACCCACTATCGGAAGATGAACATGGCAACCGCAGCAATCATTATAGGTTTTATGGCCGGGAGTTTCGATAAGTAAGTAGTATGGTTTTTGGGGCTAAAGGCCTCTGTTCCGCCCGCCTTCGCCGAAGCGGCTTCGCGCAGGCAGGCGTGTCCCCCGGGCACCTGAAGTGGCGGACATGCTACATCCGATGGGGGGCACGCCCGGGGCAGGTTGACCTCACCCCTGGCATCCCGCTCCTATCAGAAAAGGGAAAGAAAAACGATTTCATTTCCCCATCGCCGATAGGAGAGGGGGAAAGGGGGTGAGGTCAGCAAAACAGCATTAAAAGAAATCTTCAATTATCCCCTCAATCATTTGCCCACAGTCCATAACTCAAAAGAGGGAACACACCCCTTCACATCATGCATTCGATTTCATTTCCTGTCAGGCTTCTCACCGTGCCGGGAACACCGGAATCCCCGTTATATAAAAATCATCTCCCGCAAGGCGGGTTTCCCTCTCCCTGAGCGTGATGCAATTGGCGACCGGGAATCCGCTCGTTGTCAGAATACCGTCGGTTCCATTCCCGAGAATCCGGTTCCCGTAAAAGAGGTATATGCGGTTGACAAGTCCCGCTTCGAGCAGCACCGAAGCGATTTTCTGCCCTCCTTCGACGAGAACGCTGGTGATGTTCTGTGAAAATGCAATTTCGGTGAAAGCCGCCATGCTGAGAGCCGGATCGTCGCTTCCGGTGTACCAGAATTCGATTCCCGATGCAGTGTCGGTGGTAATCCGGCGCTCCGTCTTTTGCCGTATGACGGCGATACTGCGTGTTTCCCAGGCATGCTGATAAAAGTAACTTTGAGGCGGGACCGCCTCAACCGACGAAAAAACGATCCTGGCCGGGTTCGCTTTTCTTCCGCAGCGAACGGTAAGCCGCGGATCATCCGCCGCGAGGGTCCCGCTGCCCACGGCAACCGCCGCGTGCGTCCGGCGAAGGTCGTGAACGATGCGCCGCAGCGCCGGCGCGGTAATCCATTTCGAGGCGCCCGTTGAGTCGGCAATGCGTCCGTCGAGCGTGAGCGCCAGTTTAAGGGTGATATACGCCCTTTGCCGGGTAATTGCCCAGAAGAAATCTTCGTTGACGGCAGCAGCCTCATTTCTCAACAGGCCGGTGGAAACGACGATTCCATGGCGACGCAGCTGACTGATGCCTTTTCCTGCGACGAGCGGATTGGGGTCGCGCACTGCAACCACCACCCGTTTGATCCCCGCGGCGATGATGGCATCAGTACAGGGCGGTGTTTTTCCAAAGTGAGGGCAGGGTTCGAGGGTTACGTACATGGTTGCCCCGCGTGCGCGGGCGCCGGCTTCCTTAAGCGCACATTTTTCGGCATGTGGCCCGCCCCACTCGGCGGTCGCTCCTCTGCCGACAATGCGGTTTTTCACTACAACAACCGCCCCGACCGCCGGATTGGGTGTGGTCCTTCCTTTTGCACTGCGGGCATCATCGAGTGCAAGGTGCATGTATCGATAATCATCGGAATTGAATTTCTCCATGACAGAGCGATCTATTGTTTCGATGTTCAGGCCGCTTTCGTTATTTGATGGTAAATAGTATACTTTCATAAAATACCATATAAATGCCGGGGTATCCAGCGGACCGGGTATACACTTACGGTCAGGGAAACAGCTTATCAAAGAATTTCAGGTTGTCATGAAAAAAAAAATCGAGAACCATGAAGAACTCCTCAAACAGTTGGCGCTGCAGGGTGATCCCCACGCCTTCTTTTTACTCGGTACCCCTTATTTCAGGGCACGTTACCTGAAAGAAAGAAGCAACGGGGCAACGCATCAGGATGCCCAGACGAGGATCCTCGCCGATGCGATGGAACTGCTCGAAAACCTTCAGCATGTTGCCCCGGCCCGCTTCGACGCCTGGTTCGAAGAACACTGCACCATGTTTTCAGGGGCTCCGCAGGACGACAAGCCGGAAAGTGCTCCCGATAAAAAAATCGCGACCGAGACGGGGGCGTTTCTCAGCCTTTGCAGCAGGGAACTTTTACGCATGGGGTCGGACATTAAAAAGGCACGCTGGCACCGGCAGCGACGGTTTCCTCATGTAGTGTTTCGAAATAAAATCGCCGTGAACCTGTGGGTCCTTTTCGGAGTAGTGGCGGTTTTTTCAGCGGTAACGACGCTTATGGTTAAACTCCAAACCGCGGTCGTCATTTCGCTCGATACTCCGTGGCGTCAATTTTCAATGCGGTTTCCTCCCACTATAATGGATGCGGAGAATGTGGAGGAGCCGTCACCCCTTCACCTCGATCCCTTGGCAGACTCGGGGACCGCGGGGCTCGGTGCAGCGCCTGTAACGGGAACATCGGCGGCTCTCAATGCTTCCATAACAACCCCTCCCTCCGATTCGATGCAACAAACAGGTGCACACCAGGGTTCGGTGCCTCCCGGTCAAATGAAGACGGTTTCGCCGACTCCGGCAGTAAAAAGGGCCCTGCCTCCGGTTGTGCCGCGGGCTCGTTTGATACTTCCTCCCATGCCTCCACAAAGCACCGAACCGGTGCAATCAACCGCACCGGTTACTGATGATCCCGCCAACGCTCCATCGACATCGGTACCGCCATTACCGGTCCAGGAGCTTCAGGAAGAACCTGCCTCATCCTATTGACTCCCGCCGGGAGCTGTGCACATTTATCAGGTTCCGTTAAGCAGAATCCGTTGAATCATTAGGCGGGATGAGCTATATTATGTTTTAGTAACCGTTTAGAGGGCTATTGCTGTTTTTACACAAGTTTGTCGGTTCCAGCGTGACGGGAATTCGGGCCCGTTTCCGGTCGGATGAGTGGTTCATCAGTATCGAAACCGTCGGCGATAGCTATATGCATCCGTTATGGTTAGGATTGAAATCTATAGTATTATATGATACGATAACTCTTTGGATAAATAATAACAGGCCGTTATTTCTTCCGGCATGAAATGATAGTGTTTCGCGAATTTATGGGAACATGAAGTATTTTTTTCTCTTTTTGACGATATGCCTGTTTTCACTGCAGGTTATGGGCGAGGTTGAAGAGTATATTCTGCAGCCGGGCGATGTCATTTCCGTCAACGTGGTCGAGCACCCCGAGTTTTCAGGGCGCCACAAGATCCGGCCGGACGGGCGTATCAATTATCCGGTGATCGGTGAAGTGGATGTCGCGACGCTTACCTGCGCACAGCTGGTAAAAATCATGCAGGGAAAGCTCTCCTCGTATGTCAACAACCCGGTCGTGTCGGTTTCGATCGAAGCCTATTATGCGAATAAAATTTACGTGATCGGCGCCGTTTCACGGGGGGGAGAATACCAGATTTACGAACCGATCGATCTGATGAAAGTCATCGCGATGTGCGGCGGGTTGAAAAACTCGAAGGTAAAGGGGATAAAAATCATCAGGGGCGATGGAACGATTATTGCCGTGAACACCGCGGAACTGTGGGGAACGGCAAAATATGACACGAAAAAATACATTCTTTATCCGGGTGATACGATGTTCGTTCCCGATTCGTTTGAAGTCCCCTGGGCTCTGCTCAGTGTTATTTTAAGCGTAATCAATGTTTCACTGCAAATAGTGCTATTGATGACACGGTTACAATGATCTGCACCTGTTGATGATAGGCTCGCCTGCAGATGGATAATCCGGTTATTATTTCAGTCGGCGGTGGGAAGGGCGGTGTCGGGAAGAGCACGATCACCGCCAATATCGGGGCGCTCCTGGTCCGGAACCATTATTCGGTCGGTTTTATCGATGCCGATCTGGGGGGCGCGAACCTTCATCTCTGTCTTGGTGTCCGTCGTCCGCTTACGGGGTTGCAGGACTATATAACCGGAAAGTACAAAACGCTACAGGAAATCATCATACCGGTAACATTACAGAACAGCTGGCTCATCAGTGGCGCGAGTGATATTCTGGAGCTTGCCAATCCTAATTTCGCCCAGAAACAAAAGATCATCAGAAATCTCGCCAAAATGGAGGCGGATTTCATTCTGGTTGATCTGGGGGCGGGAAGCGACAACCATGTCGCCGATTTTTATGCGGCATTTCCATGCGGTATCGTTGTTACCGATGGCCTGCCTACCTCTATCGAAAACGCCTACGGCTTCCTGAAAAACGGTATACTCCGCGGACTGGTCCGTCTTTTTCCCGGAGACGGAGAGATCAGGAACAGCATCAGACGGTTTTCCGATCCGCAAAGCGGCAAGGCGTATGCCACCATCGGGGAGATGCTCGAAGGGCTTGCACGCAAATTTCCCCGGGCGGTAAAAGAGATGCGGATGTGGCTGCAGCAGCGTCGCACGTTTCTTGTACTCAATATGGTCAGAGATCCCGATGACGTGAAAGTGGGAGAACGGTTCGCCGAAATGGTAAAAAAGTATCTTTCTCTCAATATATATTATATCGGGTATATCGTGTTCTCGCCCGATGTGCGTAAGTCAATAAAGGCGATGCGGCCGCTGGTCGAATATTGCGGAGAATCACGGGCGGCGGAGTGCTTCGCTTCGGTGACGCACAATCTGATCGCTTTAACAAAAGGGCGCGTCTGAATGGAATATACGGAATACTGGCATCTCAAGGAAAAACCGTTTGAGGAGCTGTGTGATGCGCGCTTTTTTTTTGAAAGCGAAGATCATCGCGAGGCGCTGGACCGTATGCTCTACGTAGTCAATGACCGCAATATGAACATGGGGCTTCTGACCGGAGAAGTGGGATCGGGCAAAACGCTCACCAAAAACGTGTTCAACGGTGCGCTTTCACGGCATTATTTCGAAGTGATCGATTTTGTCAACTCCAGTTTCGAATTTAACGATCTTCTCTACGACATTGTCGGCCGCATCACCTTTCGTGACGCGCGTCTGGCGCTCATGGAGGAGGAGCCGGCCCCACGCAGCGATAAATACCTTCTGGTTCAGCACTTCAGGAAAAAACTGGAAGTCCTCTTTTATGAGGAAAAACGACATCTGGTCCTTATTTTCGACGAGGCGCAGCAGATCGAGGAGCCGGTGCTCGATGAGATCAAGAACCTCACCAACCTTTCCTCGCCGACCGAAAACTTCCTGACGATCTTTTTTGTGGGACAGCCTGAATTGCGGGAAAAAATAAGACGCATCAAGCAGGTTGACCAGCGGATATTCCTCAGGTTTCACCTGAACAACCTCGATTTCAACGGGACGACCAAGTATATCCAGCACAGGTTACGGGTCGCGGGGCTTGAGTCGGGGACCTGTTTTACCAGTCTCGGGTACGAGATGATTTTCAGGCACACCGGTGGGGTGCCGCGTGAGATCAACCGGCTATGCAAACTCGCACTCAATTACGGATTTGCAAAGAATTGCACCGAAATAACCCGTGAAGATCTTCAGGTCATCATCGATGACGTCGAGGACCAGGGGATATGAGCAGGCGTAAATTCAATCTGGGTGACATCCTTCGCAAACTCAATGAAGAGGGTGCGGCGAAGGACCGGTCCTCCCCTCATTTACAGGAACCTGCAAACTCCACGCCATCCGTGAATTCGCCCGAAGCAGCTCGATCGCAAGGCTCCCCTCCGTCAGCACCTCCATCGGCATTACCTCATCAGCCTGCATTCGGCGGAAGGGAAAATAAAGAACCGGTCTATCCGTCTCCCGCGCCTGAGCGGGAGGGCGCTGCGGTCGCCGGAACGCATCCCGCTTCCGACCTTCAACAGAACACGGCGATGTACAATCAGGGCCGTCAGGAGAAGACCGCCGCAGCGCATCTTGAAGCCCCCGCGCCACCGTTCGCATCGACGACCGTCGACGATGATGACGACGGGGAAACATTTGACATTTACAAATACATCGGCATTCTCTTGCGTCGAAAATACGCCATCGCTTTTGTGGTTGCCGTTGCGGCGCTGTTTTCGCTGCTGCGTTATTTACGGAGCGATACCTATTACGTCGCAAACGCCCGTCTTCTTTTCCGCCCCGATAACCAGGGGATCATCAACGATCAGAGGATTCTCCGCTACTGGGGAGATCGCGAAAAGATGTTCAGCACCCACCTCGAATTGCTCAGGTCCCATACGGTACTCGCCATGGTGGCGGAGAATCTCGGAGGTAAAGTTTCCGTCGAAACGATCAACGCATCGCTGGTGATTAAACAGGGTGAGACCGATGGCGAGAAGAACGACATTATCGAACTCACCTGCCGTCATCGGGACGCTGAAACCGCGCGCGATATATTAAACGAACTCTGCAGGTCGTATATCGACTACCGTCGCGACGTCAATGCGCAGGAGGTCACCCGGCTGGTCGGCAAATTCGAGTTTCAGATCGACAAGCTGCAGGCGGAGCTTTCCACCAAAGAGTCCGCCCTGCGGGAGTTCAAGGAGACGCACCGCATGGTCGAGCTCTCGAATGAGACTAATGTGACCATCGCAAAACTTGCCGATATGGAAACAGCCCTTCAGCAGACGCAGCTCTCGCTTCTGGAAAGCAAGGAGCGCCTGGCCGCTCTCAACACGCAGATTAGCAGCCAGGAACTTACTATCGTGCAGTCGGTTACGTATCAGGACCCTTTTCAGAATCGGATCGCCGATCTCGAGCTGGAACTCAACACGCTTGCATCGGAGTACAGCCCGGAACATTTCAAGGTAAAAATGCTGCGGCAGCAGATCGACAACCTCAAGGCGGCAACCGCCGACAGCATGACGCGCGCGGCGTCAAGCAGAACGCTGGTGAAAAACCCGATACGCCAGACCCTGCTCCAGGAACTGATCAATCTGTCAATCGAAAAATCGGCACTGGATGCAAAAAGGGTGGCTCAGGAGCAGTTGATCGACCGGTTCAGCCGGGATCTCTCCAAGCTGCCGGCAATGGAACAGCGCTACGCTTATCTGCAGCGGGAGACCGAGTCGCTCCTGCAGACGTTGCGCATGCTCAAGGGCAGGTACGAGGAGGCGAAAATCAGGCGTGATTCCGAAGAATCGGAGCTGAAACTTCTGGAACTGGCGCAAACACCGAAAGATGAAATATCGAGTGTCAAAGTAACCAACATCCTCATCGGGATGCTTGTCGGTTGTATACTTGGTATCGCACTTGCGCTGCTGCTTGAATATCTCGACCAGACGATCAAAGAACCTTCATCAATCGAGAAAGTGCTCGGTATGCCGCTTTTAGGGATCGTACCGTTTATCGAGTCGGATAACGCACTCCTCGAACAGACGACCGATCTTACGAAAAGTATTATTGAACCTTTCCGGGCGCTGCGCGCCAATCTGAAACATATCGCCTCCTGCCGCCGTCTTCAGACATTCATCGTCTGCAGCGCAATCAAGGGGGAAGGAAAAACGACACTCGCGGCGAACCTCGGGATCACCTTCGCACTCGACGGGAAAAAGGTCGTTCTCGTTGACGGTGATCTTCGCCGGTCGCAGACGCATGCCCTTTTTGCCATTTCCAAGCAGGGCGGTCTTGCCGATTACCTTCTCGGTACGGTCTCGATCGACCAGATCCTCAAGCCCACCCGTTTTGAAAACATGTTGGTCGTTACCTCCGGGGAGCGGCCTCATAATCCCGCCGAGCTTCTCGGGACCATCCGGTTCGACCGGTTGATCGAGGAACTCCGAGCGAAAGCGGACATTATCATCTTTGATTCCCCGGCGCTTCTGCCGGTGAGTGATGCCATAACGATGGCGCCGAAGATGGACGGCGTCCTTTTTGTCATACGCACCTTCTGGACGCCGCTCAAAGCCGCAAAACAGGCGCTTAATCAGTTGCAGCGGATCGGTTCACACCTTTACGGAGGGATACTCAACGGGGCTTCTCATTCCGGAAAGTATTACCCCTATTATTACGGGTATTATTCGTATAAATACGCTTATGAAGAAGACCATAAACGCCCCTTTTCAATGCGTGAAACGGGTCTCCGCATCGAACGGTCGGCAAAAGAGCGGCTCACCTCCCTTCGTTTCGCGATACCGAAAGGTGCCGGAGTACTCAGCAGAGGGCTCAACCGGCTGGCCCGGAAAAAGACCTTTTGGCTGCTGCTGGCAATTTTATTGATCGTCACCGTCATCCGCCTGACGATACAGGCCAACGGGCAGGCGGCTCTCCCCGAGCCGATTGTTTATCTGGGGCTCGGAACCGTCAGGTCGTTTTCGCCGACGGAACCGGCCGACGGCAACCGCGTTTCCGTTTCGGCGACCGGTGGTACCATGAGTCGGGAAGGAACACCGGCGGCGTGGAGCGGAGGGAAGACCGCCCCCGACTCTTCCGCATTGTATACCAGCGTGAGGGGATGGTTCAGGGCATTGTCGGAAAGACGCCTGAATGACTATCTCTCCTTTTACGACCGTGCGTCATTCGTTTATGAAGGCGGCGGATTCGAGCAGTGGAAAGAAACCGCAACGGAATTGTTCAGGGATACCGCCGATGCGATAATCCTGCTTGACACGGTCCGTCAAATAATATCCGATGGCGCATCTGCGGGGTTACTCGTTGACTACAAGGCCGTTATGACGAACGATACATTGCATGGCCGTATCGCCACTTCGTGGGCAGGCGACGATCATGGTTGGCGCATCGTGCGTCAGAAAAAGCTCTCCGGTTCCCTCTTGGAGCGGAGGTGCAATAAATGAAGCGACTATTTTCCATTTTCACCGCCTGCATCTACCTAATTCTGATCGGCGCCTCGCTCTGGCAGGGTTTCCTGCTTCTGCGTCAATTGCAGCCGCGGTATGGCGGTACCGACATCGCCATGATCGACGTCATGGTGGAAGGTAATGTCCGCCGACCGGGGCGCTACCGTGTGGCGCAGGGAACGACACAATTTGAAATCCTGCAGGTCGCGGGCGTACGCCCGACATCCGATCTGTCAATGTTGAGCCTGACGGCGCAGATCGACAGCTCCGGTGAGCTTACGGTCGGGACACTCGATAAAGCGGTCGGGATGAGTGAAGAGTCGCTTTCCGTCCGTCTGGAATTTTTTTTCGGAGAGCTCAGCGTCATCTCCGTTGACGGCCGCAGTGTGCCGCAGCATGAGAGACTTACGATATCCCCCGGTGACCGTATTCTGACGGAAGCCTCTTCACAGGCGGAGCTATCGGCAGGTTTGTACTCCCGGATTGACATGGATAACTTTGCCGAACTGGTCTTTGATAAAATCGGGGTTGCCGAGAATGAGCGGATCCTTACCGAACTGTATCAGAAGGCGGGTGCATGCTGGCACAAAATCGTCTATGCCCGAAACAGCGAGCTGTTCAGAATCAACACCATACCCGTGGCGATCTCGGTCGGGGGTTCAGGGGCGGATTTTCTTGTCGATGCGCAGTCGGACCGGATCACCATAAACCTCATGGACGGACTGCTTCTGGTGGAACGTACCGGCGGCGGCGAGGCGATCAACATGATCAGCGGACAGAGCGCGACCATATTCACCGATGAACGGCCGTTTCAGATAACGAAGCTGACGCCCGATATCAGCATCAATGAACAGTTCGCACAGCTTTCCCGCGAGAAGGTCAATTATCTCTCACGGCAGATGCCGCTCAGCATCCTGTTCTGCGGCACCCCGGCCGTTTTCTATTTTATCAATGTTTATTACGATCGCGCTTCCTATACCGTCGTTCACCTTCCGGGAGAGCTCCTCATCGAGCAGTTTGCCAACGGTATCAGTACGCTCGACCAGGCCTTTCTCTACGGCGGCCCGGTGATGGTGGCCACGTTCGTGGAACGGATCCTCGATACGCGTATTCCGAAGTATATTGTCTTTGATAAAAACGATATTGTCAAAGTGGCCGGAGCCATGGGGGGGCTGCAGGCCGACGTCGACCGCGGTGCGGCGAGCTACCTCCAACGTGCGGCGGGGAAACAGAAGCTGTCGGACCAGGCGCTGGTCCGCTATCTTTCGCCGTCGATATCAGGCATTGAGGATGCGCGGCGGCGGCAGTCGGAAATGCTGAAAACCCTGTTTAATGGATTACAGAGCAGAAGCCTGATACCGACGCTGATGCTTGCCGACCAGATCATCGGTTCAACCGAAACCAATTTCGGTGCCACCGAAATAATGGACAATTACGGCAAATTCTGCGAGAAGACCAACTGGCACTACCGGGAACTCACCATCCCCGCCGCCGCGGAACGGCGCGGTAATCGCAACTGTTTAAACCCGAAACTTGATCAATGTAAAATTTTGCTTAACGCTTATGAATAAACGACGGATGCTTATCATCGGTTCTACCGGTCAACTCGGGACTGATATGTGCCGCGAGGCCCGCAGTGCCGGGTATCAGGTCACGGGCGTGGATTTTCCGCAGATCGATATCGCCGAGCGGCGCTCCGTCGCCCGTCATGTTGTCGAGAGCAAGGCGGCATACATTATCAATTGCGCCGCCTATACAGCGGTTGATGATTGCGAAACGAACCGGGAGCGGGCGTTTGCCCTCAATGCCGACGGACCGGGCTCTATCGCCGCCGCGGCGGCCTCCATCGGGGCACGGATGGTCCATATCAGCACCGACTATGTGTTCGACGGCCGGAAAACGGGCCCCTATCTTGAAACTGACTTCCCGAATCCCCAGAGCGTTTACGGGCAATCGAAATATGCGGGTGAACAACAGGTGGCCGCAGCATGTGAAAACCACCAGATATTCCGGATCGCCTGGCTCTACGGCCTTCACGGCAAAAACTTCGTTTTTACCATACGGGCCGCTGCGGAGAAAAAAGCCGCTTCGGGCGGGCCGCTCACGGTGGTCAACGACCAGTTCGGAACACCCACCTCAACGAGGGAAGTCTGCCGTCAGGTGCTGAAAGCGCTGCCCGCAGACCTTACCGGCATCTTTCACGCTACCTGTGAAGGTTCCTGCACCTGGTTCGACTTTGCAAAAGAGATCATCCTGGCTGCTGCCCGCATCCCGGTGGAAGTGTTGCCCTGTACGACTGATGAGTTTCCCCGGCCCGCACCCCGCCCGAAAAACAGCATGCTTGAAAATCAGCGGCTGAAACGTGCCGGCATCGCGGTCATGACCGGCTGGAAGCGCGCGTTCCGGGAATTCCTGCGCGATGAAGCTGATTTACGGGAGGAAATGTGTACGAAATAACGTCGGAAACCAATTTCAGCGCGGCGCACCGGCTGAAAAACTACCACGGGCCATGCGAGAACGTCCACGGTCACAACTGGCTGGTCCGCGCCACGGTCAAATGTTTGGTCCTTGATGAATGCGGCATCGGTATAGATTTCAAGGTGCTGAAGACAAAACTCAATGAGATCGTCGGCCGTTTCGACCACCAGGACCTCAATGCGGTGCTCAAGGAGAGCGATATGAATCCCTCGTCTGAAAACATCGCCCGCCATGTCTTCGAACGGCTGCGCGAGTCGCTCCAAGGCCGTCAGGGATCGGTCAGCAGGGTGGAAGTGTTCGAAACGCCGGGAAACGGGGCCGCCTATTATGAATGAATCTTTACTCATCTGTGAGCTTTTCAAGAGCATTCAGGGCGAATCAACCCACGCCGGCCGGGTCTGTGTTTTTGTGCGGCTCTCCGGCTGCAACCTGTTCTGTTCCTACTGTGATACGTCGTATGCCCGTTACGGCGGAAAAGTGATGAGCTTTAAAGCCCTTCTGGAGCAGATCGAGGCTTTTTCGTGCGACTTCGTCGAGATCACCGGCGGCGAGCCGCTCCTGCAGCAGGGGACCGCCGGATTTGCGCGTCAATTGCTTGCTCTGGGGAAAACGGTCCTGGTCGAAACCAACGGGAGTCTCGATATAGGAGTACTGCCCGACGAATGCATAAGAATCGTCGATGTCAAAAGCCCCTCAAGCGGAGAGGAGCATTCATTCCTTGAACGAAACATCTCCCGTCTGCACCGGAGCGACGAGATCAAATTCGTGCTGGGTACAAAAGAGGATTTCGACTGGGCGCTCGCTTTTATCGAACGTCACAACCTGCCGGATAAAGTGACGGTGCTCTTCTCGCCCGTCGCCGGAAAAGTGTCTCCGGCCGATCTGGCACAGTGGATTCTCGACGCAAACGCCCCGGTGCGGCTGCAGCTGCAACTGCATAAAATTATCTGGGGCGACCGCCGCGGGGTATGAGATGAGAAAAGCAGTCGTGCTGTTGAGCGGCGGCATTGATTCGGCAACCTGCTGCGGCCTTGCCCGTCGAGACGGTTATGCGATTTATGCAATGAGTTTTGCTTACGGGCAGCGGCATGCGGTGGAACTTGACGCTGCGGGGCGGGTTGCGCAGTTTTTCGAAGTAAAGCAGCACTCGATCGTCAATATTGACCTGCGGGCGTTCGGCGGGAGTTCCTTGACGTCGGACAGTCCGGTCCCCAAGGACCGGGAAGTTTCCGGTGAAGCGGGCGACATCCCCGATACCTACGTCCCGGCGCGCAATACGGTTTTCCTCTCCTTCGCGCTCGGTTGGGCGGAAGTGCTTGACTGCTACGACATCTTCATCGGCGTCAATGCCGTCGACTACTCGGGATACCCCGACTGCCGGCCGGAATTCATCGCCGCATACGAGCGCATGGCGCATCTGGCGACCCGGGCGGGTGTTGAAGGGCGGGGAGTAAAGCTTCATGCGCCGCTGCAGACGCTCAACAAGGCGCAGATCATCAGGCTCGGCATCAAATGCGGTGTGGATTTCAGCCTCACGCACAGCTGCTACGATCCCGCTCCCGACGGCCGGGCATGCGGGGCGTGCGACAGTTGCCGGATAAGAAGACGGGGATTTGAAGAGGCGGGGGTGGCGGATCCGACGAGGTATAGGGGATACCCCGGCTGACACTAAAAGGGTGCGGATGTCGCTGCGGACAATTGATCGATAAGATGCTGCAAAGCGGCAACGGCGGCGGCGTGTCGTACAGCAGCTCTGCCTCCCGGAAAAACGTGCCTGAACATGTCAATCGTACCGGTTATGCAGGTCCCTATATATACCAGCCCTACCGGTTTTTCTTCCGTCCCTCCCCCCGGTCCCGCGATTCCCGATACTGAAACGGCGCAATCGGCACCAAGCAGCTTCATTGCACCCGAAGCCATTGCTGCAACCGTTTCTGCGCTCACCGCACCCTGTTCTGCGAGAATCCGTTCCGAAACGCCGAGCAGCCGCATCTTCACGCCATTTTCGTAAGCAATTACTCCGCCCCGGAAATATTCGGATGATCCGGCAACCGAGGTGATCACTGCGCCGATCAATCCCCCGGTACAAGACTCCGCCGTTGCGCAGCTCAGCTTCCGTTCAATGAGGAGCCTCCCGACCTCGGTTGCAAGGGAAACAGCGGTTGTGTCAGGGAAGAAGTCTGCGGTCATAGGTAAAAAATAATCCCGCCGGCCCGGGCAGGTGGTAGTTTTATGTTTTTAGGTGAGAAGTGAGGAAGGGTTTGTTTTTTAGCTTCACCCCCTGCCCCCTCTTCGCCCGGAGATGGGGCAGGGGGTGATGTCAAAAAGCGTTCTTCTTTCGAATTCTTTTAAAATAGAAAGCGAAAGTCCCATGCCCCTTGCCAAACGCCCGACCAAAAAAGCCCTTATGAAGAGCAACAAATGCCCGTGGTGCGGGTCGCGTAAATTCGAGGAGGCAAAAAAGCTTAATATTCTCGATCGCATTCGCTATATCGGTTGCACGGTATGGACCTGCGGGAAGTGCGGGAAGAAGTGGGGAGGGTGAGGAATATGTGCTGCCTGAAAATAAAAATCCTCTTCAGCCACCAGGATAAAGAGGAATATATCGTACACCATGGAGGACTCGAACCTCCGACCCGCTGATTAAGAGTCAGCTGCTCTACCAACTGAGCTAATGGTGCATAAGGAGTAAAAAATAGTTTTTTATGCCGTGGAGTTCAATAATTGGGTGGAAATGCTTTTCGGCAGATATGCCTGATTGAACAAAAGTACTTCTACTTCTCACTTATGGTGGCAGTTGTATCTATCCACACATCCCTGGAGTTTGAGTGATCGAGTATTTCCGTCATGAAGCGATGAACCAGGCAACGGTAATTGCGGGTTTTTGTGAGATTATAGAAAATCTGCTTGTCAAACAACCATTTTTTTCAAACAACGCATTTCTCCCGGTTCTTCATAAGGTGGAACAATTGGTCCGCACCTTCAATGATACCCTTTCGGTATTTCGCGAGGAGTGCATGCTGATCGACGCGACTGAGGAGGCAATGCTATCGCTTGATCCCGCTGCGGAAATCAGCGCCTGGTTGTCGGAGAGCTGCAGGGTACGTTTCTCGCTCCTGCGGGATATTGCCGATGAACTTGACAGAACCGCCTGTTCCATCGAAACGGCTGCTATCGAAAATGAAACGATCCGCAATCGCTATTCCTTTGTTTGCAAGTCTGCCGCCAGATTGGATGACCTGTTCCTGCACCCGGTCGCCTTCTTGCAGAAAGCAATCATCGACCATCGACAATAATGCACAAGGCGGAACCGAAGCCGTTCCTTACGCTTCGATCTCCCTGATCCATGAACGCTCGATGGTAAGTGCGGCGTTTCCGAGGCACTCGACCGAGAGTATGAGACGGGTTGATGCCGGGTCTTTATCCACAATGCCTACTATTCCTGCAAATGGTCCGTGGATAATTTTTACCAATGTTCCTTCGGCGAAGGTGTCGGTAATCGGTTGTAGCGGAGCGTTTCCCTGCAGAGCGTAATAAATCTGACTGAGTTCCTTCACGAACCGCTTCTGATGGAGGATCTCAATGATGTTGACGACACGGCCTGTTCTGTAGATGTCGTGCGGTTGGTTCTGCGCAAATGAAATATAGCCGGGGAACAGCGGAACGTGAAAAATCCGGCGATGTTTTGTACCGGGACGCGGGGTGTTTTTTTCATAGAGTGGCAGATAGTATTCAATTCCCTCCTTTAAAAAATCCGCAGCGAGCTGTTTTTCCTGACGCGGTTTTACTTTAGCGACCCACCAGCGTTCAGTCGCCTGATCGAGTGGACGGTCGGGATAGCGGGTGGGGGGAAGAGGAGAAGGTGGTGTCATAGTAAGGTCGATTACTGGTTTTTTATGATCTGTAATAATACTTCAGGAATTGCTGGAACGCAAACTGCGGTAGTAACCGGCCTTGTTTTTGAACAGAATCCGGTTTTAGCAATTCCTCGCGCATCATCCCCGGGACAAAGCCAAGCAGCTGTGCCTTTCTGCTGTCGAGGGAAATATCTGCCGGACGGCGCTCCGGCAGACATTCCACCCGAGGATCCGGACGCACCGGTGACAAGCAGCCGTTTACGGGCCTGCCGGCAAGCCATGCCGGTCTTTCTCTTCGATCAATATAGCGAGTTCACGGCTGAACTCTTCGAGCAGCGTCGCCTCAGGCACTTTCCTCAGCGGTTCTCCCCGTACCATGATCAGCCCTTCGTGTTTTCCCCCGGCAATACCGATGTCCGCTTCACGCGCTTCGCCGGGGCCGTTCACCACACACCCCATCACCGCGATGGTTAACGGCGTCTGTATGCCGGCGACCATGGATTCCACCTGCGCGGCAAGCTCCGCTACGTCAATTTCGGTCCGGCCGCAGGTGGGGCAGGCGATCACCACCGGCCCGGCCGCTAGTTCGAGTGATTTGAGGATCTCTTTGGCCACAAAGATCTCCTGAACCGGATCGCCGGAGAGTGAAACGCGGACGGTATCGCCGATCCCGTCGGCAAGCAGGGCGCCGATGCCGACCGCCGAACGGATCGTGCCGGTCCGCACCGTGCCCGATTCGGTGATGCCGATATGTTGCGGCACGTCGATGCGCTGTGCGAGCAGGCGGCAGGCGCGTATGGTTGCGGGAACATTACTTGCTTTTATGGAAATAATGATGTCGGGGAATCGAAACGATTCCATCAGCCGGATATACCCGAGGGCGCTTTCGAGCAGTGCTTCGGGGGTCGGGCCGCCGAACTTTTCAAGCAGCTTTTTCTCCAGCGAACCGCTGTTGACCCCGATGCGGATAGGGATGCGGGCGGAGCGGGCCGCGTCGACAACCGTACGCACCCGCTCGCGGCCGCCGATGTTGCCGGGATTGATGCGGATTTTATCCGCACCCGCTTCGATCGCCGCACAGGCGAGACGGTAATCGAAATGGACGTCCGCGACAAGCGGGGTATCGGTCTGTTGTCGGATGCTTTTAAATGCTTCCGCCGCCTCACGGTCGGGAACCGCCAGCCGCACGATGCGGCAACCCGCTTCGGTCAATTGATTGATCTGTGCGAGAACGGCGTCAACGTCGGTCGTTTTGATGTTGGTCATCGACTGGATGACGACCGGCGCACCGCCGCCGATCGTCACGTTACGGACAAGAATCGAACGGTTTTTTTTACGGGGGAGCATGGGAGTACTTACAACGTCTGCGCGTTGATCGTGACGTTCTGTCCGCTCACACCCATGACGGCGAGGCTTCCCCCGCCCGATTTCATTTTGTAGCCGTCGACCTTGCTGCAGAAACCGTTCGGATTGCCTTTGTAAACTACGTCGAGCTGAAGGTGCGCGCTGGTCGCGTCCCATGACCGCTCGCGCACAGCGCTCACTCCCGGCATGTCGTTGAGCGTGTTGATCACCTCGTTTTTCTGGCGGAAGGTTTTTACCTGATTGACGGTAACGCTCATCGACAGGCCGTTATTGAGCTGGTTCTGCCACTCTTTGATGATCGCGTCGAGCAGTTTTCCGATCGACTTTTCAGCGGCTTTGGCGATGGACTGGTTGCCTGCGGTCTGCGGACTGATGTATACCTTGGCTGCATGTTCGCTCGCCGATCCGATGATCCGGCCATTGGTACAGTTGATCGCTTTCAGGGTGACGTCCGCCTGTACCGATATCATGCCGCCCAGGTTCTGCGAAATTCCTTCAGCAACCCTGCTTACGGCCGTTCCGGTGATCAGAACTTCGGCACCGCTCTGCAGACCGATCGCCGCCGCAGCATTGGGATCGCCGTTAAGTTCCGCCATCTTCTGTTTTGAACTCCTGATCGAGAAGGCGACATTCCGGTCGATAAGGTCGAAATCGTAAGGATCTTTAAGAAATTTCAGTATGGCGCTCTCCGCAGCCTGGTTGGTCGGTTCGCTGGTCCCGATATTGTTCTCATCGATGATCACCATGACCCGCGGTTTGTCCATCGACTCGATAAGAATGTTGAAGGCCGCAAGGTCCTGACGCATGGCTGTTTTGGAGAGCTGCGCATTGATTTTTATGGTGATGGTGGCGTCGGAGTTACGCACTTCCGAAATGATATCGTATTTGGATACGGTACCGACAGTCTTGGTAACGATAATATCGCGTTTCAATTGAAAGTTTTCGATTTCACTCTGTGAGAGAAGCACCATGCCGATCCCTTTTTCGATCGCATCCCGTTTGGCCGCCATGAGCGCTTCGCCGCGGTTGACCCCGATGCCGGTCCCTTCGGTGGTAAAGTCGTCCTGGGCTAGAAGCGTTGTGCTGAAAAGCAACAGCAAGAGCGGAAGTATAATTCTTTTATGCATTCAAAGCCTCCTGGAAGAGTAGTGGTAGAGCCATTTCAATATACAATAAATGGGGGGAAACGGGAAGGGGGCGGGGGGGAAGCCCGACTAGTCTACGGTGCCCCTGTCCGGATCTGTCATCAAGAGGTGTAGAAAAAAGGCAGGCTTCTTCACCCCTGCCTCTTTCCCTGAAATCAACAGACCCAACCGCTATTTTGCAATGAAAAACCGCAACCGTTCACCTCTTGCGGATCGGCCGGTTGAAAAAACCGCCGTATACATGCCCGCGGGTAGAGTCCTGAGTTCAACCGATGCCTCTCCGCATTGCCTGCTGAACGATTGTTTCAGAACCGTTCTGCCGGTCAGATCAAACACGGAAAGAACGACGTCGCCGGTAATAGCGGACGGCAAGGAATAGCTCAACATCCCGTTTGCATACACCGGTTTGTTTGCCATACGAATCGTGTGCGAAAAAAGTGAAGCCGTGGCGGTTACCGCAAAATCTTCCACGGCAAGATTGTCCAGATAGAGCCTGAGCATTCCGGTTGAGTCATAGACGGTAAAGCGCAACGCCGTTATTTTATTGAGATCAAGGTCTGTGGAGGTTGTAGCCCAATCGGCCTGTGTAAAACCGGCAATGTTCAAACGGTAACTGTTGGTATACGCCGAGACCGGCACCGTCATGCCGTAATACGTGCCGTCGGTAATGTCCGATTGTTCGAGTTCGACACGCACATTTGCCGTCTGGTTCGCTTTCAAATCGAAGTAGATCGATTTCGCGGGACCCATCGAACAGGGGGTGCCGTCAGCTTTAAAAGTGGTTTTGAAGCCCGAATAAGTGGTCGGCTCGAATGTTTTCACATTGCCGTTGAGTTGCAGCGCCATGGAACCGTCCTGTGTTGAAAAGCTGAATGAGGTGCCGAGCAGGCCGGTCCCGGTTCCATAGGAGGTCCATCTACCCCCGATTTTATTGATGGAATCGCTGTCATCGAAGTCGTCGACGAGTGTATCCCCGGTTTTTGACGGGGCTTTTTTCGCTTTAATGATTTCTATCGATTTCGGGGTCACCTTCTGCAGGTCAAGGGCGGAGATGTCGCCCTCGACGCTTAACCGGGCCTTCACTATCTCACCCGCAAGGAAAAATCCCTCGTCGGCGCTTCCGTCCCAGGTTTCGCTTACACTGGTACCGGTCCCTTTTATCGCTTTTGTTCCAAATGAACCGTCGATGGAAATGGTCCATGCCACCGACTTTGAGAGTGTCACGCTGAACGACACCGATTTTGAGGTCAGGTCGACCTGCGTGGTGGGATCCGCGGTAAACGCTTTCGTTACCTTGAGGGCGTTCTGATCCTTTACCGCTTTAAGGAAAGCCACGGCGCCGACAATACCCGCGTTGTAATCGATGGCGACTTCGCAATACTGGGGTGAACCGTCATTGCTCCAGCCGCCCTGATCATCGGGTCCGGCGACGACCGCGCCCGGAACCGCTCCGTAATTGGTCGTGCGGTAATGGATTCTGGTGGGGCCGCTGCCCACGCCGCAGATATATGATCGCGAACCGCTGTATCCCGCCACCCAGTCGACGTGGTTTGTTGCCAGCTCCAGGTATTTTGTCCGCTCCTCATCGTTCGATGAAATGACGTAGGCCAGGGCATACTCAAAGGCTACGGTGCCGGCATCACGGGCGGTTCCCCAGTCGGTGTTTTGAAATAATCCTTTGAACGCGCCTTCCGTCTTGATCTTGTCGCCGATAAAGCGCATATTTGCGAGGAGCGAGGAGGCGCTGCCGAGTCCCTGGCGCCATACTTCAAAAGAGGCGAGCGGGCCGATGAAAGAGAAACCCATGCAATTGTAAAATTCGGTGCTCCCTTTCTGCGCCCATGACTTGTAAAGCGGATCGGTGCCGGCCGTTCCGAGGGTGGCCCGGTAGAGCTCCACGCCGGCGGCGCACATCCGGTCGTTGATCTGCTGGTTTTTTTTGTTGTCCACCGTGGGGTAGTCGTAGAGCGCTGCGCCGGCCTTTGTCTGCGGGGTGCAGTAATTCTGGTTCGCGTTGAATTTGTTTTTTGCAAAGGTAAAAGCCGTTTTCGCCTTCGCGAGGCACTGGTCCGCGTAGGCGGCGTCATATTTGCGGTAGAGAACCGACATGAGGGCGAGGCACGCCGCATAGGTGGCGGGTATGTCGCCGCCGCTGCATAACCGGATCTGGCCGCCGCTCCTTCCGGAACCGTTAGCGACACCCCAGGTGTTATGTTCCTGTTCCGCAAGTCCCACATCAAGAACCACCGTACTGTTGTCAATAACCGCCTTGCACAGATAATCGGTGGCGAATTTGGCCTGCATGAGCAGGTCGGGGACGCTGCCCGAACCTGTGGCGTAGGCGCCGGGGAATACGTCATACCCTTTGAGCAGGCAGTAAACGGAATAGGCGAGGTTCATGCCGAATTTGATGTAATCGCCCGCGTCGTACCAGCCGCCGTCGAGGGGATTTCCATTGTAATTGTCGCCGTTATGGGAGGCGGCGGTAAAGCCTGAATTGGCGTTATTGGCGCTGCCCGTTTTCAGCCCGGCACGCTGATACTGGTAAAATTTAATGAGCATGTTGTGCAGGCTTGAATAATCCCTTTGGGCGAAAAGCGTTGAAACGATAAGCAGCGTTAATGCCATGGCCAGAATTTTCTTCATAGTAGGTAACTCCCTGTAGCAAAGGTTAAAGATGTCGATAATCAGCGTCCGCTTACCACCGCTTTGAGCAGTTCGGCAGTCCCGTGGCCCTCGATTCTGAACAACCATATTCCATTTGAAAGATTATTTACCATGATGTCGGTGATTTTTCCGTTCAGGGCTCCGGTTTTAACAGTCCGGCCGTCGACGGCGGTGACCGAGTAGGCAGTGTACGGATGGCTGGCGGGGAGGGAGACCGAAAGCCGGTTGCCGGTACGTGAAAGTAGTACGGGGCGGCGGTGATGGTAAAAGAAATTTCTTGCCGCGATGACGCCGGGATCGACGGGGGTGACCGGCGGATCGGCCGAATTGGTAAGCTCGAACCACTCGATCAGGTAACTGGTGCCGGTGGTGTTGACGAAATTGAATTTCAGGGTATCGGTTTTGGATCCGGCCGCAATGTCAAGCGGGACAACCGCATAGCTCCACGTCGTATCGGACGCAAGGACGGCCTGGCCGGCCTTTGTGCCGTTGAGGAGAATTTCGACCGTTCCTTTTCCCTCTTTTGCATGATATCGCAAATGGATGTATTTCGTGGCAGCGGTGGGTTTGATAAAATAGGTGACCCAGTTATCCTCCTCGCTCGGGGTGATTTTTAATATGGTATACCCGGAAAGAGCACTGCCTGGAATTCTCCGGTCCACTTTATCCCGGTAACCGTAGACAACGCTTGCCGATTCGGCATGGGTTCCGTAGTACCTGTTAAACCGTGATGTCGCATGAAAAGGGGCCGGCATGGAAAATACCGTGTCTTTTGCCGGACCATCCTGGCCGGTTACCCACGCAGGTACGAATTCGTCGGGAGTCTGCTTGATATAATTCTGCACGATCTGTCCGGACTGGCTGGGATTGGTGCCGCCGGAAAATGCGCTGGAGGCCTGAAAGTCGGAAACCGACCAGTTGCAGTGGCTAATGTGGAATTTATTGATATAATTATCGAACCACCAGTCGGTATTAGTTTTATCAATATAGGAATGGGTACCGCCTTCTCCTCCATCACGATGGGTGGTCCCCCATTCGGTAACGAAAACCGGAATCAACGTTTTTGCCGCATCGAGATAGGTTGCCTCCATACCGCCGCCGTCATCCTTGACATAGTAAGCATCGGGGCCGTGACTTGCCGCGTAAAAATGGAACGCATAGGCGACGTTTTCGAAGGGCTTGCCGTCACTGCCCACGACCTGATCGCCGGCGGCGATACCGACATGCTGGCAATAATAGGGCGTCCCGAGTATGATGAGATTTTTTGATCCGGTGTTGCGGATCGCCTTGGTTACATCGGTCAGATAGGGCTTTATCGCGTTCCAGGTTTTCTGTGCGTTGGCCAGGCTTCCATCCTCCGCTACTGCCTGGCCTGCAACGATCGGTTCGTTGTAGGGTTCGAAAATGACATTGGGATAATCTTTATATGCCTTGGCTTGGTCGGTGAAGAAATTGATTCCCTGACTTGGGTTGTTGTGGGCATCATGACAGTGCCAGTCGATGATGACATAGATTCCCTTTGCAATTGCCGCGTCGATTACGGCTTTAACACCGCCCCATCCGGAACTGCGGTCGTACGCTGCGCGGAGCACCGTGCATTTCCATGAATCGACCAGGCTGTTCACCGTGCCGGCATTATAATATTTATAGCCCGGCCAACTTTCGGTACTCCAGTAAAAACTCATCCCCTTGAGCTGAACGATATTCCCTTTCTCATTCAATAAGAAGGCGCCCTTGGTTTTGAGCCAGCCGTGTTTCGGGGTAGCGGCCGTAAGGGAGGCGATGGCGGCGAAAAATATAATCCCTGCAGCGGCAACCCTGCGAAGCTTGAAAATAATCATAGATACTCCATAAAAGCGATTAAATAGCCCTTGAAAATACATTTATAATTTAAGAAAAACCATACTGCTTAGCTTATCAAAAAACGATTATTTCATTTTTCGGGCAAAATATCAATTATTCCTTACTATAATGGTAATAAATTACTTCCCTTTAATTATCCCAATTTCAGAAAAAAATATATATTCTCTATATATATGGTTGCATTCAGGTATGGTTCCGTTCATTAAAAAGAGAAGCCCTTCCCCCGTTAACGGGGGGAGGGGCGGGGATAGGGGGATAAGAGGCAATGCCTGAAAATGCACCGTTTCAGCTGCCTCGAAGTGTCCTCTTTTTCCGGTCGGCAGTCCCGGTCAAAGAATAGGCGCCTCTTGACCTGTATGAGAAAGATATTGACTGGCTGATTTGGAGCTACTATATTAGTAATCCTAGTAAGGAATGAAGAAGGGATGTTAAAAACAGGCCGGGAAGCCCTGAATAATTATCAGCCTCATCTATTTACTAACAAAGAAAAATCGATAAAATAAGTCCTTTCAGATCAAGGGCGGTTTTTTTAAGGTGAACCGGCCCGGCAGTGACGAAGACTAAAAAGATGAAATAAGGGGATTAACTTTTTATACAACCAAACCTTTAAAAAAGGGGTCTTCATGGGGTTTTTTAACTTAAAAACAACATTAACGGGACTGACATTGATCGGGTCGGTTTCCTGGCTTTTCGCCGATGCCGTTGTCGATCAAACCTTCGACGACAATCAGAATGAGTTCGAGTACTACTGGTATTATTATGATGACAATTCCGGCTGGGGACCCCAGGATCGTCCGACACTGTTTCCGGACTTGAAACCCTCAGTGATTGATGTTCCTTACACCGAAGCCAATCGTGAGGCGATGGGCGACTTAACCGACACGTACCAGGTAAAGAAATACACCTTCCAGCCCGGCAACAGCCTCAGTAAGCCGTGCGCCACCATGCCCTTTACCTTCGGCGATCCGTGGGAGGCGGGATACTGTACCAACGGAAATTGCGCCGTGCCCTTTGTCGGAATCGGGGCGATGCTCACCAAAGAGCAAGGAGCAATCGACCTTACCGGCGTCACGGCGATCACATTCCTCATCAAATCAAGGGTCAATACGCTGAAGGAAGTTTCGGTTCGGCTGCAGACCTTAGACATCGACAAGTATTCTTTTAAAAAGACTGATGAGTATCAAGGCGACGAGTTCGGGTATTACGGGTATACGTTTTCCGTGACTCCGGGCGATTGGCAGCCGATAACCGTTAACGTCCCGGATGATCTGGTATTGCCGGGAAGCTGGGCGCATGATTTCACGTTCGACATCACGAAATGCACCAAACTGTCGTGGGAGATCAAAGGCACCACCGACAGCTCGATTACCGGTGATACGCTCGACATTGCCGACGTCACTTTTGTCGGAACGTACGTTTTCAACTCTCCGACGATGTGGATGAATGTCGAGTCTGCGCCGCCGGCATCGGGGCCGACATCGGGACTGTTTTCAACGTTTGACAACGCTCCCTATAACGAGGGTCCGCCCAGGCTCAGATATTACTGGTATGCGTATAATGATGCGGAAATCGGCGGGAATTCGGCCGTCTCTCCGTCATTCGCGGTGCAGGATACCTCCACCGGCCGTCTCGCTATTAAATTTCAACCGGCAACCGGATCGGACGGGGTTGGACAGGGAGCCGCCCTTGAATACACGCTCGGCAAACCCGTCATGAAGGACGACACCATCCCGATTCTCGGATTCGTGGGCATCGGGATCAACCTGTACGACTCCGCAAAGACCAAATATTTCAACGCCGATTCGGCGAGTGTCAACTCAATCTATTTTGAATACTTTACCACCGGGGCCGCGAAAAAAGTGACGTTTGAACTCAGCGACATTAATGATGTCGGCGACGCGACCACTCCGGCAAGACGGGACTCGCGCGGCTCGGGGATCGTGTATTACCGCAACTTCCCTCCCACCGGGGATGTATGGAGAAGGGTTATGATTCCCTTCGATTCGCTCATCGTTCATGACGACTGGGAGGGGTATACCGCCATTCCTCTCGACAAGACAAAACTGGCGAAGGCCCAGTGGAAGGTTCAGGGCGGGGATGGTACGCAGGGGCTGTATGCGATCGACAATATCTACATGCCCTCCGGCAATTTCGGCGTGCCGATCATTGCTGCCGACAAGAGTCTTTCCGGCAGGGCGCGGGCCTCCTCTTTCAACGCTTCCTACGTCAACGGCAATGTCCGCGTGAACTGGACCGGCGCCGCGAACCTGACCCGCGGCAAGCTCAGCCTGATCAACCCCAGGGGCGTGGTCGTTTCGAGCGCGAATGCGGCAGGCGGCAGCGGCAGCGCGGCGTACCTGCCCTCGGCGCTTCTGCCCGCGGGGATATACTTCGTACGCCTCAACGGAATTGATGCCGCCGGTAAAGCTGTCGCCATGCGGGCGCCCATAACTATTGTAAAGTAAGCCCGTTGTTCATTCATTATTCCCGGCCGGATACGGAAACGTATCCGGCTTTTTTTATGTGCCGGCGAGGGTGCCCTTACCCATCCCCCGCCGGGAGCGGCACCGGACTGTTCCTGAGCGATCGCAATTCGGCAATCAGCCGAAGGTTTGGACGATAATGGGCCGACGGTCGGTGGCTGCCCGCTTAAAAAGCGAGAATTATCGGATTGTTGAATCGCTTAAATCGAACACGCTTATTGCAAAATAATCTATACATGATTTATACTTATTTCAACTATTTTGATCGGGTGCGGCAGTGCGGCCCGAGGGGGTAAATATACAGACTCCTATCCAAAACACCATCTGAGGAGGATCTATGGAGAAATTGCAGGAAAAGATTGCCAAGCGTGCCTACGAACTTTTCCAGGCCCGGGGCGGACAGCACGGTTACCACATCGCCGACTGGTTGAATGCGGAAAAAGAGATTCTCAAGGTAACGGCCGCACCTGCGGGCCAGGCGAAACCGGCAGCCTCCAAAGCGCCGGCTGTCGCAAGTAAAGCAACGCCCGCTCCAGCCTCCATGCTCAGAAAAAAGCGGTAACATATAACAATTTCGTTTGCCGTACCGGCAGAGAGTGCCCGATGTACCCGCGGTCGGCAGGAGTTCGGTTCGCAAGAGGCGGGGGGTGTTGTTCGTTCCCGGCCGGGCGCGGTGAACCGTTTGCAACGGTGCGGCAAGGGCGAACGTGGCTGCCGGAGGCGGGAAGATGCTCAGAACATACGCGATCGTTGAGGGCAAAATACTTCCCGCCGAGGGAAAAAAAGGGCCGATATTTGTATTTGTCAACCCCGACGGAAGCGAAGTTGCATCTCTAGAGTCAACGTTCCATATCAATGAACATACCCTGCAGTCGTCGCTCGACCCCGATGAGCTTTCACGCCTCGAATTTGAAAAAGATCATGTAGCGGTTATTTTAAAACGGCCCAAAAGCTACTCATACGAAGAACAGTTTCTCTTCAAGGTCTCCTCGATAGGACTCTTTATTTTCAAGGAACGCATGGTGATCCTCATCCCCGAGGAGGTTCCGCTCTTCGACGGGAAAGTGTCGATATCCATCCAGACCATGCTCGACGTGCTGCTCAAGGTGTTTTACCGCTCAATAACCCATTTTCTGCACCACCTCAAGGCCATCAACAGGATCTGCGACGAGATCGAACAGAAGGTGAACGCGTCGATGGAAAACAAGTATCTTATCCAGATGTTTACCATGGAAAAAAGCCTCGTGTATTACCTCAACGCGATCCATTCCAACGCGGTGCTCCTCGAAAAGCTTCGGAACGCCTCCTCCAAGATAGGCTTTACACAAGAAAATATGGAGTTCCTCGAAGACACGGTCATCGACAACAACCAGTGCCTCAAGCAGACGGAGATCTATTCCGACATCGTTTCGAGCATGATGGACGCGCGGGCCTCGATTGTCAATAACAACCTCAACAATCTGATCAAAACGCTCAATATATGGACCATTGCGATCATGGTGCCCACCTTCGTCGTGAGCGCCTTCTCAATGAACGTGGCGATCCCGCTCCAGAAGAATCCCTATGCGTTCATCATGATAATGGCCATGGCGGGGGTTGCGCTCGCGGCGTCACTGTTTTTCTTTAAATGGAAGAAATGGTAGGGACGGAAAACAACGTAAACCCTCCTCCAATGCGGCGGTCACGGCGTGGAGTGTCCTGAAATCACTTACCTCCACGAGCAGCGTACCGGGAATGTATTTTCATCATTTTGCCGTGACCCGTCACAACAGGCAAGAGGCTCGTGATGATCCCCGGTTTCCAATGCTCCGCGACATCGTTGACAGCGGGTGTGCTGCTCTTTGCCGCCGGTGTTTTAAATGTCAATTCCCGGACTCCGAGTGACAACAACTTTTTTATCGGAACGACGGCCAGCTGGCATGCTCGTGATGGAGCTATCGATTTCGGCGACAACAGAATCGAGCATGTCAAACGTAACGTGTTGCCCATGGGAGGAAAGGTTTTCGGCAAAAATTTCGGTCTTCCTTTCGGCGTAAGGCTTGAATTGCCGATTCAGCTTGAGGCCGGCAAAGTGACGGAGGAAACGATCGATGACGTTACCTTGATCGACGGAACAAATCCGCTGCTGGCACTTAATTCCAAGATGTTACATATCGGTTTTGAACCGTCGCTCCAGTTCCCGTTCAGGGTTGTGCCACGGTTATGGGCTTATGGTGCGATCGGCGGCGGTATTCATTATGTCTCGCTTATCGAAGAGGAACGCATTATTGATGACCGTCGCATAGTGGAGGGTGACCCCTGGCTTGAAGAGGGCAGAAGAGCAAGTTTCAGCGCCGCTGCGGGGGCCGGGCTTGAAATAACGGCAACCCGTTCGTTGAGCTTTTTTCTGCATTATTCATTCCGTTTCTGGCAACCGGTGGAAAGAATGACGCGCCGGGACCTGTTCCCCATAGACGCCAAATCCTACGCCGAGCGTTTTTTCACTCACTCGGTTTCATGGGGTATCCTGTTTTTCGTTGGACATTGATATTCTTTTCTTCCAGTTATTGCTTGGGGAAGTTTACGGTTCCCGTGCTTCAGACCGTCAGTCCGATCAGCTGTGCGCAGAGGACCGTTGCCGCGAGTTCGGTGCGCAGACGGGCGGGGGCGATACGCACCCGGATGGATGATCGATCAAAAAGCTGCAGTTCCTTTTCGCTGAAGCCGCCGGGCGGGCCGATAAAACAGGAGAGAGGCACTGCCGGGTCGATTGGCATGACTGCGTTGAGCGGCTCTCCCTGCGGATCGGCGACAAGTACGGTCCCTGCTGCCGATGCGGCAGCGTCGGCCGTTGAACAGGGCGTTGCCAGTTCAGGCAGCCAGCATGAATGCGATTGCTTGAGGGCAACGATCATTTTCCGGTGGAAGCGGGGTATGAGTTTTTCCCAATCCACCCACCACTTTTTCTGACAGTACTCCGCTGCGACGGAAACGATTCGTACAACGCCGAGAGCCGTTGCATCGAGAAGGATTTCCTCGAAAGCATCCCGGTCGGGCAGGCCCGTAAAAAGGTTGATGAAAGGCGGACGGCGCTCCATCGTCGTCCGTTCGATGATCTGCACCCTCATTTTTCGCTCAATTACCGTTTGATACATACCGACGGCGCGGCGGCCGCGGCCGTCAGTCAATTGAAGGGGATCTTCGGGTTTGAGGCGCAGGACGCTTACGGCATGTTTCGTTTCCGCGGGATCGAGCGCCGCGCGATCGACAGTCAGATCTTCCGTGAAAAAAAAAGTGTGTCGTGACCGGTTGCCCGACTGTCCGGTGACTATCTGCATAGCGGTGCCTGTCCATTGGCGGCGGCAAGCCGGAGAGCGTGCCGCTTGAGCGCATAGTAAGAACGAAGTACCTTCTGATAATACCCGACGGAGAGCGGCCGGTTCTCCGACAGCTGCCTGCTCACCACCGCCGGACCCTGATTATAGGCGAGCAGGCCGAGTTTGAAGTTTTTAAAGCGGCTGATCATTGATGTGAGATAGGCGACGCCGAGGATAACGTTGATTTCCGGTTTGAAAAGATCGGCCTGCGATAGGGAGTCCATTTCGAGCCGTGCGGCGACCTCCCGTGCGGTCTGCGGTTTGAGCTGCATGAGTCCGAACGCGCCGCTTTCCGCGCCGCTGCGGTATTTTCCCCGGGCGGTGGGCAGATAAAAGCTCTCCACTTCGATCACGGCGAGCAGAAGGAGCGGATCGTACCCGAACTGGTTGCTGTTGGTCAAAACGATATCGGAGAGTTCGAGCAGCAGATCCGTCGAGAGTTTTCTGCCGGCTATCGAGCAGAGCAGCTCGGCAATGGCGACCCGCCTGCGGAGTTGTTCGAGGTAATGGGTAAGGACGATACGGTCCGACTTACCGGAGGCGATCGTGCCGGTATTGCGGTAGATGGCGTATTCGTTGCGAATGATGCTCCCGCTCAGAACGAGAAGAACCGCCGAGAGCACGGCGACGAAAAAGATGCTTGCCAGTTCGGAAATCCAGACTTTGCTTCCGTGAAAGAGGATGCCGACGCGGCGACCTGAACGCACGGCACTCATCAGGGGGCGCTCCCCGCGGTGTCGCGCAGAATGCCCAGCTGTTCCAGCGGTTGAAGGCGGTTGCGAAGATTCTCGATTTCGAGACGGGACTTCGTCTCCCACTGGGAAAGTTCCTGCAGCTCGTCCCGCTGCTCCTTGATGTGTCGGTTTTGTAAATTAATAATGAAGGCGAGCGTGAGGAACCATCCGAACAGTATGAAGAGGAGGAAGAGCGCCACCGGCCGTGAAAGGCGTATACCGGTTTTTCGCGATAACAGGCGACGCTGATTCCGCAGTAAAGCGACGATGCCGCCGCGTCGCAGGAGTGCGTCGTCGGGAAAAATGGTGAAGAGGTTTCTGAACGGGTGAAATGCGCGGGAAACGTTTTCATTGCTGAAGACAAGCCTGAACACGCCGTTTTTGCTCTTGACCGTATTGAGGAGCTGGAGAAACAGCTGGACCGCGCCGGGGTCGATATCGGTTATCCGCTCGAGGTCGACGATGAACGAGCGGTTGCCGTCGTCGATAAGTGTAAGGAATTTTTCACGAACGGTTGGAATCTGTTCCTGGGTGAAGGGACCCGACAGGATGAACCAGAGGTCGGCGCCGCGCCCTTCGATGGTGATGTCGAGGGTTTCAGATCGCATCGGTCAACTCTTCCGCGGAGGTCTTTTTTATCGACTTGCAGAGCAGTTTCCCCATGATGGTGCATTGGGAACTCGGATCGAGCGCAACGGCCGACGTAAGAATGATCCGCAGTCCTTCCGGCGCACCGGGAAGGCACCAGAGCGTCAGCGGTTTTTGCGTCTGCAGCTGCAGACGGATACCGCCGAGGCGGTCCACGATGCTCCAGACGGTGAGCGCCGGGAGCCGCAGAAGCTGATTTCCGATATGATCGTAGCTGTTTTTTCCGGCCAGCAGACGGGCCGATCCATCGGTAATGCCCGGAAGGGAAAAATAGAGTTCGGTTGAAAAAGTAAATCGGTACGCCATGAGCGACGGGTTGCTGAACTGATAGATAAAAAGCAGCTCGGCGCTTTCCCTCTCAAGTCCGAATACTTTTTCCATGTGCAGCGGACAGGGCTTCTCGCCGGTGAAAAACGATCCGGCGCGCACGAGACTGACATTGATTCCGGTCGGTGTTTTCCTGATTTTGTGGTCAAAATCGCCCGACTGAAAATCGGCGGTGTCGCCGGTAAGCTGTGCGCCGCTCTTCACCTCATTGCCGATGGCGGGAAGAATACGGTCCAGAAACCAGGTGCGGGAGGCTCCGGAGATGATGATATCCGGTTGCTGATGTCGGGAAGGGTTATAGACACTGCATAAATTAATCAGACGCCGCCGGAAATCGAAACCGATTATTTGCCCCCCGTGATGAGGGTCAATAAATGCTTTCAGATTATTGTTTGACATGATAATAATTTTTCCGCCATTACGAAGGAAATCGGTTATTCTGACACGGCCTCCTTCACTTTTCTCTTGCGCATGGATTTCCCGGTCGATCGCGATGAGGCGGGCGTAAGAGTTCAGACGGTCGGCGGTGACCTCGAATCCGGCGTCTTTGCCCGGCAGAAAACGGTTGATATCCTGGACAAAAAAGAGATCGTGGAGCAGCGCTTCGGCCGAACGGTTCCCCTCGGACTGGGCCAGACGGTCGTAAATGTCGAGCAGTTTACGCTGCAAAAAACCGATCTGGTCGAACGAGAACAGGTAATTGAGAAAATGCAGATCGACGGCCCCCCGTCGTCCGATCTGCAGGCTGGCGGGAATGTATTGCAGCCCCAGCGGACCTGTGGTGTTGAGGAAATCACTGAAACAGACCGATTGATAGGTGAGCAGGTGCTTATCGATCTCCCGGACGGTAGACTGGAGGTAACCGAGGGCGTTGTCTGTCTTTTCGACGCAGAGCGGCAGGAGATAGTGCAGCACGATGAACGGCTCGGAAACAGTGCCGCTGTTGTTGTCGAAGGCCGTCCGGAGCCACTCGATAAAATCGGCGGGTGGATTTGCATGGTTGAGGACATTGGTGCCGATCAGGCCGATGGAACTGCCGGCATGTTCCGCTACCCAGTACCCGCAGGCCGTTTTTGTTTTGCCGGCGAAGAGTTCGTTCGACAGCAGCGTGTAGCGTAAACCCATTGCCCGAAGTTCGGAGATAAGCGACGGTTCCCAGTTTGAAAACGGCGGGAGAAACCCGCGGGAAGGCCGCCCGGTGAGCTCTTCGATGACCCGGAGGCCGAAGTGGATGTTTTTAATGGTCAGTTCGGGGGGAGAGAGGCTTAAAAACGGCTCGGTATAGCCGGTGCATACCAGTTCGATGAAGTTTCTTTTGCAACAATCGCGCAGCCGTGCAATCAGGAGCGGGTCGACGGACTCCAGCAGGTAGCCGGGAATCACCAGATTGAACCGCAGCTGGGGAAACGATTGAAGCATTGTAAAGAGGGCCTCGAAAAAACGGCCGAGTGATTCCTTGAGCAAAGCCCTCGGAACGAGCCCGTTCTTAAACGGGTGCAGCAGCAATGCCAGTGCGTTTCTTCTCATAGCTCCCTGTTCAATTTACCACTATGTCACCGCATGGTTCAATGATGATAGTTTCCGGGGAAACCGCGCCTCCCATTTTCTTGAACCCCCCGGCTTATACTATGTATATTTTACTGTTTTATTACTTCATTCACCGGTTGCAGTTCCGGGGAGGCGACTGTGGTCGGATAGTCGAAACCAGCCAGTGAATGCAGTAACGATCCAAAAACTTTTTTCACCATTTTAGGCGGAGGTCGTATCAACATGAAATATGTCTACTTCTTCGGAGGCGGTAAGGCTGACGGCAACGAATCGATGAAAAACCTTTTGGGTGGAAAAGGCGCCAATCTGGCGGAAATGGCCGGACACCCGGCTCTCAAGCTGCCTGTTCCTCCCGGGTTCACCATCACGACCGACGTGTGCACTCACTATTATGCCAATAAAAAGAGCTACCCGAAAGAACTGGCCAATCAGGTTGTCGCGGCGCTTTCGAAAGTCGAAAAACTCATGGGAAAGAAATTCGGCGACACGAAAAACCCGCTGCTCCTTTCGGTGCGGTCGGGCGCGAGGCGCTCCATGCCGGGTATGATGGATACGGTTCTGAATGTCGGATTGAACGACGAAACGATCGTGGGCCTCATCGAGAAGACCGGCAACCCCCGTTTCGCGTACGACGCCTACCGCCGCCTCATCATGATGTATGCCGACGTCGTGATGGAAAAGGCCGCGGGTATCGAGCCGAAAGGCGGCAAGGGCATCCGTAAAGTGCTCGATGAGAAGCTCGGAGAGGTGAAAAAGGCAAAGGGCTACGCCATCGACACCGATCTTACGGTTGACGATCTCAAGGAACTGGTCGTCGACTTCAAACGGATCGTACTGGAAGTGCTCGGCAAACCCTTCCCTGAAACGCCCCTCGAACAGCTATGGGGGGGAATCGGCGCCGTGTTCATGAGCTGGAACGGCAGGCGGGCTATCGACTACCGCCGTATCGAGCGCATTCCGGATGATTGGGGCACGGCGGTTAACGTGCAGAGCATGGTCTTCGGCAATATGGGCGACAACAGCGCGACCGGAGTGGCGTTTACCCGCAATCCGGGCAGCGGCGAAAACCAGTTCTACGGAGAGTACCTGATTAATGCGCAGGGAGAGGACGTGGTTGCCGGTATCCGTACTCCCGCGCCGATCAACGAATATTCGAAAAACGATCAGAGCAAAAACCTGCCGACCCTCGAGCAGTCGTTCCCCGTATGTTATCAGCAGCTCTTCGATATCGAACGCCGCCTCGAAAAACACTATCGCGACATGCAGGACATCGAGTTTACCATTGAGAACGGAACCCTTTTCATGCTGCAGTGTCGCGTCGGCAAACGAAACGGCGTCGCCGCGGTACGCATGGCCACCGAAATGTGCAGGGAAAAACTGATCACCATCGACACGGCGCTCATGCGCGTGGGCCCCAACCAGCTCGTCGAACTGCTCCTCCCGATGATCGACCCGGTCGCCGAAAAGGCGATGTCGTCGATCGCCAAGGGGCTGCCGGCGGGTCCGGGCGGTGCCAGCGGACGGGCGGTGTTCACCTCCGAAGCCGCGGTGGCGTGGGCGTCGCGGGGCGAGAAGGTGATTCTTGTACGTGAAGAGACCTCCCCCGAAGACGTCGACGGCATGCACAAGGCGCAGGCGGTCCTCACCTCAAAGGGGGGGATGACCTCGCACGCGGCGCTCGTGGCCCGCGGATGGGGTAAATGCTGCGTGGTCGGCTGCTCCGATATCGAAGTGGGCGGAACCGGTTTCAGGACGAAATCGGGCAAAATCATTAACGAAGGCGAGTGGATCTCGCTCAATGGAACCAAGGGGCTTGTTTATGAAGGCCAGTTGAAACTGGTTGACGTCGACCTCGAACATAATACCTCGTACGTCGAGCTTATGAAAATGTGTGACAAGGCACGCACGCTCAAGATCCGCACCAATGCCGACACCCCCAGAGACACGAAAAAGGCGGTCCAGTTCGGCGCTGAAGGTATAGGGCTGTTCCGCACCGAGCACATGTTTTACGGTGAAGGCAGCGACAAGCCGCTTTTCCTCCTGCGCAAGATGATCATGAGCGGCACGGTCGAGGAACGTAAAACGGCCCTCGATCAGCTCTCGGTATTTGTCAAAGGGGACATTAAAGCGACCATGGAGGCGCTCGACGGCCTGCCGATCACCATCCGGCTGCTCGACCCGCCGCTGCATGAATTCGTGCCGCACAGTCCCGATAAAATCGCCGCGATGGCCGCGGAACTCGGCATCAGCGTTGAAGAGGTGAAAAAACGGGGCGACAGCCTCAAGGAGAGCAATCCGATGCTCGGGCACCGCGGCGTGCGTCTGGGCGTGACCTATCCCGAAGTTTCCGAAATGCAGATCAGGGCGATTCTGACCGCTGCCGGTGAACTGATCAACGAGGGCAGGAAGGCATTCCCGGAGATCATGATTCCGGTTACGTGCACCTCAAACGAGCTTGTCAATCAGAAAAAGCTGGTTGACGCGGTGTACAAAGAGGTCTGCGCGACCCTCGGTCTCAAGAAGATTCCGTTCATGTACGGCACTATGATCGAGATTCCGCGCGCGGCCCTCACGGCGAACAGAATGGCCGAGGTCGCCGAATTCTTCTCGTTCGGTACCAACGATCTGACACAGATGAGCTTCGGGTTCTCCCGCGACGACATCGGCGGGTTCCTGCCCGATTACATCAACAGCAAGATCCTGCCCGCCGATCCTTTCCAGACGATCGATCAGGATGGTGTCGGGGAACTCATAAAAACCGGTATCATTCGCGGCCGTTCCGTCCGTCCGGCGCTGAAAATCGGTATCTGCGGCGAGCATGGCGGGGACGCCGATTCGGTCAAGTTCTGCCATCGTATCGGCATGAACTATGTCTCCTGCTCACCGTTCAGAGTGCCGATCGCCCGGCTTGCCGCGGCACAGGCTGCAGTCGAAGACCGGATGGCGCAGAAGGCAGCCGCGAAAAAAGCGGCGGTGAAAAAAACGCCCGCAAAGAAAGTCCCGGCGAAGAAACCGGCAGTGAAAAAGGCGCCGGCAAAGAAAGCGGTGGCTAAAAAACCCGCGGCCAGAAAAGCGGCGGCCCAAAAGGCACCCGTTAAAAAGGCCGTTGCGAAAAAAGCGGCGGTTAAGAAGGCTCCGGCAAAAAAAGTGACGCCGAAGAAAAGCAGAAAATAGCCGGCGTCAGGAGTATTGATTGTAAACAGGGCAGGGCTGCATCAGCGGTCTTGCCTTTTTTCATCGGGAGGTTGGTGCGTGATCGCTGTTGATTTTCATGTCCATTCCATTTTCAGCCTGTGCGGGCTGCACACGGTGCTTGAACTCCTCGAGCGCGCCCGCAAAATCGGAATGCGGGGATTCGCCGTGACCGACCATGGTCCGACTATCGGCGGCAGGCTTAATTCGGTGTTCTTCGAACGTTTTATTTCACCCGATCCGCACGTCAGCATCCTCAAAGGAATCGAATGCAACCTGCTCGACAGAGAGGGGGCGATCGATCTTCCGGGCGAGTATCTGCGGTTTCTCGATATTGTGCTTCTCGGGATCCATCCGAACTTCCCAAAAGGCCTCGACCGGCAGGCGTATACTGAGATGATGCTGGCGGCGCTACGGCGCAACCCGATGGTCGATATCGTCACCCACCCGAATGACGCCACGTATCCGGTCGATTACGAGGCGCTTGCAGAAGCCTCCGCCGCTGCAGGGGTGGCGCTCGAACTCAACAATTCGAAGATACGGTACCCGCGCAGCACCCCCGCCGAAGCCGTTGCGCTGCTTACTGCCTGTAAAGACACGCGCTGCCGCATCGCGGTGAACAGCGACACCCACGCGATCCATGAACTCGGCGACGACGCAGCGGTGGCCCCGCTGCTGCGTCAGGTGGATTTTCCGCAGGAGCTGATCGTCAACAGGACCGCGTCGGCGGCGTTTGACTTTGTGGAGGAACGGCGGTCGTCAAAGCGGTAGCGGGGGCGTTTCCAGCGTAAACGAGACCTCCCGTGTATACGTCGCCCCCGCTTTTCCCGGATGGCTCGCATACAGATGAAAGTCCCGCACCTCGAACGGTTCGGTGGAAAAGAGGCTGTTGCCCACGAGATACTGCGCCACCCGGTCGGGGGAAACGCCGTGGAGCCGCGCCACGGTGATGTGGGGCGAGAAGGAGCGCTTCTCATGCGCGAAGCCTGCCTTGACAGATACATTTTCGACCCTCGAAGCGAGCCGCATGAGAAGCTCCTGCGCAGCAATTCCCACCCAGAGAATGCGCGGCTCCCCCCGGGGAGGAAAGTGACCGACCCCCTTCAGACGCAGGGGGAAGGGGGGCGACGCAATACCCTCCAGCGCCTTGACAAGTGACTCCTCCCGGTCGGGGGATGTCTCTCCGTAAAACCGCAGCGTGATGTGCAGCTGCTCTTCACGCATCCATCGCGCGCCGTGGATCGCCCGATAGGTGGCGCCGATGTCGTCTATGATACGCTGCGGAAGGTCGATGGCGAGAAAGAGTCGTTTCATGGGATACCGGGAGTGTTGAATAAGAAATATAAATAGGGGAACGGGGATGGTAGAAGAATCCATGCACAGGAGACGACGGATTGTGGCGCATTAAGTTATGTGGTCGAGGGGTATCGGCGGAACTGCGCTGCAGCGGTTGCCTTACACCGTATGATCAAAAAACAGCCCCTCGACCCGCACCACATCATCAATAATCCTGTTGAAATCGCTCTGGCTGATATTCTTCCGCTGTTTTTCCTTGATTTTTCCATTTTCATCGAGGATATAGAGTTCGATATAGACTTCACCCCATCGTTTGAATACCTTGAACCGGTAGGGAAGGTTGCGTTCGGTCAGCCGCCGGTTCGATGCCTCGACCGCTTTGCTGAGCGGATGGAAATAATCAAACACCTTTTTGGATGGAGGCCGCTGCTGCTCCTGTTTGTTGCGGCGGGATTCCCCCTGGGTTGATGAACCGGTGGTCTGGACGGCATAAATGGGGTCAACGTTGCGTTCATCAGGGGCGTTGATCGGAGCATTCATCGCTGTAGTGTCTCCCTATCCTGAAAGGCGGCTGCATTCATGGTTCCGCACCGGCATTCGGTGCGGCATTGTCACCGCCTGTCGGCGGATGTGTAACACAGCAAATGCTGAAACCGTTTCTCTGCGGCATAATGATCATCCATTGCCTGTTTATCATGACCGCCGGTATCCATATAAAAATTAAAACATCCCTTGCATCATTCGCTACAAAAAGGTTATGCTTGTTTATTCATCGGCAGCGCCCGGCTTCGGCTGAAGCGTGCATACGGGAGGTTCGCCGGGAGACCCTGAAAGGTTGTCATGTGATGATGCCGGAATTATTTTATTGTTCATTTTTCTGAAAACGAGGGAGATGCAAAGAGGGCTCTGGGTGTTGTTTATAATCTCGATTGCTGGCGGGTTTCTGCTCGGTGCATTCGTAGTGAAGAAAAATAAAAAGAGCGTGCTTGTGGTAAGCAGAACGCTTGCTCCATTCGATGTAACGCGTTGTACCCCTGAAGGTAATGGAAACGCACCAGTGACGGTCGTGGAATTTTCGGATATGGATTGCCCCTACTCCCGGCGGAATTCAAGAAGTATGGATAGTTTGAAACGGAACTATTCCGGTCGAATAAATTACTGCTACCGTCATTTTCCCCTTGCCGGCCATGAACACGCTTCATTGAAGGCAAGGGCGGTTATTGCCGCGGGTTTCCAGGGAAAAGCCGCAAAAATGCGGGAAATCCTCTGCGGCGTCGATATGTCCGGAGCGCAGGAAGAGACCCTGAACAATGTCGCCGCGGGAGCCGGGCTTGATGTCGAGAAATTCACGAACGCCTTGCAGTCGGCCGAAACCGGGGAAATCCTACAAAACGACATCGTGGAAGGAAGAAAATACGGCGTTCGATCGACGCCCACGTCATTCATCAACGGGTATTTGATAAAAGGAGCGGTGGGTTTCGACGTGTATTCCAGAGTAATCGATAAATTATTGGCAAAAAACCCGTAAGTTTCGGGGTTCTTTTCATTTTTTACCTTTATAGGGGGTTGTATGATTAAGCGTTTGTTGGCAGTTGCAGCCGCAGCATTGTTCGTCGGTGGTCTGTACGGCTGTTCGGCGGATTGTGAAGTGTGTTCGGGAGTAGGCGATGAGAAAGAATGCAACGTTGTAAAAGATGTTAAAAAGTCTGACTGTAAAGATTGCGAAGACATCGAGGGAATGGCTGAAGCTAAAACAATGGCTGCAGCATTTGGAGTGGATTTACAGTTTACCTGTACAGTTAAATAGTTTTAATACGGCCTGAAAACTCTGCAAGAAGTGCAGGCCGTATTAATTTCCAGTGCGATGCCCATACCACAGATACTATGTCGTATGGGCATTTTACTATGGCGGTTTTTCCGGCGTTGTTGCATTCTACGATCCCTGTTCCATATTTTGTCAAGTTAATTTCAATTGAAATGTTTTCACGAGACCATCATCAATTGCCATTATTTGTCTGCATGCCACACGGCCTGCGGTGAAATGAAGAGTATGGGGGATCATAAATGGTAATGAACAGAATAGGGTTGTTGTTGCTTCTACTGACGGCCCTTGTATCATATGCGAATGAAAAATCCGCTTCCTCCGTGATTTGGCTTTCGTTTTCCGATGCGTGGGGCATCGACAAAGAAAGCGACAGCTGGATCATCGCCTACAATGACGTCAAGCGTGTACATGAGGCGCCAATAAGCATGTTCTGCCGTAAAAAGGTCAAGGATGGTTACCGCATCGCATGCAAAATGCGTATCAGCGGGGTGCTCGATTCGGTATATTCCGGCATTTTCTGCAGGAATGATGATGCGCAGTACGACTATTTATTGACCGGAGATCGCACATTGAACGTCATATCGACGATTCACCGCACGTTCACTGTCGATGAGATTCTCAAACGCACCCGGCAGCCGATGAGAAGAAGCATCCCCGTCGACACGCTCTGGCATGACTTCGGCTTCACACTGTCGAACCGGACCATCGGCATGACCTATGACACTTCAGCCGTCGGGAGCTTCGATCTTCCGTTCACCCCCGACGGAAAGGTGACGTGGGGATTTTCCGCGCTTTACTGCAACGTGGCGTTAAAGGATCTTTTCATGATTGACGGCACGTCGGACACCATCCCGTTGCCGGTGGACACCGCGACCGTATTTACCGTTCCGTTCTTCAAACGGCAGTACGGGACCAGCGACAGGATTCTGGGGCATTGATGTCGAACCTGAGGGCGGAACCCCTGTGAATCGAGGCATTTCCGGGCCGAACATCGTGTTATGCTTTTTACGGGAGCGGTGATTTTATACGATGACTAAACAACGACTATTGATCACCTTGGCCGTGTGCGGCATCGTGCTTGCCGGCCTTGCATCGGCGCTGATCGCCCGGCGTCTCCTGGCGCACGAGGAGACGGTGGTTTATCTGGCCGACGAGGTGAACATAGACACGGCGTGGTGCCCGTTCCGGGGCGATGAACAGGCGACGATCACCGCCGTCGTCTGTTTCGATTTCATGTGCATTTACTGCGATTCGCTTCATATCCTGATCGATTCGCTGAGCCGAAGGTACGGGGGTCACGTGAAATTTTATGAAAAACCGTACTCGTTGCTCCACAAACGCTCCGAGATCTTGACGCGCGCGCTTCTGGCTTCGCGAAGGCAGAATGCCTACTGGGAAATGCTCGATGCCCTTTTCTCCCTTGCTCCGCGCGCCAAAACGATGAGGAGGGGCGCGGTGGAGGACGGCGTCGCGCATGCGGCGGAAAAGCTGCATCTTGACGGGGAACGACTCGGAAGGGATATGCGGTCGAAGGAGATCGGGCGGATGGTGAAGAACAACGGCGCCGAGGCGCGGCGATACGGCATCACCAGCATACCGATTGTCTACCTCAACGGCTGTCTGATCAAAGGGTACCGGTCATTCGACACCTATGCCGGCCTTATCGAGAGACTTATTGCCGAGCAGTTGCATCAACCCGATGCCGTGCGGGATACGACTAGCGTCTTCTCTTCAGGGCAACTTTAACCTCCCACGGCCTGCTCTGAAAACAGGCGTGACATCGGTCTGTTTCACTGTACATTTTTTTATAAGCCGGAATGTATATATATAAAAACATCTCTTGCATCGTTTGCTACAAAAAGGTATTACTAATAGGTTATCGGCGGGGTTTCAGAGCGCCTTAATTGATTGAACCGATTAAATTACCGGGGTTTTTGACAGGATGATTATCAGAGTTGCAATGATGTTATTGCTGTGGTGGGTAGTACTGCCGCAGATCTGTTTTTCAGGACCGTCATCCCCGAGAAAGTACATAAGTCAGGAATTGATCGACACTTCGGTTCAGCGTGGATTCCTGCTGCTCAACGAATCGGCCGATATGGCGGGCGTTGGATTCCGGCACCAGCGGTCGATCGCCGAGGCTAAAAAGATCGTCAAATCGCTGAAAGAGAAGGCGAGGGGTGATCCGAACGAGAAGTACATACTCTGGAAAGTGGGCGAACTCGAGGCGCAGATTTATCTGGAAGAGAGCGATCTGATTATACAGCAGATGCGGCAGCGGCAATTGACCATTAATGAGCTGGTCGATAACTACAACAAGGAAGTGGGGAAATGGCGTCCCGATTTCGCGACACTCTACCGCATTCATAAGAATATGGACCAGGTCGATGCCCGAAAGGCGAACGAACTCGCCGATTCCTACAATCAACGCAAGCGCGCTCTTTCGCGCGAGGCGGTTTATTTTCTCGAAAAGGCGCTTATGGCCGGCAATGCCGATTCCGCGCGCAAAGAGCTCGGGTACTGCCTGCGCAACCGGCTCTATCTGAATGTGTCGAAATCCGCTTATAAAAGGCTCGAAGACCGTGTGGAAGGGCTCATTGAGGCCATGGACGCAAAGCCGCTGATCGAGGCGGCGGCGGTGTCGGCGAACCGGTTGCTTGATAAACGTAAAATCACCGAAGCCCGCCGGACGCTCGACACCGCCGAAAACCGGTTATCGACAGTCAAATCGCACCTGCCGCAGCGCGAAGCGATCGCGGTCTCCTCGCTGCTGAAACGGGCGGGCGGACGATTGAAAACACTCGAGGATTCTCTTGTCAATGTGAATATCTCCCTACTGCGGTCGAAGGGCGTCGAAGCGGCCGACAAATACCTTCAGACGGTGCTGCGGCCCTGCGGGGTGAGTCACGATAAAGCCGCCTCGGTCGATCGAATGATTATTTCCGTCAGAACACCGGAAGAGAGCGGAAGGTCTTCTGAAATCGACGAACTTGTCGACGATGAAGAGGAGGAGGAAAATCCGGTGCTTGATAATATTATGCTTGCGGCGAAGAAAAAGGCGCAGGAGAAGAGGGACAGCCTTCAGGCGATCGAGAATTCACGGCTGTGGCAGGAGCGCAGGGAGCGGAGCCGCCAGGACAGCATCGCCCGTCTCACCCGCGCGGCGCAGGAAGCCGCCTTGCGTGTCAAGCAACAGCGCGCCGATTCCATCGCGATGGCCGTTTACACGCTCATCGAAAAAAACGATCCGGCCGCCGCGCGGAAGCTCCAGGAAAAGGAGCGGTCGTTTCTCGAACGGTTTTTGCGGCCCGATGAACTCGCGATGCTGAAAACCACCATCGAGCACTTCGCCTCAGCCGCTCCGGAAAAAAAGAGCAAGGTGACCTACCTCACGCAGGTGGAGAACAAGACGAAACAATCGGCGCAGCCCGCACAGCCCGATGCCAATGCCGTTGACCTGCAGGCGAATATGAACCGGGCCCAGGAGGAGATTCTGGGTATTTACACGATGCTTGAACGGAATGATATCGACAAGGCATACCGCCGTTTTCAGACCAACCGGACTCCCCTGCAGAAATATCTCTCATCCGAAGCCTTCAGCATGCTGGAATTGTCCGTGAAACAGGCGTACGAATATTATTCGGGGAAGAAGTAGGCAACAGGCAACGGGTGGGAAAAAATAGAAGGGGCGGCCGGCGCGTCGCCCTGATGCTTTTCAACCCCCGGGAGGCGAATCATGGTCTACGGTTCCACCATCACCCTTCAGACAAAAGGGTTTTCCGACATCCGCGACATCACCGGCCAGGTGAAACGGATCATTTCCGAATCGTCAATAATCAACGGCATCGTCGTCGTTTTCGCGGTCGGGTCCACCGCGTCGATTTCGACCATCGAATACGAGGGCGCCCTCGTCGCCGACGTACGCGATCAGCTTGACGCGATGGTGCCGCACACCATGCAATCACGCCATTCGCAGACCTGGGGCGACGACAACGGGTTCTCCCATATCCGTTCGACCCTCATGGGGCCGGGAATTACCGTGCCGGTGGTCGACGGAGAGCCGATGCTCGGCACCTGGCAGCAGATCGTGGTGATCGACCACGACAACCGGCCCCGGTCGCGCAAGGTGTACGTCCAGGTGCTGGGGGAATAATCCTGCGTCCAACGCAATAATTCGTAGAGACGCACGGCCGTGCGTCTCTACTCCGTCCCCCACCGGCGTACGTTCCCGTCGATACTGCAGCTGTCCAGCGTATACTCCACGGTCCACCGGGCGTCGAAGTCGACGAGCCGCATGATGCCGATCGAATCGGCGAGAATGATTTCGTCGAAACCATGGATGATAGGCCTGCTATACTTGAGCGAAAGGGTATTGCGGAAATCAACGCCGTTGCATTCCAGCGGTTCGTCCCAGGTATAGGTGACGGTGCTGCTGTTCGACGTAAAGGTGTCGCGAGCGGCATCGATCACCGAAGGGAGAAAGCGGTAGTAGGCGCCGTTAAGCGCGGGGCCGAAGAGCGTCCCCGAGGATGACTGCTGGAACCAGTCGTCGGTGGTGTCCACCCGCTCCTCCTGAAACGACACCCGGTAGTAGGTGATATCGTCGTCGGAAATGGTGTCGGTGACGGCGATGCGCAGCGTATTTCCCCCCGGCTCGCTGTACATCCACCAGTTCGTGTTGTTCTGAAAGGGAAAAAGCGTTTTCGTTTTGAAGGAGATACGCGCCGGCTCCTCCTTCCTGACCTCTTCCTTCTTCTCCTCTTTTTCCTCTTCTTCCTCTTCCTCCTCATACCCGCTCACCATCAGCGAACAGGAAGAGAAAACAGCAATCACAAAAACGGTAATAGATGACAAACGTGGTTTCATGGCCGCCTCCTATCGACCCGGGCCTATGGGCGACTGGTGAATGATGACGGTGATCGAATCGTCATCGTCGTCGCACGGGTCGTCGGCGTCGCAGATGAAGATGGCGCACGAGCTTAAAAGCAGCGACAGCGCAAACGTAAGGGCAAGAATGAATCGGAACATTGGCGACTCCTTTGCAAAATGGTTGCTGTCCGGGGACATGACATCCCCTATCCCGGTGAAGCGGCTGCTTCCCGATCTGTTTACAAACTGTCAATTTAGATCCGCGGAACCCTATTTATAAACAACCCGCGCCCGCCGTCTGCGCAGTGGAAGGCGCGGGGGTGTTGCCATCATGTCTGCTATCCGGTTCCGGTCGATTTTCCGTTCACGGCATCAATCTCCGATGATCGATTGCAGCGTGGAAATCACTCCCGGCTGCAGGTCGATCGGTTTCAGTTCGTACTTTTTATTGACAGGCCGGTAGATCCGGACGTACAGTATCTGTTCGACGCCGGTCGGTATCCGGTCGAAGGTGATCCGCTGATCGCGGTCGGTGCAGCGGATCTGCATCCCGGTGCCGAGCACGTTGATGACGAAAAGCGGATCGCCCGGTGTCTTCCCGTTATACTGCAGCGAGACGCCGGCGCTCTTCCGCGCATGGAGCGTCCCGAGACTGACCGGCGAACCGCCGTCCGGCACAATGAACGCATGCGCGACGCTGTTGCCGCCGTTATCACGGATGTAAATCATCTGCTCCCCGGGCAGCGCATAGCGTATGCGGAACGCCCCGCTGCTGTCGGTAAAGGTGAACGGCTCCTCACCCGCCTCGGCGGTATCGGGGAGGAACCTGCGCCAGTTGATGAATACGCTGCCCCCGGCGACCGGCAGGAAGCGTGTGCCGCCGGTCCGGATCGTCTTTGCCGCTCCGCCGCTTTCGGGATAATCGACCACGCCGACCACCTCCGAACCGGTGCCCCCGGTGGAGGGTGTACTTTCGGTGGCAGCCGATTCCTGGCTGCCCACGATCATGCAGGCAAACGGCAGAACGCCGATCGATGCGGCTGCAACAAGCAGCATCCTGCGAAGCAACGCGTTCATGCCGCATCCTCCTTTCGTCCGCATCGTGTTACCGGGAAGAGCTGCAGATTGAGGTGGCAGACCCGGTCGAGCGGACTGGCGTCGCTCGCGACCATGCTGAGGACTTCCTGCCGGAACTCGTCGATACGGGCGGCAATTTTTTCAAACCCCTGCCTCGAAACACTGAAGGTAAGCGTGGAAAAGCGCCGCTCCTTTTTCGGAATCCCGTCAATCGACCTGCGGGCAAGATCGGCGAATTCAAGCAGAAACCGGTTTACGATCACCTGCGGCACCAGGGGGCCGCTTGCGGTGAATTTATCGGCCGGGGCGAGAGCGCCGTCCGGCAGGCGGCGTATCACTCCCAGATGGAGCAGGTGGTCGAGGGCGTCGCGGACTTCACCGTAACTTACCTGCGGTTCAAGCGACTTTGCAATCATACGGGCATATTCTTCAAGCGTGGAAAGATGCGGCATGATCGCAAGAAGCTCCCGTATCACCAGGTAATACCAGTGTGAGTAAAGTTTATACTGGTCGACGGCGATCTGCTTTACCCGGGTTTTTTTCAGTTGCAGCAGTTGTTCGAAATAGTAATCGCGTTCGGTCTGGCGTTTGGCATGGTTGTAGCCGACCAGCAGCTCGAAAAAACGCAACTCCTTTTTACTTAGTTTGAGCACCTTGCCAAGTTCAACGACGTGAGCCGCCATCAGATTGCGCTCCCCCTTGAGGATGCGGTTGAAGAATCCGGGGTTGCACTGGATTTTCGCCGCCAGCGCACGCATGGAAAAGGCGCTGTTTACCTCTTTCCGAAAGGCGAGAACATCCGTAAGAAAGGTGCGATAGTTCATGTAATCGAAGATTATAGGCATTTCTCTGCTCATGACGGATTCTCCGGTATCTGAAAATAATATACCCCTGAAAAGGGATGGTTACAATGCGGCAGGGTGGAAAGTGTTGCCGGCTGGCAACGGTTGGGGAGGGGGAGCCTGTTCAACGGTTCTCGTGTATGGTGTCGTTTGGCGTTTCGGAGCGCGTTCGTATCCCCCGTTTCCGGAGATTAGTAAATGAAACCAAGCTGAAACTTTTGTACAACCCGCCAAATACACCAGGTTGCTGTTATCCAGAATTCGAACACCCCGGTGATAATTTAACTTATATTATAAACTATTACCTAAATCGGACGATAAAAACGCTACTTCGTCCCGCAAAACAACGCGGGAACGGTACAAGTGCTTCGCAGGTTTCTTAAAGTTAAGGAGGAATAATGAATCACATTTTACATGAACACATTATCCGCTTAGTTCTGCTGTTCATCCTGGCCTGTTTTTTCAAAGAAATTCCGGCCGGAACAGCTGCGGGAGACTATGATTACAGCCACAGGAAACGTGATTGTGAAATAATGGTTGTTGCCCCTGGAGGAGCGCCGCTTCCCGGGATTTTGATTGGTATCGCACAAATAAGCAACGATTTCGCATTCGGGGGTACGATACGTGGCGAGGCATTCGATACCCTCGGTGAGTACGGAGAAAGGTTCCTGAGTTATTTCGATGTAGGCACTCCCGAAAATGAGATGAAGTGGGAAAATGTAATGAAATGTTCTGAAAAGTGCGATCCCGATTTTTTAAAAGCGGATTTCCTTGTCGACTGGCTGCTTGAAAAAAAAATCCCTGTCCGCGGCCACAGTCTTTTCTCGAATGAAAAAGAGGACCGGATTCCGGAGTGGACACGCAATCTCGGGACCGCCGCATTCAAACAGGCCATGCAGGAACGTATCGATACTGCAATGGGCCATTTCAAAGGAAAGGTCGCCCAGTGGGATCTCATCAACGAAATCTGCCACGGGGAGAACGGTTCATTACCTTCAAGTGGCATGCTTCAAACGAAAAGCGGTGACCCGGATATTTTCAGCTGGATAATGGATGAGGCCCGCAAAAGAGACTCTGTTGCCGACTTCGTCATCAACGACTATAATTTGATCACCTCCGGTGATCAGACCACCGCCGACCAATATATAAACATAGTTAAACCAATAAGCAGCAAGTTTGATATCATCGGCGCCGAGGGTCATTTCGGTGCGGACATGAATAAAAGTTCCTATGAACCGAAAATAAACTATCTTGCAGAGCAGCTCGGAAAACCGGTATGGCTCACCGATGTGGATTTCAGTTTCGACACCAGTCAGGCGCCGGATAAAATTGAGGAGTCGATGCGTACCTGTTTCGCCAACCCGAATGTCGGAGGTCTTAGTATGGGGGGCTGGTGCCAACGTTACATGTCGGGCAGCGATCTCACCAGTTACTTTGTCGACTCCCTGAACAACGAAACCCCCTGCGGGCAGCGTTGGCGCGAAGTTCGGGACGAGTGGAAAACCGTGACAGGAGGAAACACCGATGATTCCGGAAAGTTCAGTTTCAACGGTTTTCAGGGTAAATATCAGGTACTTATCAGTTGTGATTTTGACACTTTCTACCTTGAACCGGGTGAGGGTACGAAAACCGTGGAAGTGATATATCAACACGAAGACGCCGTCATTCATGCGTTGGCCGGCCTGAAAATAACCGAAATCATCATCAATGGAATATCGGCACCCGTCAAACTGCCCGCTCGTTACAACAGGCAGTTGTTTCTGACTACCTACTCACTGTCGGGACGACAGCTGTCCCGTTCTCCTGTGAATCCGACCGGCGGGAGACACCAGATACCACCTGCCTCATCCGGCTGCCGGGTATTCCGGATTGAGACAGCCGATCGACTGCCGCTCTATACAGGAAAAATTACGGCAGCTCGCTGATCGGCAGAGGGCTTATCGGGTGGCGGCAATTACGGCAGTTAAATGGTCGGCACGCTGTTTTATCCAGGGTTGCCAACGTGTAGGTAATGTTAGGATAACGCAAAAGACCGATGATGATCGTGTTCACTTCTTCCGGGTCGGTACCTGAGGGATATGGTTTCGGCAGAAACACAGGTAGAACCGAAGCTGTTTTTTAATTAATCTTTAATCTGTGGAATATTAGATCCACAGAAACCATTGTTATATTGATCAATTATCGCTATGAAAAAAACAAATTATATATATTAAATTAAGGTATATAATATATATAAATAAAAAAACATGCGGAAAGAACTATTTAACCGCTTATATATAAAATTAACTGTAAAAAAACCTAATAATCCACATCACCTAGGGGGTATTATGATTAAAAAAGGTTTTTTATATCTGAAATCATCCTTTTTGCAGGGGGCCGTACTCACTGCAATAGTAGGAGGGGCTTTTCTGGTACCTGTCACAAATGCCGCTATTAGCGAAACCATGCCGGGCAGTATTCCCAGCGAGATTCTCGCTGACTGGAAGGATCAGGGCACGGATGCTAATAAAATTAAAGCATCTCTTCCTGCAGAAT
>JAFGIW010000171.1 GCA_016929415.1 Chitinispirillaceae bacterium | reverse complement strand
TGGTTTTCGACGTTCGCCCACGACTTTTTCACCTGCTCGTCCAGGCCGACAAGTTTGTTGCGCCATCCGATGACGTTGCCGCCCAAAATGAGAAGAACCAGAACGGCAATCCCGACGCCGATAAGCACTTTTACTTTACCACTCATACGATTCCTCCATGCGTTATTTGTTTTCAATGGTATCGATAATCCGTTTTATAGCTTTTACATAGGAGATAAACCGGGGCTCCAGTTCCGGAGTGTTGCCGGCCATACACGACTGCTCAATATTCTGCAACGGCCTCCCTGCAATGGAGCAGGATGATTCCACCGCCGCAAACAGCTCTTTTTTGTCGGCCGGAATGTCGGCCGCTTTCAGCTTCAAGAGTGCCCGGAACACGGGCGAAAATGATTTGAGGGAAAGCCGGGCAAGGTGCAGAAGGCGTTTTCTATTTTTCCGTGCAACGGTAAATTCCTGCACCAGATGGAGCCACTTCCCTTTCAATTCCCGCTCGACCTGCAGCCGCAGATGCTCCGTTGCGGGAGCAACCGACATGAGAATATCCTCGCCGAACAGTACCCGATGCCACTCTTTCATATCAAGAAATTCCATGGGATATGAGTCGTACGAATTGGCGATATACTCTTTATCCATGAACAGGGGCCTGCTGAACCGCCGGCGGGCAAACTTCTCCTGCAGGCCGGCTGATTTCGCTATGAGTTCGGGATCCATTGAACTCAGGACGATCAGCAGATTGATATCCGATTTTTCAGGATTGAAATCACCGCCCGCCGCGCTTCCGTACAGGATAACGGAGACGAGGTCCGAACCGTAAAGCGAAGCGTACGCCGCCACCGCGGTTTTTGCATACTCGATCGGATTGACAATAGCTTTCATCATATTCTCCCGGTTAAAATGAGCGGGAAGCGCCGCCGCCGCCGCCGCCGCCGCCGCCGAAGCCTCCGCCGAATCCACCCCCGCCGAAGCCTCCGCCGAAACCCCCGCTTCTGCCGCCGCCAAGAAGGCTCGACATCAAAAAGAAAAAAAGCAGTGAACGGCCGAATCGGGTACTGATCAGCAGCAGAAAAATAATTATAAAAAAGAACATGGAAAGGGGGGATATCTTTCGCACACCTTTCTGAGCCTGTTGCGGGTAATTGTCGGCGGGAAGCGTCAATGAGATCTGCTTTTCGGCAGCTACAATCCGGGCAACCTCCGTCGCCAGTGCGAGCATACCCCGTGAGTAATCCCCGGTTTTAAAAAAGGGAACGCCGTACTGGTCGAGCAGCCTTCCCGTTTTTGCGTCATTAAGATACCCTTCGGCGCCGTATCCCGCTTCAATCCTTACCCGCCGCGGGTCGAGTGATAATAAAATAAGAACGCCTTCATCTTTTCCTTTTAAACCCACCCTCCACTTTTCATACAATTTCACCGCATACTCTTCAATGGATTCATCGCCGATGGATGCGACAGTCGCAATCACCAGCGCAAAACCGGCCTGCTCCCAGAGTGCCTGGCTGATCCGGGAGAGTGATGTAACGGTAGCGGCATCCAAAATACCGGCATAGTCGCCGACCGGCCCCTGCGGACGCGCGGGGTACTGGGCCGCATGAGCGGTCAGGGCGATAAAAAGAAAAGGGACCAGCGTTTGTTTAATCGCGGCATTCATCTCTCCTCAAAATATAACATGCACCGACAGGTATCACTAACGTTGATTTTTTGCGTTGCAGCCATGCCGCAGCCGAAAATCCCATGCCTCTTCCCGGGGTGCCGGGATGTGTCTGCTTCGGCGGGACCATGACGAAGAGTTGGCCGATTCCGACACAATTTTTCTTACGCGAGATCCGCTTCAGGTCGTAGCAGGGATACACAAAACCCGGATGTATCAATTTCGACGACGTCCTCGACGAAGCATTTCGCTCGACAGCCTGGGGATACGGAATACCTATCTGACGGTCCGGTTCAGGGTGACGGGATGGTGAATCGGACAATTCGGGCGGAGCATAAAAACTTATAAATGAAGCGGAAGTGTCAATTCTTCCGGTACAGACAGAGGTTGCCGCTCCGGTGGATCAGGACATACAAGCCTCCCCACAGTACGGAATCGGCGGATGCGTTTCCCGGATGGCTGAGTAGAAGGTAGTCTGTTTTTTTCAAGTTCATATAGCGATACAGGGGTCCGGATTCGTGGGCGGCCTTCGGGGAAACGAGCCCAACGCCCATGCGGTTTTTTTTGACATCAGGGATTGCCAGTATTTCCGGGTTTGTCAATCCATACAGGTCCACGGTGCGCATCCCGGTCGCATACGGCACGTAGCCTGCTTCACCGACGGCAAGGGTCCGTGTTTTATCCGGGATGTTTTCGTTGATCCATCGGGCCATGAGGACATAGTTGCTGTTGCTCGCGATATTATTGATAATCGCGTCGTACGTGGGATTTTTGTACCAGGAGAAGAAACCCGGGAATTGAATTTTAAATGCGGTATGGCCCGTTGAGAGACTGGCGGCGAGTATCAGCGCGAGGGAGATCACGGCCACCGGCAACGGAATAATTTTTTTAAGCCCCTCCCGGTACAGCCCGATGAGACCCTGACTGATAAGAACCGCCAGGATCCCCGTAATGGGAACGAAAAAGCGCCATGTGGGCATCCAGTCGCCGTTTACCAGTATGATATACGCGACCTGAATGGCGACCGCAGACCCCAGAAGGCGGACATACGTTTTTCTCCCCGAAAGAATACCGAGCGGTACAAGACCGAGAAGATAGAGCGCCGTACCGCCGTTGGCGTCGGCATAGCCCAGGCAATAGTATCTGATGGTGTTGACAAGTAATCCGGGGGAAGAAAGGTGTACCTTTGCATAGCAGGTATTGGGCAGAAGTTTTCCGTAATACCACCACCGCCAGCATTCAAAAGGAACGAACACCGCGGCAAGCATGCCTAGCCATAGAAGATTGTAGCGAAGCGTCTGACGGCCTGCGATGAAATTCACCGTGACGATAAGGGCCAGTGCAAAGAAGATTCCCTCAGGGCGTGTCAGGGAAAGGAGGCCGAAAACGACGGCGGACCACGGGAAGCGCCTGCCGGTTGTTTCACCGTGCATCAGGTAAAGCGCAAGGGTCAGGAGAAAGGCATACAGGGTGGTTTCAAGCCCGCCCACGGACCATGCGAGAAACGAGACGTTGGCGACGGTGAACGACGGTGCAATAAGTGCACGCACACCGCCGCTGCCATTAATCGACCGCGAAAGCGCAAAGGTGAAGAACAGCGTGAGCGCGCCGAATAGAACACCGAGCACCTTGGCGCCGGCTAGTAGATCACCGCCCGATTTTCGCACGACTGCAAGCATGACGGCAAATAAAAAATTGGAAGTGCCCTCGACCCGTTCGCCCTCATTGTAAACCAGTCCTCTGCCCCGGGCCAGGTTGTCGGCGTGGCGGTAGGTAATAAACGAATCATCGACGGTAAACGGCAGGTAATTGATGGCCAGCACAACATAGACGGCGCCGATCGCCATCATTGACAGCATTACCGCATTTTTTTTCATGGATATCCTCAGTAATCAAAGGTGGATTTGCATTAAAGAAATATATCTTTCCGCCGGAGGGAATTAAAACCGCTCCGGAGGTTCCCTGCGGTTGCGTTGATCCGGAGAGCCTCGCCGTTGCGAAGCATCATCGGTTATGGCCCGGCGATGCGGCTGCGGCCATAGCCGCATCGCCGGGAAATCAGTATACGCATGCCATGGGCTCCTTCATGCCCCCGGCTTTCCACGGTTACTATTTGCGAAGCTTTCATTCAAAGTAGTAGTTTAGGAATCCGTTGGAAGAGTATTTCGCGTGTTTTCTGCGTCAAATGACGCCATGCCCATGACCCCTGACACCATTACGTATTTCACCACCGCCGAGGGAGGTTTCGATAGATGAAAGTTGCCATGGTCACCCCCGCTTCCGATCTGCATAGAACGCTCCTGTATCGTCTGGGGCATGTGATCTATGAGCCGGAGAATTCGATCCCGGGTCCGCTGATACTGGGGAAAATACTTGCCGATGCGGGGCACACCGTCGACGTCTATGAGGAGCTGTATCGTGATTTGCCCATGGATAAAGTACTTCGGGCGGACGTGATCGGTCTTTCGACGATGACTTCGACCGCTCCACGGGCGTATGCCCTGGCCGACTACTTCCGGTCACGAGGCAAACGTGTGATCATAGGCGGTTTTCATGCATCGGTGATGCCTGATGAAGCGAAGGAACATTGTGACCAGGTGATTACGGGCGAGGCGGAAAGCGTCATCAAGGCCGTGATCGAAGGCGCGTCGACGGATCCGGTCGTCCGGGGAGAGCCGATACCCGACATCGATTCGATACCGTTTCCCGACTACTCTCTCATCAGGTCGCCCGTGAACACGGCAAACTTCATTACCAGCCGCGGATGCCCCAACAGCTGTTCCTTCTGCACGACCTCGCGCATGTTCCACCCCTACCGGGAAATGAGCCCCGAGAAGGTGGTCGAGGCGATCAGGCACTATCGGGCGCAGGGGTTTTCCCGTGTCAATATTCAGGATGATAATTTTACCGCCAATAAAGCGAGGACCAAACGGATCTGCAGAATGCTCATCGACAACAATCTCGCGTTCCGCGAGACGTTTTTCTTCGGCCGTGTCGACGTCGCCGACGACGAGGAGCTTGTCGATCTGCTGCAGCGCGCCGGTTTCCGCATCATACTTGTCGGCATGGAGAGCACCAACCAGAAATCGCTGGACTCAGTTGACAAGAAGCAATCCGTCGGGTCCGTTCACGAAAGCGCCCGCCGTCTTACAAACCTGGGGATGAAACTGAGCGCGAGCATCATCCTGGGACTTGAATACGACACGAAGGAGGATATCGCCCGAACGGTCGATTTCTGCCGGTCCATCAATGCCTATTCGCTGCAGCCGCCCATCCTCACCCCGTACCCCGGTACTCGCCTTTTCGAGGAACTGCGCAAGGAGGGACGGATCCTCACCGAGGACTGGCAGTATTATGACATGATGCATGTCATTTTCCGGCCAAGGAACATGACTCCCCTTGACCTTCAAAAACTGTTCAAATGGGCGCTGAGGCGATTTTATTCCTTCAGTTCCGTTATCCGGGTGTTGCGCACCTGGGGAGTCGCCGAGGCGGTGAAGCGACTTGGAATGGCGCTTGCAGTCAGATTCGGTTCGATCGATCTTTCCGCACCGGAACGAAAGTATCGTTCGATCATCAGCAAGAATTAATCTCCCGAAAGGGGAGGGAACTTAAATGCCCCCTCCATCGCGCAGGTCGTTGTACCGAAACGCCGGCGATACCATCAAATCGATGCGGCGCGGCAAGCGCGCTGGTTGAAAAAGGAAAGGATTCGAAGATGGGCGGGGCCGCCGCTAAAAAGATACCGCTTACCGTCATCATGCTCGGGGTCGTCAGTCTTTTCACCGACGCCGCGACCGAAATGATCTATCCGCTTGTGCCCATGTACGTTGCCGCGCTCGGCTCCGGGGCGGTGATACTTGGAGTTATCGAAGGCGTCGCCGAGACGACGGCCGCGATGCTCAAATTGATAAGCGGGATTATCTCGGACAAGGCGGGGAAGCGGAAGCTGCTGGTGCTGATCGGCTATACGATATCGACCATCGCGAGGCCGTTTACCGGCGTTGTAGCAACCGCGTGGCAAATTGTCTTTGTAAGGATGTTCGACCGCGTCGGCAAGGGAATCCGGTCGGCGCCGCGCGATGCGCTTATCGCTTCTTCGGTGAACGAAAGCATCCGGGGCAAATCATACGGGTTCCACCGCGCCATGGACCATGCCGGCGCGGTGATCGGACCCCTGCTTGCCATCGCGGCGCTGATGGTTCTGGTGCTGGCATTCGGCGTAAAAGACACTCTGTCGGCATTGCGCTGGACGTATATTCTTTCGATCATTCCCGGGGCCCTGGCGGTTGCGACCATCATTTTTTTCGTGAAAGAAGCTTCGCCGAAGGCCGGGAGATCGAAGGCATTCAAATTTTCCCTCAGGGATTTCGACAGGAATTTCATCAAGTATCTTTTCGTGCTGCTGCTGTTTACGCTCGGCAACTCCTCGGACGCGTTTCTGCTGTTTCGCGTCGAAGAGGCGATTCACGAAAGCGGCGCCGTCATCGACTTCATCGGGAGCATAGGGCCGCTTCGTGATATGGTGTCGAATCTCGGCGATGCGGAGCAACAGGCCCGATTGATCAACCTGCTGTTTCTTCCCCTGATCTGGAGTTTTTTTCATATCATCAAAGTCATTTTTTCAACCCCCTTCGGCGCATTGTCCGACAGGATCGGAAGGAAGATCACCATCAATATCGGGTGGGCGATATATGCGTTTGTCTATATTTCCTTCGCCCTGCTGGTCTTCCTGCCCGTTGCCGTGCAGGTTGCGGCGACCTTCATTCTTTTTGCCGTCTATGCATTGTTCTATGCGTTTACCGAAGGGACCGAGAAGGCGTTTGTCGCCGACATCGTCGAGGAGGGCAAGAGAGGCAGTGCGTTCGGCATGTACAATTTCGCCGTCGGCCTGGGAGCGCTTCCCGCAAGCGTCATTTTCGGCTTCCTTTACAGCGGTTTCAATAAACTGCTGCCGGGTTTCGGCGGTACCGTTGCATTCGGTTTTGGCGGCCTTGTCGCGCTGGTTTCGATGGCGCTGCTGGCAATCATTGTAAAAGAGCCCGGAAAGAGCGACTCCCGCATCGAAGTATCCCGATGAAATTGCAGAAATTGCTTTTTTCCCTTCATTTTCCGCTGAAAATCCCCTATAATTATAAAAACCCTATCAGTTAAACTTTTCGAGGAAAATCGGGGGGATGGTTGCCTTGATTAAAAGAAGCTTGATAAAAAGCGGGAGCATGGGCATTTTCTGTGTCGCCGCAGTGGCGATTTTTTTTTGCAGCCGTGACTACAACCCCTTCACCGATCCTGAAAACGCCAATGTGTACGTGACCTCCTGGACTTTTTCAGACAAAGATTCGGTCGCCCTGTTTGAAACCGGCACGTTCACGATGGTTATCGCAGTGCGGGATGAGGTCGATTCCTTCGTTTTTTCAATTCCGAAAAACCGCTATTGGGCGGATACGGTCGTAAAAAGGACGTCGCCCGGAGAAAACCTGAAAGGCGGCCCGTATTCATTCAATGTCTCCTTCTTCGATACCGGGCGCCAGACATCGACGCTGAGAATTTTTCGCTCTAACGGCCAAATACTGGAGCAGAAATTCCCGGTCCAGGTGTATAATCCTTTATGGCAGGAAGATGTGAGCGGCTTTTTCGGCGACACCCTCGTCCTTTTAACCATGGCCGTACCGGACGAAAAAAAAGGGGTGCTTTATCATTGGAGCCTGGAAGGCAACTGGAACGGATCTTCGGTTTGCAACCGGTTCTCGACCTCCATTCCCCTGTTCTCTCCACCGCGCGGGAAAGGCTCGCTCTGGGTATCGGACATTTCGGGCAAAAACGGATCGCCGTCCTTCGCTTTTTCCTATTCACTCGACGACACATCGAAACCCGTCATCCGATGCATGAACGACGGCATGGAGGGGGATACGATCTTTAGCGGCGACACGGTGTTTGCTTTCAGGGCCTTCATTGCCGACGGGGGGAGCGCCGAAGTGGAATCGTGCAGCGTGAACCGGACGGCCTTTGACTTCGTCAACCGGAGCTCCAGCATTTACACCAAGCTGTTCAACAATCTTCCTGAATTAACCGAGAATAATTCGGCCTTCCCGATTGCGGTGTTCGCGATCGATAACCTTCAGTTTAGCAACACCGTGTGCGACACGTTTTTCGTCGTCTTCAGCTCCGACGGAATAAAATCGACCAGTGTATTCGTCAACTTTTACCTTCCGAACTCGGATCTGGTGACCACCACGAAACGCAGTTACCTTATTCGCGGCACCGTCCAGAATAACCTCGGCGACACCATGAAGCTTTCCTGCCGGGTCAACGAGCAGGACTATCCGCTCGAAAATAGGATCGTCGGCGCCGGTGAATGGAGCTGGCTCGTGCCCCTCAGCACCGGCTACAATACGGTTACGGTGTCCGCGTACAGCCTCGACGACCGCATCCTGGCATCGGCGCAACGCACGATCGTGTACGATGCCAAAGCAACCGATACCATCGAACCCATGATCTGGGAAGTCTCGACCGACGGACAGGTCATCGGCAGCCAGTTCTATACGGAAAAAAAAGTTCTTCCCCTCAGAATCGTCGCCTTCGACGACGGAACGGGGATCGCACGTCTGTTATTCAACCGGGACACGCTTCCCCTGGATACAACCTTCTATGTGTGGTTGAAGAGCACCGGAGCGCTCGAGCACGGTGCGCAGGGAAATCCCTTCCGTATCGTCGCCATCGACAACAGGGACAACCGGCAGGAACGCACGATCGTCATTTACAAAAATTCACCGCCGTCGCTCATCGGCGACCTCGGTATCCCCGAAGAGTGCTGTGCGGAAAGCACCTACACCGTGCGTCGTACCTTGTGGTGGGACGCCGACGGAGATGCGGTCGAGCTTGAAAGGATAAAGACGCCCGCCAATATGACAATCGACAGGGAGGGCGTTTCATGGCAACCCGTCCTGCGCCCCGGCATCGATAAGGATACTCTCATCATTGAACTTTCCGACTCCTACGAAAAAAATCACTTCGAATGGATTTTTTCCGTCAGACGCTGCGGGTGGTCGGCTGTATCAATCACGTTCGCGACCACCGAACACGATTTCCCCGAGGTGCTTCAGGCGGGTTTCGACCGGCTCAATATCCCTCTGTCCGTAAACCCCTCGGAGGTGAAAATGCTGCCGCACTACAGCGCGACACTGCTCGACAATAAAACTCCGCTTCTTGTCAACGACACCGCCGGTCTGCTGATCTGGGCGCCTTCGCTCGCGGACACGGGCTACCGGAAGTTGATGGTAACCGTGGGCGACGGTGTTCACGGTTTCGACACGCTGTTTCCCGCGATATGGGTCGTTCCGAAAAATCAGCATCCCTGCAGTCTTTCGGTACGATTCTCCGGCGAAACGACTCCCGCGGGCGTACTCGACCTTTTCACTCACCCGGCGCCCGAAACCCTTTATTTCGCCATCCACGACCAGGACCATCCTTTGACTGAGACCTATACGGTAACGGTCTCACTGGGTTCCCTGCGTTCGGTCGAAGTTCTCAACCGAAAAGATTTTCTCGTTGCGATCGAACCGGATTCGTCAGAAACGGTTGAATTCCTCACCGTCATGGTACGCGACAGGACCGGCGAGAGCGACACGGTGCGTCATATCATTCAGTACGGTTCTTCGACGGCGAATATTACGCCCATCGCCGAGGATCCGGGGTTTCCGGTTTACTGCTGCGCCGACAGCCAGTATGCGTTTCAGATCCATGTTTTCGATGCGGACAGTGACAGCGTCGAAATCATTCAAATACATGTTCCGGCGGGTATGACCGTTGACAACAGCGGTCTCGTGCTATGGAGGCCGCTGATGGATTCGCTCGGCGACGACACTCTTGTCGTCAGGGTTACCGACCGGCAGGACACCTCCGATGTTTACCGATGGCCGGTTACCGCTCTCGACTGCGGTAACATGCCGCCGCCGGTGCGCTTCGCGACGACGGCCGCCGACTTCCCGACACTGCTGCAGGCCGAAGTCGACAGCATTTCATTTCAGTTGACGACCGATGAAGGGATGGGGGTGAAGCCGTTCGTCTTCCAGGCGCGAATAGATAACGGTCTCACCGTCCTCAATGACACGTTCGGCAAGCTCTTCTGGATCCCGACGGCTTCGGACACCGGAGTCCGGACGATGGTGATATCGGTCAAGGACCGTTACAACAGGAGCGACACCCTTTCGCCGCAAATAACCGTCGTACCGCGCAACCACCTCCCCTGCTCGCTCTCCTACGTCTACTCGGGAACGACGCTTCCGTCGGGCCAGCTTTACCTGCATTCAACAACGCAGCCCGAAAGCGCGCTTTTCGTCATTTCCGATGATGACCATCCGCTCACGGAACGATACGTCGTCACCATCGATCGGCCCAGACTGCCGACGACGACGCAGGAACTGGACGGCGCGGAGCGGTCGTTTTCCGTGAAGATCAGTCACTCCTCCTATTCATCGTCGACCACGGACACGATTGTAGTCTCCGTCAACGACTCCACCGGCACCACCGACACCGTCCGGCTCATCATCCGGTATCCGATCGACGATCCGGACAGCATTGCCGATATGACCTTATCACTCAGCGCCTCAAGCGGCGTTACTACATCGCACATAGGAAACACGGTGAGCGAATGGAGCGATGGATCAGGGTCACCATGGCCGTGGCATGGTGACGACGGCATCACGCTCTCACAGACCGACCGCGACCGAATGCCGATCCTCGTCCAGAATGCGGTGAACGCACAGCCCGCCCTTCTGTTCGATGACGTGACCCACAACGGCGACGACGGACTTTTCAGCACGACGTTGCAATGGGCTGACACGCCCTTTACCGTTTTCATCGTGTTTTCCCCGCGCTCATTGGTATCGAATGACCGGACGGCGCTCGTTACCACCAATACCATCTATGGCTTCGCGCTCGGTATCACCTGTGACGGAACCATCGGCATTTTCAATGATATCACCAGTAAATGCTGCGCTTCGCAGGAGTGCCGGGGCACTGATTTGCACGTGTCGCCCCATACCTGGTATGTGGCTGCCTATCAATCGAGCCTCGGCATCACGGTGGGCGGAAACATCCGGGTGCAGGCGTGGCTCAACGGAAAAGCCGCCTCGCAGATCGTGGAAATGACCACACAAGCCAATGCCGGCATGGGGGTCGGAACCGGTTCTTCCGCAACGTACAACGGCTCGTTCGACGGCTGGATCGCCTCCATCGTCCTCTACCAGCGGGCGTTATCGGATGACGAGCGCTTCCTGGTTGAAAGGTACCTGGGGAATCTGTATACGATAACGGTAAAGTAAGGGCTTGAATAATAAGCCCCCGCTATCTCATCCGCTCCGTCGTCGCGTCGGCCGCGCTCACGGAGCGGAAGCTTATTTTTTACGGAAGATACCCAGTTTTCGGAGAATGAAAATCAGCAGCATCGCGCCTGCGAGCGCAATACCGAAGCGCACAATGGTGCCGTTTGCGGTCAGGCCGATCAGGCCGGCGATCCAGTTTCCCAGGAGCGACCCGACCACACCCACAACCACATTGGCGATCACGCCCATCTGGGCATTGGTTTTCATGATGATGCTCGCCACCCAGCCGATAATACCTCCGATAATCAATGATATGATCCAGCTCATGATAAAATATCCTTATGTAAATTGTTGATAGATGACCCGCGCGCTTTCGCGCGCGTAACTATTACCTTTTTGCCTTGCCGGCAAGCCGCAGCAGGTCGTCGAGCGGATTGCAGTCGCCGTCCCTGTCGAGCATTGCGGCGAGTCCCGAAGCCGCGCCCGTTTTTGCACCGGTGCCCCTGTTGCCGAGCAGGCCCCAACGTTGAAAGTTGGATAATAACGAAACTACTTGATGGTACCGGATGAGTACTTACAATTTTATTTTGCAGGAGGTCAGTCCGGCACGCTGTGGTAAAAAGTGCAATGACCCGCTGATACCGGTTTGGCATACTAATCCCGCCAGCAGCGGACCAATGCCAACCAGGCATACTCATCATACCGATCGTTCACTCCAGTAAACAGAAAATGGAGGGAATCGGGGGAAAAAGGCGTTTTTCGCCTTTTCTTAGGTATATTGTGTTTACTGGGGTTCAGGAGTATATTAACTGTCTCACAATAGAAAGCACTGTTGATTTCGTTCGGAGTCGGGGTCGGAATCGGCATCGGTATCGAAAAAGCCCTGTTTTCAAGGACGATACCGATAGCGACCCCGATGATTTCAAATGGGACAGTGCTGATAATTATGAGATTGTTAATATATCATACTGTCGGATCTTTTCGACACGAATAAAGGGTAAGCAGGGGAGGAGCCATGCGGATTTTACCGCTGATCATGCTGTTGTTTTTTTCCCCCGCCCCGAGGGTGATTTTCGCGGGCGACTCGGTTTTTTCGGATGAATCGGTTCGCACGGTTGCCAAATCGTCGCTTGCGGCATTTCTCGGCAAAATTCCTTTGGGTCATGAATCCCGGTACGGATTTCTTCACCGGGATGAATTCACACGGGCGATTCCCGGAACCCCGCTGCGCGTTTACACCGCATATCCGGACTCCCTGAACGGTGACACCGGCAATCCTTCGGATCATCCCGTCGCGCGCAACGAGTGGCGGATCCCGGTGCTGGTTGACGGGAAGTCTCGATCGCTTCTTACGGTGGCATCGGTTGACGGCGTTCTGAAAGCCGTCGAATTGGGCGGAGCGGCGCTGGCACGGGAATTCGGTGAATTTGACAGGAAATACCCCGGCAGCCGCAGGGCCCTGTTCAGACTGGACCGGTTGAAGTGCGATTTTCTGATGCTCGACCGCACGGGCGCCGGTCTTGACGATGGCGAATATCATCCGCTGCATTCGGCCCGGCTTGTTTTCAACGTCGATGCCCCGTCACCCCGTTCACGCAGTGAATTGTTCGGCGAAATTCACCGCCGGTGTTGCGACCACCGGTCGGCGGATCGTTAAGCGGCACATCGCCGCAGGAGGCGTCATGCATCGTTGCATATCATGGAATGCGATTTTTTTTCTTCTGATTACCCGCCCCGTCATCTCCGCAGGTCAGGTGCTCGAAGTACCGGAAGTGATCCAGGAGCAGACTGAATGGTGCTGGGCCGCGGTAAGCTGCTGCGTACTGAGCTACTACGGGACGCCGGTTTCGCAATGCACCATCGCCGATTATACGCGGACGCATGCAACCTGGCATGACTTCGGCTCGATAAGCTGTTGCGAAGATCCGAAAAAAAAGTGCAATTACTGGAATTACAACTACGGATACACAGGCAGTATCGAAGATATTCTCGAAGAGTGGGGTGTCGAAAGCCGCGGCACAGGCAGGTCGCTGACGCCTGAAAAGATTCAGGGCGAACTGGGCGCGGGAAGACCTTTCGTGATCCGCTGGGCCCTTAAAACGTCCGGCGGCCATTTTCTCGTCGGTCATGGAATCGCCGATTCCACCATTTATTACATGGATCCCTGGCGCGGTGAAGGTTACAAGATTGCCGATTACGCGTGGGTGCTTTCCAATAATAGTCATACCTGGCAAGGAACCAATGTCATGACCGCCGACCCGGCGCTTCCCGGGCCCGTTACGCTGCTGTCGCCCAGCGATACATCGCTGAATCAATCGCGTGCGCCGGTCTTTCTGTGGCGCAAGGTCGGCGCCGCGTCATACCGTTTTCAGTGCGCGACAACCGAATCATTTTCCGCTCCGGTCAAGGATACCGCCGTTGCAGGCGACACGACTCTTCATCTGACCGGCCTGTCGCCTTCGACCGTTTACTTCTGGCGTGTCTGCGCGACGAACGCGGCGGGCGCCGGAGCGTGGTCGGCGATCCGGCGGTTTACCACCGAGCCCTCCACGGCGGCGGTAGCGGAAGCGGGAAGGCCGCCGGTATTTGTAAGCGTCCGTCTGAAGAAAAACGCTTTATCAATTACGTATACCGTTCCGTTCGCCTCGGAGGTCGATATCGGCATCCACACGCTGCGGGGTGAACTGCTGCGGAGGGTCTGCAACGGTTTTCATCACCCCGGACGGTATTCGAAACGTTGTGCGGGGGTAAACCTGTCTTCAGGCAATTACCTGCTGTCGCTGCGGGCGGGGAATTACCGGAAAACGGCGCTGATGGTTCATGATAATGGGATGTAAAGGAAGAACCGCCTGATCTTCTCAACTTACCGCCCGACGCCTGAAGGATGGGGTGTCCGTATGTCGCTTTCTGCGAGCCGCCTGCGTCTGCTGTCGATGGAATAATTGTAATCTACAATTATTCCACACCCCCCAAGGTCAATATGGTAGTATTTTACTCTATTGACCGTGAGACTCATTATGCACCTCCCGCCGTTTCCCCATCGATCCTTTCCCGTCGCAGCAGCCGCTTTTTTTCTTTGTCTTTCCTGCTCGAAGGATCTCCCCCTTCCCGCCGGGCTTACCACCGTCGACCTGACGCCGAGCGCTGTTTCCATGCCAGTGCTGCGGACCACCCTTCCCGCGAGTTGGGACGAAAACAGGTTCTCCTCCCCGGCGGTATTCGATCTTGACAATGATGGAAAGAACGAGATTATCGCCTCACGCCACAGCGTTCTGTATGTATGGAAATCCGACGGTACGCCGCTCTGGCGCGCACCGGTGGGTGAAAACGCCTCCACGTCGAACAACCACGGTTCCAGCAGGATGTACTGCTCCCCGGCGGTGGGCGATCTGAACAACGATCAATTCGGCGAAATAGCGATATGCTACAGCAACAAGGCCGCGGTATACGACCATAACGGCAGCCTGCTTCCCGGCTGGCCGGTTTCATTTCCGAATTCATCGAACGAGATCCGTTCGATTGCCGCATGCGATCTTGACGGCGACCGGTCGTGCGAAATACTCGCGGTTAAAACATCGGATGGCCCCGTCGAGATCGTGGTGTCGCTCAAGGATGACGTGGGGGGTGGAAAGGGCGGCGTGCAGGTATGGGATGTCGCTTCAGCCGTAAAGAGCAACCTGGATTGGCCGACGGGCAGGGAGAATTACCTGAGGACGGGGGATTTTACGGGGCATGAGTGACCGTGAGACTGCGATCGCGGGGCGGGGCCGGAGCCTCACTTCTTATACAACGCCTGCCGCGCCTTGATGAACAGACGCAGGGCGGTACGATCCAGCCCGATGACGTCACCCGTTTCGACATACACCGGTTTTCCGATCCCATTAGCTCCCACGGCCTCGAAATACATTGTCCGGTCGCACCCCTCGTTGCGGCACAAACGGATGGTTTTTATGGAACCGAACCCGGTGGAGGACCGGTGCACCATGAACAGTTTAGGTGCCGCGGCCGGGAGCCGGGACATCATGACGGTGTCTTTCTTCCCGCCGCGCGAATAATACAGCCGCCCCGGGTTGCATGAATCCGTCAATCCGGTCACGATAAAGACGTCCCGGTAGCCTATTGCGGCATGGAGCGTACCCTTGTACGCCGGACTGATCTCCGGAGCGGGCGCGGGGATTGACTCCTGGGAGTCGGCCGCGGAGGACGTTTTATCATCGTGCTTCCGCATTGATTCCGGTCCGGTCCTCCCCGCCGCTGCGGTTTTTTTCCCGCGCACGGCCGCCGTCGCCGAACGGATCGGCCGGTTGCCGTTGACGGTTGGTGAGGAGGTCCGTTTCGGAAGCGGCGGTTTCTTCCCGACAACAGGAACAGGCCCGTCTCCCCGGGCATTTGTATCTTTAACGGGCGGAAGTATCGCGGTGGCCGGTTTTTCTTCTATGGGGGGCGTTATCGCCGGGGACGTTTGCCCGGCAACGGACGGCACGGCGGCCCAAACCGGCCGCCTGCCGGCGGCCGCGCCGGTTGCTTTACGGCGGCCATGACGCAGCGCGATCGACAGCGCGGCGACGACCAACGCGATTGCCGTGAATATAAGCACCCGTTTTCCGGGAAACGGCAGACGGTATGTTTTTTTGACCGGAAGAATCGACTCCATCATGGAACCGAATGCCTGCCGTTTCAGCGCCGATTCACTGATCAGCGCATTCAGCGCCGATTCGAACCGGGGGCACGCCGGAGGACGGCGTACCGTAAAGGCGGCAATGAGCGTGGCGATATCCGGACCGCGTGAATCCGGCGCGCCGGACGGCGAACCTTTACGGAAGAAATATGCCGTAAACCAGGGCTTGTCAAGTATATACCGGAGCGTCCGCGCACTTTGCGTGGGAACGAATATATCGCAGAACGGTCCGACCGCCGGGATCGATCGCCATAACCCCCCGGTGGCCCTGTTTATTTTACGCCATGCGACAAAGGCGTCACGGGAAAACAGGGGCGGCAATAAAGAGATGATTCCCCCGGCTGCTTTGAAGAGTGAAATAATCGAGCGCTTCGCGTCGACCGGATTTTTAAAAGAAACGCTCAATCCGGCGCGGCGCGCGATTTCACCCGCCACCACGGCCGGCGGACGCGGCGATTCCAGCGTGAACCGCCTTCCGTCGTGCGTCTCTCCCGTCATGATCCGGTAACAGATCAGTGCGAGGCAGTAGATGTCGCGGCACTGGGGTCCGTAATTCGCGGCCGCCTCATCGGCCATCAATTCCGGCGGGATGAGGTCGGAAAGCATTGCCGACGGGACGCCGGAATAATTTGAAAAAACAAGCGGCTGATATGGAGTGGGGAAAAAAACCGTGCGTTCTGAAATGCAATCGTGATAGACGCCGGCGCGGTGATGCTGTTCGACGGCGCGGAGTATAAGCGCGGCAAAGGTTTTCCGCTCAAGCTGTGCGATACGGGGAGGTTCCGGAAAAACGCGCTTCGGCAATTCAACGGCCATCCTGATCAGCCGCGCCCCGCCGGGTTTCACCGTGCGCCGTATTCGACCGATGACGGATTTTATCCAGTCCGTATAAAAACTCAATCGCTCATGGGTATACGGTCGCGGGTATTTCTTTTCGCCCGCGTTCAGAATATCGTCAAGGGTAAACCGGGGCACCGAATGGACCAGGACGGTTGTAAGGGCGACGATGTTCTTGAAACAATACTTGGGAATGGGGGTCATGGAGGATTCGAACGCCCCGAAGGCCGCTTTCTTGAGTGTCAAAGTTTCCGTTTCGCGCATCATCTGATCGGCCGTTTTGTAGGTGACGAGCTCGGCCAGCAGCGTGTCGGTGAATATTTCCTTCCCGTCAATGGCGAGCGGCTGCACGGCGGCGATCATGCCGCGCGTCAGTTTCCGTTCGTCACGCACCTCCAGATTGTTGGAGCTCAGAATCGATCGTATGTGCTTCGCCTCCGAAACATGCGGGAGACACTGCGGATCGTTATTCACTGTCATTGCAGCGCCTCCGCAGCGGCCAGGTGCTGTTTCTCCATGCTGAATTGGTATAATTTTTTAAACAGCCGCGCGAGAAACCGTGATTCCTTCTCGTCTCCCTTGCCCGCCCCGGCAATCTGATCCGCCCTTTGAAGGAGGGATTTCACGAATTCCATGAACCGGTCAGACCGTCTGAGCTTGTAGAGAAGTATGATACGCTGAATATTGTCGGCATCATCGCATATCGTGCCGCCGCGGAATGCGTTCTCCAGATTTGACAAGGTCAACAGGAAATCCTCTCCCAGCGTTACGCCGAAGAAGTTTTTCATGGCGGTGCCGATCGTTTCGGCGCCGAATTTCCTTCCGAGAGCGCGTTTCCCGATATTCTCGATATCGTTCCTTATTTCAGCGGCGCTCCCGTAGCTCTGAATCATATCCGGCTGCGATCCCCGGTGAATCATTTCCGCGAAGCGCGACAGCAGGGAGGGAGTACGGATTATCCGGCTGTCGACTCGGAACGGATACTCCCGGCAGAATGCCTTCAGATTCAGCTTTTTCCCGGAAATAATGTCGTTGATGGCCGCGGTCAGGGGAGAATTCCTGAAGGGATTATGCCGGGTAATGATTTCAAACAGGATGGTGGAAGAGAGTACGCTCAGATCGATCTTTTTTCCTTTGTAGGACATTTCGAACGACCCGTCGAAGTTTCTGAACACGGGAACCCCGGTACGGCGGTGAACGAATTCGCCGTACTGATTCTCCGCGACCTCACGTTCGTCGATATGGATCTTTTCGAAGGAATAGCGTGACAGATAGTGAACGGTGCCCAGCACGAACGTGTCTTCATTCGTCCCGTGGGCGGTGACGTTCAGGGTTGACTTGAGATCCTTGGAAATGCCGAAATCGGTGACCTTAAGTATCGCCCGGTTTTCGTCAAAGAGGATATTGGACGGTTTGATATCCCGGTGCACGATATTACGGCGGTGAATATCATTGATCGCGTCAGCGATAAGCCACATCAGGGCGCATATTTCTCTGACATCGAACGGCCGTTGCCGTAAAAATATGATATCCTCCAGGCTCAGGCCGGGAATGTATTCCATGCTGTAAAAGGGCACCCGTACGTTGCCCCCCATTTCATATATCCCGCATTCGTAGACTTTTACACATCGTTCCGAAATTTCACCGACCAGTTTCGTGGTCCTGATTTCATTGAAAAACCGCTCTTTCATGATACGGGATTCCAGATCCCCGTTATCGTAAAGGAATTTCAGCGCAACCGAATCGCCGTTGTTGCGCCGTGCCTTGATGATCACCCCCAGACCGCCCGATCCGATAAGCGATTGTATCGTAAAAGTATCGTATCCCAGCCGGATCCGGGCACCCGGCTCAAGCAGGCGGGCGATGAACCAGGACGGGACGCCGTCGGAGTAGGTATGGCGGGTAAGGGGCGGTTTATCCATTCAAGTAATTATAAAATACAGGCTTGTTGATGTTAAGTGGAAACCATCCTGGCCTCTCCGGCGAAGCCGGTTTAGGTTTTAAATAAGAGTAGCCCCGTCGTTGGTGCCGGGGCGTATCCGATCTTTGCTTTCCCGGCGATGTTAATATGACCTTCGGCACTTCACCCCCTTTTTGTTTCCCTCACTTCGCCGCCGTCGTATTCTTGAAATAATTCTTCAGCACCAGTTCCGCGGTATACGACACGATCGGGTCGCGAAGTCCGAGTTCTGCGGCGGTTTTAAGGGGGGGGATAGCGCGCCTGTCGCCCAGTTCTCCGAGGCGGGTGGCGGCGTGGCTGCGGGTGCGCACGCTCCCGGCATGCCGCAGGTCGAGGATGTACACCTCCACCGAATCTACCGGAATATTCAGGTGCGCGGCGAGCCGGACGCTGTTCCACCGGAGCCAGTAGGCGGGATCTGCGGACCATGCGCGTACCGAGTCTTTACGGTCGTTGAAGACCGCTGCCGCGAGTACCGCGGTGAGGGCGCTGTCGGCGTTTTTCTCGGTGAGCCGAGCGGCGCAATCGTGCAGGAGCTGGGGCAAAAAGCGTTTCCTGATGCGGGGCCATTTTTTGTCGTTTGCCGCCGTTGTAAACGCCTCGACAGCCCCGCTGTCGTCGTCTTCGAGCAACGCGGTCCTTCCGAGCAGAAGGCGGGCCTGCGTGGAAACGCGGCGAAGGCGGGTGAGCTTCGCGGCGAGTGTTTTCGCTTCGGTAAATTGCTTCCGGTCGAGGAGGAAGGAGCAGGTATCGATCAGCTGCGAGGGAGTGCCGTGCAGTCCCTCCCGCCGCAGCTCCCTGATGACGGCGCGTTCGTCCGCTCCTCCGGCGGAAAACCGCGTCAGCAGCAGGGCGATGATGAAAAAGAAAAGAAACATCGACGGGATGATGACGAAGAGCGGCTGCCGGCTGCCGTCGGGCAGGGGGACCCTGCCGAGCAGGCGGTCGATGGAATGGAGGGCGCTCTTGCCGGTGCGCTGCAGTGCATGAAACCACGAGGTGAGGCGGGAAGAATGGGAAAGGGCGTACATCCCCTTTTTTCTTAATGACCGCAGCGTATGTGAAACCCGTTTGAGTCTGGTGGTGTTGCCCAGAAATGCGTCCTCGTCGAACGCGGCCGGATCCTGAGCTCCTGCGGCAGTCTGCCTGCTGCCGCCGCGGAGTTTGTGCAGGAGCCGGGCCGCGGTCTGGATGCGCTTGCCGCGATCGGTCATGAGAAGCCTGCCGACGATTTCAGTGAGATACGGCGGGGCATCAGGCCGCAGCTCGCCTGCCGGCTGATAATTGCCGTGGAGTGTCGCGTAGATCGTCGCCGGAATCGTGGTGCGCAGAAAGGGGTGCTTTCCCGTCAGCATCTGGTAAAGAACGATGCCGAGCGAGAAGAGGTCGCACCGCGCATCGGTTCCGGAGCCGTCGAGCTGTTCGGGCGACATGTAACCGGGAGACCCGACGGCGCTGCCGTCCTGCGTGAGGGCGACCCACGGCGCCTTGACCACCCCGAAGTCGGACAGCTTGGCGATTTGTGTTCTTTTGTCAATGAGAATATTGGCGGGTTTGATGTCGCGGTGAATGATCCCGCACTCGTGGGCATGATGGAGCGCGGCGGTGATGTCGAGGGTGACCGAGAGTATTTTGTCGACGGGCAGCAGTTTCGGCGGTTCAATCATCTCCTCCAGCCGGTCGCCGTCAACGTACTCGAACGCGATCCAGGGGACGCCGTTCTGTTCCCCGGCATCAAAAATGGCAACGATGGAGGGGTGGTTCAGTCGGGCGCCGGCGCGCGCCTCCAGGTTGAATCGTTTGAGAAACTCTTCCTTGGTGCGTCCCTCGGGCAGTTTGTCGACAGCGATCACCTTGATGGCGACACGACGGTCCAGTACCGGGTCGTCGGCAAGATAGACACGGCCCATGGCCCCTTCACCAAGCAATTTGCACACTTTGTAGCGGCCGAAAGTCTGCGGTTCGGAAGGAGGGGTGCCGGGATGGTGGTAATTCATAAACTCAGTAAGGTTCGAAGGTGTTGTAATAAAGTAATGGCTACCGATACTGAATTTAAAAAATAGTTTATATCAATACGGTGCGGTACCATTAACCGCAGCAGGGAGAGATGATGCGCCTGCGACGGGTATGAGAGGGAATTGTTGCAAACCACTACCACTTCAACTATCTTTTCACTGTGTGACGGACCTTGAGGGGACATTTAGCACGGGGGGTTCTCATCTATGGTGCGGGTTCTTATCGCCGATAATGATCTTGATTCGCATGAATTGATCGATGATCTGATCGAGATCAATTTCAGGGATGTGACAATTGAACGCGCTCTGACGAAAGAGTCCTTTCTCGTAAAAATCGGCACTGCCGCGTCATCCTATAACCTCATTCTTTTCAATCTCGATCTTGAAAAGGGTAATGAAGGTGAAGGGGTGATCGCTTATCTTGAAGCGAACCACCCTGATATTCTGGGCAGGATCGTGTTCATTACTTTGGACCAGCAGGCTGCAGTCTCCATGAAAGGCGGCTATGCCGTGGTGACGAGGCCGTTTTCAATCGACCACTTTGTAGAGGTGGTGCAAAAAGCCTGTGCCTTCTGATAATGCCATGTCGGGTGTGGATGCTTCCGTAAGGCTGTCGGTCTGCATGATCGTCAAAAACGAAGCGGCGCTTCTCGGGCGGTGTCTGGAGAGCGCGCGGGCGGCGGCGGATCAGATCGTCGTGGTCGATACCGGTTCGAGCGATGCGACAAAGGAGATAGCGCGGAGTTTCGGGGCAATGGTTGTCGAGTCCGGCTGGGGCGATGATTTCGCCTCTGCGCGCAACATTTCACTTCAGCATGCGACCGGCGCGTGGATCCTCTGGCTCGATGCCGATGACGTGGTTCCGGCGCCCTCGCTGCCGCAGCTGCAGGAGTTGAAGCAGCGCCCGGCCGACTGCGTGTACGGTTGTATCGTTCGCAACGAGCGTCCCGGAAATACCGGCACCGAATTCCTTCAGGCGCGCATGTTCCCCAACCGTCCCGAACTGCGTTTCGAACGCCGGATTCACGAGCAGATCATGCCGAGTGCTTTACGGATAGGTATGCGGCTCGAATCGTGCGGCGTGGTGGTGGAGCATCACGGATATGCCGATCCCGCGGCGTTGAAAAGCAAGGCGGCGCGTAATGTGCGCCTGCTGCTGCAGGAGTATCCGCTCGTCGCTCCCGACGCGGTGACGGCCGCCGAGATCGCCGATGCATACCAGCTTATTGACAATGACGATAAGGCGGCGGAGTGGTACCGTACGCTTCTCGACATCCCCGGTTCCGAGGCTTCGACGCCGGCGCTTGCCGGGCATGCGCATTACGGTCTCGGCACCATCTGCAACAAGAAGGAACACTATGCCGAAGCGATCGGCCATTTTCATCGTGCCCTGAGGCTCTCACCCTGGCGTCCCGATGTCCTCTACGGCCTTGCGGTGGCGCAGGAGCTTGCCGGGGATCCCGGAGCAGCCCTCGAATCATTATGGAAAATTCCTCCGATGAAACCGCAGGCCGGGCAGGTCGGTGTCGATTTTCGTTCGGCGACCATAAAAGCGTTTCTTCGTCTGATACGTCTGCTTGTTGAACTCGGGCGTTACGATGAGGCGGGAAGTGCGGTCAGGGAGGCGATCGGCATGGTCGGGCAGCGTCCGGAAATCCACCTGATGGCCGGGAAGTTTCATCTGAAGCGTGGTGCGCTCGTCGAGGCGCTGCATGCTTTTGAAAAAAGTCTGCAACTGCGCCGTGACGGGAATAGTGAGGCATACATCGGCCTCTGCCTGATCTATCACAGTGCACGGAGGGATGAGAAGGTAGCCGAGACCCTTGATACGATCAGGCCGTTATTCATTCATGACGAGCGTTATCGCGCGGCCAGACGGGCAATGTTGGGGAGTCGGGACACCGGCATGCCGGTTATGAGCGATCAGGAGTATAAGGAACAGTTGGAAAAATTACGGAGGGATTTTTTCGGACTGCTGTAGTACGACTCGCTGTTGAATCGGGTAAAGGTACACTCGTGCGGCGCTGTGTCCGCTCAGGATTTCTTCTCCCGTTCCCTGATTGTCCGCTCAAGGCCTTCAAGGATATCACGCAAATCGTTCAGAATATCGGTACGCCGGAATTGTACCGGCATACGAAGTTTTTTAATCAGCTCCTCGATCTTGTCCATGGCGCTGGAAAAGGTGTTGTAATCGATTCGTTCGCCCCCTTCTCTGATGGCCTGGAAATGGTCGTAGAGAAGATTCAGATTTTTTTCGGTGATAATGTACGGTGGACTATCCGGATGTTTCTCACGTTGTTCGCGGACTGCAAAAAGGTGCAGATCGAGTTCCCGTTTGAGATCGTCGATTAATGATAAGGGATCTTTCGCCCGGTGTACGGTCTCTTTTGTTGTAGAAAGATGATCCATTTTCAACTCCCCGAGAGATTTTCGATTGCGTATGGTTCGTGTGAAGATTTATATGAAATCCGCCCAGAATAAAGGTTACGGCAGTTTCGTAGTAAAATATAAAGTGCTTTAACGCTTAAGTAGTCGGTTCTACCGTACATTTCTCCCATCCCTAATATAATAAAAACAACAACAATGTGGCATTTATTGTATAAATTTTTATTTGCCGTTAATGAACAGCAATGAAACCGGTTAATTGGTTCCGTTTCAGGTCATAAAAGGTATTCACTGCTGTTTTCAGTTGCATCAGCATGCACCTTCAGGATATACTAAAGTAAAAACTGCAGGCATTAAAGTATGATCCTGATTTACACGAATGATCATTTAAACGTTTTAATGATTATACCCTGATTTAATGGATTTTTCGATTGTTTTTTTAATGATTAATCCTCTTTGAACACCGGACCATTCGACGATTCGAAGCTGAACACTCTATTTGATGCGGTTTCAAAACCGCGGGGCCTGAAACGGGGAGCTTGAAATGACGCAGGAATCCAACAGCCGGAAAAGCGTTTTTTTCGGGGTGATGTCGCATGAGATCCGGTCGGCATTGAACAGCATCACCGGGATGCATAATCTATTGTTTGAAACAGCGCTCACCCCCGAACAGCGCGGGTATGTTGAAAACGTCCGGATCTCGACGGAAACGCTGCTGGCATTAGTCAACGACCTCGTCGATTATTCCCTTATCGAGGCGGGGGGGCTGCGGTTCGACGATATCGAATTCGACCTGCGCACCGCCGTTGAGGAGGCGATGGAGAAGGTCGCCTGCCGTTCACTTGAAAAGGGGAGCGAGGTCCATACGCTCATTCATGCGTCGGTTCCCGAAACGGTCAGGGGCGATCCCGCTCGTATCCGGCAGATCATCGTCAACCTCGGCGGAAACGCCCTTGATTTTTCAGAATCGGGCGAGGTTGTCCTCTCGGTACGGGCGATTGAGGAGACCGGCGACCGGGTGGTCGTCCGTTTTGACATCACGGAGTTCGGCATTGATCTTTCCGCCGAGCAGCTGCAGCGGCTTTTCCAGCCCTTCAGTCAACCGGAATCCATTACCGCGTGGAAATACGGCAGGAACGGGCTGGGGCTGGCGCTTTCTAAACAGCTCGCACAATTGATGGGAGGGCACATCGGTTTTTCGAGCGTCGCCGGCAAGGGATCAACCTTCTGGTTTTCCGTTGAACTCACCAAGTGCCCGCCCCC
>JAFGIW010000170.1 GCA_016929415.1 Chitinispirillaceae bacterium | reverse complement strand
GCACCGGCGCTTTCCGCTTCACCCAAATTGCTGCAAGAGGGCCTTGCAGGTAGGAAAGTAATTGCTGGTGATAATAATATACTCAAATATAAATGGTTGTGCAATAGTTATTTCTGAATTGACGATTTTATGTGTGGATCTATTTTTTCTGTCCGTTTTTCTTCTCTATACCGCTTAATTTTTGAGCAAAGCGGGGGATTACTTTCTTCTCGAAAGCCTTTTTTTTACCCTTATGAAATTCTGAAATATCGCGGATTATCCTGCCGGTGCGGACTTCAACAATCTGCATGCTTATGAGGAATGCCTTGCCGACACTTCCAATAGTGCCAAAACCGAAATAATCAGTTCCTAGAATCTGCCCCGCAACAATCGAAGAGTGCGCATCAGGACAACTGTTCGGCAACCCCTGCTCTGCAAGTCTCATGGTTACATCGGAAAATTCAAGGGTTTTATAGACCCCTGCATTGTCGATTGCCTTGCGAAGCATTTGACAGTACACCGTCGCATCATAGGGGTCTATTCCATTAGCCTCAAGGACGGTGAATCCGAGCGTCGGTCGGACCGGACCGGCACTGAATGCGGAAAAAAGAGTGCACGCAATGATGCCGAACCCGCATATACAACGGTGCAAACGAAGTGCGTCCATATTCATAGTATACCGTTTAAGCGGTAAAGCGACAACCCATTAACGATAATCTTGATTAATGATAGTACGATAACATGTTACCGTTGAAAGAATTATGGAAATACACTGCCGTTGACAACCACACAACGATGTGCGGGGGATTATTTGAATTGATTGAGATATGCGCCGGTATAATTGAATCTCCCACGTTTTCAACGGGTACCGTTTACCGCAGTTTGGCTGACGAAGCGGCTTTAAATTATTTTGCACTGACTCTTGTCTTATCCGATGTTACGAGGACCATACTATGCATCTTACGGCACAAGCACAGACGAAAGCGAAGCCGAACATCCTCGTTGTCACATCGGAACTGTACCCGTTTGCAAAAGTGGGCGGACTTGCCGATGTGGTGAGCGCACTATGCTCGGCGCTCAGATCCTTCGGCCATGATGTCCGCATCGTGATGCCGCGTTATGCCGGGATCGACCTCAAACAGTACGATGCCCGGATCTCCCTCGAGCCGATGGGAGTCTGGATGGGGAATGTCGAAGAGTGGTGCTCGGTGTACCGGGCGTCGGGTGAAGGCGGCGTTCCGGTCTACCTTATCGAACATCAACTCTATTTCAATCGCGAGGGGCTTTACCACGATACTGCCATGCATGATTACGACGACAATCCGCGCCGGTTCGGGTTCCTGTCGCGGGCGGCATTGCAACTTTGTAAAGATATCGGTTTCAAACCCGCCATCGTCCATGCCCACGACTGGCAGACGGCTCTCGTTCCCGCCTACCTCAAGCTCTGGCACTGGAACGATCGCCTGCTCGGAAGCGCCGCATCGGTGCTGACAATTCACAATGTCGCCTATCAGGGAGTCTATCCGAAGTCGCACCTCCCCTACCTTGGGCTCGGGTGGCACAATTTTACTTCAGATAAATTTGAATCGTACGACCGCATCAATTTTCTTAAAAGCGGTATCAATTACGCCGATTGCATCACCACGGTAAGCCCTAACTATGCACGTGAGATAACAACACCGTTCGGCGGTTTCGGCCTCGCGCCTTTTCTTTCGGCACGCGGTTCCTGCTTCAAGGGGATCATCAACGGGATCGATTATTCGGTCTGGAATCCGCAAACCGACCCGCTGATTGCCGCCCGTTTCTCCGCTGATTCGCTTGACGGGAAAAAAGCGTGCAAACGGCAGCTGCAGGAGCTGTTCGATATACGTCCCGATGAGAACATCGCGCTCATCGGCATGATCGGCCGTTTCGTCGCACAGAAAGGTTTCGAGCTTATCGCCCGGACGATCGAAAGAATCGTGCAGAACATGATGGTGCAATTCGTTATCCTGGGAAGCGGCGAACACCATTTTGAATCCTATTTTGGAGACCTGCCCCGCCGATACAGTGGCAGGGTGGGCAGCTTTATAGGTTTTGACAACAAGCGGGCGCATGTGATCGAAGCGGGATGCGATTTTTATCTCATGCCGTCTCTTTTTGAACCATGCGGCCTCACCCAGATGTACTCACAGCGGTACGGAACCATCCCTATCGTCCGGGCAACCGGCGGACTCGACGATACCGTCGAACAGTACAACGAAACCACCGGCGAGGGGACCGGATTCAAATTCAGGGACCCCACCGAAGATGCGCTCTATTACACGATCGGCTGGGCGATCAGTACCTGGTATGATCGTCCTCATCATATCCGTTCCATGGTACAAAAGGCAATGAAGCAGGATTTTTCCTGGCAGCACCGGGCTCATGAATACGAGTCAATGTATTATCAGGCTGTTACCCGGAAAAAGAAGTGGGACGAGAATCACCGGTCGTATTACTGGTAAATGGTGAACATTGAATGGCTTTCGGTCACGCCGAGCAGTCGATTGCCGCCCCTTTTCCGCATTCCGCACCTACCGCCATCTCGATACTGACCTTCATCAACTTTTCAGCGGTCTCGATGGCAGCCTGGTTGGCTGTCTGCAAGATGGCATTCACTGCTTCGATCGAACGGGCAGATGCGGCTGTATTCATTATTCCTCCCGGAAAGGGTAAAGTATTTCGTTTCTAGTATCGGTAGTAATAAACGGGACTTGAGCGGAAAAACAGGTGGGGTGAGGCGACTGCAGGGGGAGAATAGTCTCTTTCATTTAAAAAACCGGTTCAGTTCGGCAACCGTTTCAATTACCAGATCCGGTTTATAGGGTGATTTGGCAACGGCGGATTTGTCCGATTCCCCGGAGAGCACGCAAATACTCATGATTGAAGCATTGCATCCGAGAGCGATATCGGTATAGAGCCGGTCGCCGATAACCGCCATGGAACGGGGCGAAACATGGTGCAGCGCACGGATGTAATCAACCATCTTTGTGTGGGGCTTGCCGATAAACATCGGGGTTCGCCTGGCGGCATTCTCGAGCAGAACGCAGATCGAGCCGCAGTCGGGGATGTACCGGTTTTCACCCACCGGACAGACCAGATCGGGGTTGGTCGCGATAAACGGGGCACCGCCTGCAAGCAGCTCCACGGCGACGAGCAGTTTATCGTACGTTAATTCCCGGTCGAATCCCGCCACCACGAAATCGACCCCGCCCGCCGCGTCGTTTACCACGCGCAGATCATGCGCCGCAAGTTCCGCCTTGAGCGAAGCCGTCCCGACCACATAGAGCTTCGCGCCCGGCTTTTTCCCGGCAAGATACCACCCGGTCACCTGGCCAGATGTCACTACCCGGTCCGGCCCGACCGAAAATCCCATGGCGGTCAGCTTGGCAACATATTCAGCGGCCGATTTTGAGGAATTGTTGGTCAGGAAGAGATATCCGATGCCGCATCGTTTGAGGTTTCCTATAAAATCGAGGGCTCCCGGAATCGGTTTGCTGCCGAGATACACGGTGCCGTCAAGGTCGAGAAGGAAGAGTTTGACACAGCGGAGGCGCTCAAGAAGATCCGGTTTCATCGAATGGATGCCGCCTCTGATGGAAAAAGTGAAATTCCCCTACAGAAATATACTTCCCTTCCGCTTAAATGCCACTGCTCGTTTAAACCGGGTAACGCGGTTCGTGAGTGGAGACAACTGCGGTGCATACGAAGCGACCGACCCGTTCTGCGGAAGGGCCGCCGCCTATCAGGCCGGCGTATCTTCCGGCTCGTGCTCGACATCTTCCGCGATGTCGAGCTCCTCTTTCCAGGGGAGGAGTGTCTGTGCGCGGCTGGTCTGTTTGAGCTTGCGCAGGGCCTTGATCTCGATCTGACGCACCCGTTCGTTGGTCAGGTGAAGCTTCTGACCGATCTCCCCGAGCGTTTTGATTCTTCCGTCATCAAGGCCGAAGCGCATGAGCACGGTTTCCTTCTCCTTCGCATCGAGTGTGTTGAGCGCCTGATGAATGTGCTGGCGCAACGACACCAGCGACAACCGTTGAAACGGATCTTCCGAATGGGTATCTTCAATGTACTCCCCGATGGTCGTTCCGTCTTCCGATCCCACCTCCATATCAAGAGAAATGGGGTCGACCGCACACTCAAGCGCAGTTTCGACCTTATCCATCGTGCTGCCGATTCCATCGGCGATCTCCTCCATCGATGGTTGTACACCATGCTTGAGATTCCATTCCCGTGTAAACCGCTCGACCTTGCCGACCAGATCGAAGGTGTTCGCCGGAATGTGGATCGTCTTGGATTTCTCGTGAATCGCCCGGGTGATCGCCTGACGCACCCACCAGATCGCATAGGTGCTGAATTTGTACCCTTTACGGTAATCAAAATTTTCGACTGCGGTGATCAGTCCCTTGTTCCCCTCCTGGATGAGGTCGCTTATTTCCATTCCCCGATGGATATACCGTTTCGCAATGCTTACCACAAGACGCACATTCGCTTCGATGATCGCGCACTTCGCCTGAGTGCGCATCTCTTCCCAGCCGGCGAAATGCTCGATGGCTTCATGCGAGGAGGTCACGACGAGTTTTTCTCTATATTTATCAAGCACCTCGCGCACCCGCCGTGAATTGAGACGGAGTTGCTGGCACAGCTCAATAACATGGTCCTCCAGCTCCATGACCTGCTCGGAAAGTTTCTCATCCTTAGGGTTTTTGAACGCCTTTTTTCGCAGGGCGTCAAGATGCGAGTGTTCGGTTTTAATGGTGTCAACCGATGCGATGAATTTTTTCCGCAGGCTCTCCACCTCTGCCGGGTCCTTGATGCGGTCTTCTTCAATCCGTAATACGTCGACGCACTCGATCGCCCCTTCGGCAAGCTCATGAGCGATGGTGTACACAGTGTCGAGCACCACCGGTTCGCGGAATGCCATGTCGAGGAGCTTCAACTGGGCGAAGCGCATGAGGATGGCATACTGAACCTCTTGGCCCCTGCTCATGAGCGGCACCCTGCCGAGGCTGTTCAGATAGAGCCAGGTCGGGTCGCTGTAATGGCCTTTCCCGTTTGCCGGGCCTCGATAAGACCGCTGTTGCGACTTGTCGGGGGAAACGGTGGTTTCGCTCGGTTGGGAGGGGTGATTGATTCTCATACCGCTGGTCCTGTAAGGTCAGCTTATATTCTATGATTAATGCCCGAAGCGATCAAGGCGAAAAAAGGGCGCTACCCGGCAGACACCATCCCCCTAACCCTTGCCACCCCCTGCAGGCAGGTTATTCGCCGCTTCGAGCCACCCGCCGTTTTCCAGATACCACCCCACGGTCGCCTTCACCGTCTCGTCAAGTGTGTACTTCGCCGTCCAGCCGAGTTCGCGTTTCGCCTTTGAAGAATCCATCCAGTAGCGGAGATCGTAATTGGCCCGATCCTGCACCTCCCTGATGGTGCCTTTACCGATGATGTCGCGGACCCTTCTGATGACCGTTACGGTCATCTCTTCGGAATCGAAGGACGGGGCTATGTTGTATACCGCTCCTTTGTTCCCTTTTCGCAATGCGGCCTCGATGCCGGCGGCATGATCGTCGACGTGCATCCACATCCGCCTGGCCGGGGTGCGGAACAGGGGAAATTCGATATCGTGGGTAAAGCACCAGACCGCCTTTGGGACCGCCTTCTCGGGGAATTGCCGCGGCCCGATCGTGTTGGCGCCGCGGGTTATAACAATGTCGAGATGGTGCCGTTCGCTCCTGCCGTAAACGGCAAGCAGCATCTCCGCCGCGGCTTTGGTCACCGAGTAGGGATTTTTCGGATTGATCGGCGAGGTCTCCGTCCAGGGAGCGTTGCTGGCATGCGCGTCGCCGTACACCTCGTCGGTTGACACTTGCACCATGCGGATGCCGAGTCTCATCGCTTCGTGGGCGAGGTTTCGTGCACCCATAACATTCGAACGCCAGAAGCAGGAGTCATCCTCGTTAGATCGGTCGACGTGGCTTTCGGCGGCAAAGTTGATTATCGCATCGGGCCGTACCTCAACGATGATGGAGCGCAGTTTTTCGCCGTCGGCGATATCGGCGCGAAGGTCCCTTACTCCCGGCACGAGGTTCCGTTCCATTGACCCCCACCCGGCGAAGTCCACGCCCGTGATCTGATAGTTGTCCTTATACCGGTGACAGAATGTCGAAGCGATGAATCCAAGGTGCCCCGTAACGAGCAGCCTATTGTACGATGCCATTTATTCTTTTCCTTTCAAGAAATCGTTTATAAGTGATTAAGGGGGGAAGTCGGGATACAATGGAAATTCCCACGTTATCCGCCTTCCAAATATAATTTTCAGCAGAACCCCTTTTACCTGTTCGAATACGAGAACCGCAGATAAATCTTGTGGGTGCTGTAATCCACCCGGGCGTTGATGTCTTCGGGTTGTTTGAGGGTGTAGGTGTAATCGTAATCGAGCGTAAGTGCCCTGGCGAGACGCCAGCTTACGGTAACCGTCAGATCGAAATCGGGGCGGGTGAAACGCATCTCCGGAACAATGGGTGCGAAGATACGCAACTCGCCGCCTGCAGTACCGAATCTTCCGATCCGCAGATTCCCGGTTACGGATCCCTGCGGACCGAACTCGAAAGTTCTTGTAGCCTTGAGCGGGTGGATGATCATGCTGTTCCTGACACGGGACGTGTCTGAAAATTCGTCCAGTGTGACCGTTCCAAAGGTCGTGATTTCATAGCGGTCGGGAAAATCGTTAAGGGAACTGCCGACGCCTCCGCGCAATTTGAATTCAAGAAATCTCAGGTTTACCATATCCACATTTGCTCCGACATCGACATCCAATTTTAAAGGGCAGAAGGATGGTTCGTTCCGGAATGAGGTGGATGAGTCGAACCGGTCGATGGTTGAATTACGGTTCAGGATACAGAACTCCTTTTTCGTTTCATCGAGCTTGATACGATTGGGCAGGAGGTTGGTACGTAGTTCCGTCCGGCCGTACGGTCCCGCCCACGAGAGAAACCGGTAGATGTAAAGCGAGATGATCCGGAAGTCGTCGGGTGCGGTAATGACATTCTTAAAGTCAGTCTCCGAGAGATTGAGCCCCTCGTCGAGCAGGAGATTCGATTCCCATTCAAACGGCAGCCTGTTATACCGTAACCAGAGGCCGGTACGAAGACTTAAAACCGAATTGAGCGCGTTCTGCTCAACCTTCCGGTCAACCTCTCCGGTGAACTGCAGATTGCCGCCTATATTGACGCCGTATTTCCAGTGCGACGCGATCCGTTTACCGGGGGTAACATCGACCGTGCCCCCGCTTATGATCGCCATGTCGGTCGGTCGCTGGATAAGCAGCACGTTCACCAGTTCGCCCGGTAGAAGCCGCACCGTGATGAAATTGCGGAGATTATTGTACCCTTCCCCCCGGCCGAGGATTTTATAGGTTCCCGGCTTGAGAATCCATGTTTTCGCCTTTTCTCCAAGTTCAGGGTCGGCGCCGAAACCACGGCCGTACGGTTCGAATTCATCGATTCGCAGCAGTTCATACTCGCCGCGGAAAGCGATGGTGGTCGAATCGACGGTCTCGATGGTAAGCCCCGACCAGTCGGGCATCACCGGGGTTGTTTTCGATTCGATCACCTCGACCTGTCGTACCAGCCGCTGCCTGTGGGACCCGCTGCCGATAAGCACATAGTATTTCCCCGGCTCGACGCTGTAGGTCCGGCCGGGTTCGCCGCCCTTGATCGAAATGCCGTCGGCGGTCATGATTTCGACATCGGGTTCGTCATTCGATTCGGTAAAGCGCGGAACGAAGATGCCGCCCATGCCCATGGGAACGCTGCTCTTATCAGACGACATCTGTTCGGTAAGCGGCGGCGCTTCCCAGGTTTTCGCCGCACGGTCGTACCAGGAGAGGGTGTCTTTTTTGTTAGGCCTGACCTTCTGGGTGCCTATGGTATCACGCGGAATCGCCCTTCTAAATAACTCCCGTGAAATCTCCTCGCCGGGCAGATCGGGCGGAGGCGCGGCACCTATATGGGTAAATCGACACAGGAAGCAGAGCATCGCCATTACCGCAACAGAATTTCCGGTACGCCGTAACGCGATCATTCCTGCTCCTCAATAATTGTTGAATCAATAACAGTTGTCGGGATTATGGTTTCGGGCATGCCCTGCATTTCATTTTTTGCTTCCGGAACGCCGAATTCGGAAGAGAGGACGGCATCAAAATCATGGATTGCCTGAGTAAAGATATATTCCATCAGTGCTGACATCTCACGGACAACATATTCCGGCTCATGCTGAAAAACCCTTTTGCGTTGATCGAACCGTCGCGAATACATGAGCCGGCCGTCATTAATCCGGGTAAGATTTACACGTAACGCAAGGTGAGCGAACCAGAGCTCGTCGCTGTCATACTCCTCGATCGCCTCAATCATTCCGTTCACCTCATAATCCGGTTTATTGCCTTCGTCGAAACGCCGGACGACGTTACTGACCAGATTGGCGGTGAGCAGATGCTTGTGAAAAAGATCGGTGATCATCCGCTCGGGCTTGACCGCCCAGACACGATAGACATAATACATCAGCTGGAACGGACTCCGCCGATAAACGATCTGCGGTCGGGTGTACGCCTCCTCAACGCCGAATTCACGCAACCTGAACGTACACTGATACGCGCCGGGATTGAGCCGGTCGCGCGCCGGGGAAGGCACATAATTCAGAACATAAAACTGCTTGATCGGCATTCTGACGCATCCGAAAAGTACCGGCACTATCGAACACAGCAACAATCGATATTTTAAACGGCCCATTATTAAAAATCCCTCTCTTTCTGTGTCTCACTCCGTAAGAGCAATGAGGGGTTTTCGACCAGAATTTTTGTCAACTGATCGGCATTTTCGCTGGCCTGTCTGATATTCTGCATGGTCATCGTAAAATCTTCCCGGCTCTGCTGTACCAGAAGCGAGACATTTTCCGCAACCGCTTTTAGGGCCATCGCGGCACTGTCGATTTGTGAAAAAGTATGACCGAGCCTGTCGCCGCTGATACTTGCATCGACACCGGCAGTAATGCTTTTTATATCCTGAGCAATCGAATCGAGGCGGGTGATCAGGGTGTTGGTAGATCCGGTAATGTTTGAAATGTCGGGCCGGGTTTCACTGACAAAGCCCTGCACATCCTCGGTGATGGTCGCCACATTGTCGAGAATCTGCTTGATGCCCTTGAGGCTGTCGGGATTGCTGATTTCATTGAGGTGATTGAGTAGCAGCTCGACTTTGGCGACGATCGCTTCGGCTTTACCGGTAATCGTAGAAAAAGCGGATACTTTCGTGGTGATCTCGGCTCCGGGTTTGAGCGGCTGCGCCTCGTTGGTTCCTCCGGTGATTTCGATATATTTCAACCCGGTGATTCCCATTGCTCCGGTGGTGGCAACCATATCGACTTTCATGGGAAAATCACCCTGAATCTTCATCTCGACCCGTACCCGTTGCAGATCTTTTGGCAGATAGCTGATTTTATCCACTTTTCCTATCGGAACGCCGCTGAATTTTACCGTTGCCCCCTGCTCGAGACCGCTCAGCGATTCTCCTTCAAAATAGGCAATGAAGGTATTGGTGGTGTTTTTCACCCGAAACCCCAAAGGTATGGCAACAAAAAGCGCCAGCAAGAGCAGGCCGACTATAAGGAAAACACCCAGCCGAACGCGCTGAGCACGTGAAATACTCATCGTACGGTCTCCACGTTGAGGTTAATACCGAATTTTCCGGATTCCGATTGATGAACATCGGTCCGTTCAAAAAAATCATGAATCGGACCCTCTTTCAAGCTGCGGGCTTCGGCATACAACCCGTCGTATAACAGCGATCCTTTATGTAAAAACAGTATCGCATCGGCAATTTTTTCGATCGACAGCAGTTCATGCGTCACTACAACAATAGTAATTCCCAGAACGGTACGCAACCGTAACAAAAGATCATCCAGACCGGCGCTGGTTACCGGATCGAGCCCGGCGGACGGCTCATCGCAGAAAAGCAGCGGCGGATCGAGTGCAAGCGCTCTTGCCAGGGCTGCCCTTTTACGCATTCCCCCCGAAAGTTCGCTCGGATAAAGATCGATCGCATGAGGAAGATCTACCTGGTTGAGTTTCATCCGTACAATCTCGCGTATCACCGGATCACTCAGTTCAGTATGCATCTGCAGCGGCAATGCAACATTTTCGCCGACGGTTATCGAACCAAGCAACGCACCATTCTGAAAAAGAACGCCCGTCTTTTTCAACAACTCGACACTTTGCGGATCATCCTGATCGATAATCTCTGTGTTAAAAATATGCACCTTACCGGAAAAAGGTTTTAAAAGCCCGACGATCGATTTGAGCAAGGTACTTTTTCCGCAACCTGAAGTTCCGAGAATGACCTTGATTTCCGACGGGTAGAAAGAGGTGGAAATATCGTTTAATACCGTATGATCGCCATATTTAGCAACAAGGTGTTTTATCGTTATTACCGGCTTTTCATGGTTTTCCATAAAAACACCTTACAAAATAAAGGAGAAAATAGCATCGGCTATTATAATGATAAATATTCCGGTAACTACACTTTCGGTTGTCTCCTTGCCGACAGCTTCCGCTCCGCCCCGAACCCGAAATCCATAAAATGATCCGATCCAGATGATCAGCCATGCGAACACGACCGATTTGATGAATCCGGCCGAAAAATCTTTGAAATGGATATTTTTACTTAATTCCCCCAAAAAAAGAGTCGGCGCCAGATCGAGATAACTTATAGCAACAAAAAAACCGCCAAGAATACCCGCTGTCGTAGCAATAATGGAGAGCAGCGGCATGGTCAGCGTTATTGCCCAGAATTTAGGAACCACTACAAATTGAATCGGATTAATTCCCATGGTTTTCAGTGCATCGATCTCTTCACTTACTCCCATAGTTGCAATCTCAGCGGTTGTAGCGCTTCCGGTTCTGCCGGCTAGAATAATCGCGGTAAGCAGCGGTCCCATTTCCCGAACCATCGTAAGGCCGATAAGCGATGCCAGAAAAATGCCGGCCCCGTAGGTACGCAGTTGCATGGCGGTTTGTAGTGACAGTACAATCCCTATTAAAAAAGAGAGCAAGCCGACAATTCCCACCGCCTTAAACCCGAGTTGATACATCTGCTCGCCAAGCGCCCCCCGTTTGAAATCCTGCTTTTTCAGTATACCGATCGTTCCCCAATAGAGCATTTCTACTAGAATGGAAAGCGCCCCGACCGCCTGGTTCACTATCAATAAAAAAGCATCGGCCGCGCGAATAAAAAGGGAACCGCCTTTAATTCCCGATGATGCAGGCTCTACAGCAGGCCAGCTCTTCAATGTTTGAAGGTGTTCTGATGCGATATTAGTAAGAATAAGCCTTCTTCCTGACTGCGAATAAAGATGATGCAGTGCTCGAATATACCCAAAACCCGCAGAATCAATACGTTGTGTCTTTGAAAAATCGAACGTGAGGTCATTTCGGGGATGTATCCGGGCGATTTGTTGCCGCTCAACCCACGATCGATCGAGCACTTCGGGCATCAGAACCGTTTCCCTGTCTGGTTTCCGGCCATTCTGCGGCGTTTTATTCATCAGCAACCCGTGTGTGGAAAGGGATTTCGGAATATATATAAAGATATATAGTGAACCGCCGATAATAAAGAGGATCTTGCACGATGTTGACGGTTCCGGAACGTTTGAACCGGTGCAACCAAAAATAACAATTACCGGGAGCCGTTGACGGAAAGGGAATGTCCATTGTCAATTAGTGCAATAAAAATACATACTGGAAAGCCCGGAAGCAATAGTTTTATAATAAGTTGATATTGCTATAGTTATGACCACCGAGTATCGGGGGGAACCGTACGTGTCGGGCGTGTATATTAATAAACAAGTTGCTTTTTCGGCCTTTTGTCTATATATTATACTCACTTTTTGGCATACACCCGTTTGATTATAAAAATCAGGGTTCATGCCTGTCCACTTTGAAGGAGCTATAATGCAGCTGCCCAAATCGCGTCGGCGTCAGAAATTACGTGAAAAAAAGTGCCAATACCCCGGATGTGGAAAAATCTTTTTCGGCATCCACATTTCGAAATATTGCCCTGAACATCGCCAAGACCGGTACCGCATCAGGAAACGCACAAAACCTGAAGATGTCAATATCAAGAATCAGACTTTCAAGCACAACTATACCGAAGTCGTTACCATGGTGATGAACTGTGCGCTTGAGGGGTGCGACCATCAATTTGAAGTTAAAATCTATCCGCGGCAATATATCTATCCGAAATACTGCCCGGAACACCGAAATGAGTATAAACGCATCCGCCACCTCCAGGTCATCGGGCGTGAAGACCTGATCGAACAGATGAAACTTGAGGGAGAAAGTTTTGAACTGGAAGCGGCCACAACGACCGGAGCTTCCGGTGACGATCTCGATGTCATAGAGGATGTCGCCTGACACCTGCCGTCCATGACGCTATTCGGGGGGAGTGAACACGCTCCCCATTTCTTTTCGTATAATCCCCCCTATTTACTCCAGTATTCAGCATCGTATGCATTTTCGCCTTGGTTTTTACCCCTTCATATCCTATTTTTCAGATCACCGTACAACTGTTGACAGGCTTGTCCATGACCTCGTATCATCAAGCGGTAGTCGATGCCATCAAGGGTGTTCGTTCCTTTTTCGAGACGAACTTCACGTCGATCACCATTGACGGACCGAAGCTTGATGCGGCCTCATTGAGCAACCAGCCCATGATGCTGGTGAGCACCCATCGCAGCCACGTCGACTATTTTTTACTCGGGTATGTTTTCAACAAGTTGGGATTTAAAAATCTGCGCTTTGCCGCCGGCGACAACCTGACCGGATTGCCCTGGATCGGTCCGCGTTTTTTAAAATTCGGCGCCTTTACGGTTGAACGCGATACCGGCTTCGACCGGCATTACGTGCGCAAACTATGTTTCAATGTCGTTTCCATGATCGAAAAAGGCGATGTGGTGATCGTCTTTCCCGAGGGAGGGAGGAGTTACAGCGGCGCAATGCTCGAAATGCGGTCTGGGATACTGGGCGCCTCGGTTATCAGTGAGGCAAGGGACCTCAGTCGCGACGTCCGCTATATTCCCATCGCGGTCTCGTATGAATGCCCGCCAGATGTTCCCTGGTTCTCAATGCAGATGAAAGGGAAGATGTGGCGGAAGCGTTCGAACGTTCTGCCGAAAAGACTTCTGGGCAATCTGCTCTATTTCGGCGCCGACATCAATGCATTCCTTCCCCTTTTTCTTCCCCGTTTTCTCAAACGCATCCATGGCGCCATTTACATCGATTACGGGGAACCGGTCTCCATCCGCTCCATCATCGATTTAGCGGCGCACAAGGCCGGAAATGCACGCGACGACTTTTCCGCGCATCGCTTTTCAATGCAGAAGTTGAGCGAGGCGGTCTTCGAGCAGCTCTTCCGCCTCTACCGTGTGCTTCCCCTGCATGTCGTCGCCGCACAGCTCAAGGAACATGGCCGGCGCTCCATTACCGACTGCGCCGATTGTTTTCCGGAAGTGACAGCCGATCTGAAACGTAAAGGCCGCAATGTCAAACAGATAGAACGGCTGACTCCGCTCGAAAACGCCGCCGAAGGGATCGGGCAGCTCCGCCGGCTCAAGGCGGTCACGGTGAAACGGAACATCTGTTCGATCCGCAATGAATCGTTAATCAACTATTTCGCAGCAACCATCGTCTGAGGAGGCCCCGCAGTGCCGTTCGAACAATATCTCATACTGCCGACGATTGTCGAACTCAAGTCGGTTGAAAAGATCGAGGCGTTCAAGGAAATCTCGCAGGTTCTTTGCAAGATACTTGGCATTCGCAAGCAGAAAACCATCTTGGATGAGATCCAGAAACGCGAAGAGGCGGCGTCGACGTTCGTCGGACAGGGTGTGGCCCTTCCCCAGGCGCGCGGTCCCATCAAAGACGAATTCGCCATTATCGTCGGCCGCAGCCTCACCGGTATACAATATGATGCCGCACGCGGCGCGCTGGCCCATATTCTGGTGCTTCTTATTTCACGTGATGACGACAGCAGCCGTCAACTGCAACTGCTCGCCGAACTTGCCGCGTTTTTCAAGCTTGAAGAGGTCCAGAAGGAGATCCTCAGCTTCGAAGGGCCTCTCGATCTGCGGCTGATGATCCAGACCTTTAAAAGCGGCACGACCGACGATAAGCCGACGAAAAACGTAAAAACAAAATACAGCAATCCAATCGTCACCACGGCGATCAGCCTCGCCCGTGAAATCAAGGCGAGCGCCATGATGGTTTTCGCCGACACCGTCAGGGATAACGAATTTCTCGACCTTTTCAAATCGAAGCCGAAAGTCATCATGGTCACCAGCAACAAGACCCGGTTCGACCTGGATAGCGATAAAAAGGTCGCCGGTGTTCTGCAGACACCCGCCATTCCGGCCTCACGCACCGGACAGATAAAAATCGGCATCCTCCTCGCCCTTTCACGGAACCTGATCGGTCGCGACGATCGTATAGTCTGCATCTCCGGCAATTCGAAAAACGGCACTTTCGACACGATCGTCGCGATCGACGTGGACATGGAATACGAATTTTTCTTTACCGCCGCCCAGAATATCGTTCCTCAGGACGTGAAGCCTGAGGTGCTGGAACGGGTCATCGGGCTGGCCGGAGAGATTGCCGTCGAAGGCCGTGAAGGCAAACCGCTCGGAACGATCTTCGTTCTCGGCGACACCAACTCGGTCAACGCACACGTTCGTCAGCTCATCATCAATCCCTTCCGCGGGTACAGCGAGGCGGAACGGAACATTCTCGATCCGGGACTTGACGAAACCATAAAGGAGTTCTCCAGTATCGACGGGGCGTTCATCATCACCGGCGACGGGATCGTGCTCTCCGCCGGAAGTTACCTTAAACCATCCGCAATCGAGGAGATCCCGGCGCTTCCCGGCGGTTACGGGTCGCGGCACGTGGCGAGCGCCGGCATCACCGCCTGCACCAACGCCCTTGCAATTACCATTTCGGAATCCACCGGCACGGTCACCATTTTCAGGAACGGCGTCATCATGATGTCGATCGCGCGTCCGATGTCCCAGGAACGGGGGCTCGTGCAGCGGTTTCTGTGACCCGGACAGGCTGCTGCGCGCATGGGAAACACAGTGACCAAGCAACCGTGAAACGTACTATTTATTCACATTCAACTTGAATAAAAAAAGGAAAGGTCCATGGCCAACACAAGAATCAGTTACAACAGCAACCTTCTCCACAACATCATCTCCCCGGAAGAGCTGCAACAGTTCAACGATGCGGTCGCCGTTGCAGAAACGGCGCTGGTGAAAAGGAGCGGCCCGGGCGCCGATTTCCTCGGGTGGCTCAATCTTCCGGCGACAACTGAAAAATCCACACTGGTGGCGATTGATGCCAAAGCGGCCGAGATTCGCGAAAAGGCCGATGCGCTCATCTGTATAGGAATCGGCGGTTCGTACCTCGGCGCCAAGGCGGCCATCGAGTTTCTCTCCCCCTCGTTCGAGGCATTGCGCAAACCGCGGGTATTCTTCGCGGGGCATTCGATCAATTCAGACTATATCGCCGACCTGCTTGATCTGGTAACGGAGCGATCGGTCGCCGTCAACGTCATCTCGAAAAGCGGCACCACCACCGAGCCGGGCATCGCGTTCCGGGTTATACGGCAGTGGATGGAGAAGCGGTACGGCAGTAAAGAAGCCGCGTCGCGCATCATCGCGACAACCGACCCCTGCAAGGGGGCCCTGCGTCAGCTTGCAATTGATGAGGGCTACGCCACTTTTCCCATTCCAGAAGATGTGGGAGGACGCTTTTCGGTGCTCACCCCGGTCGGCCTCTTCCCGGTCGCGGTCGCGGGCATTTCCATTTCCGACCTTGTCGCCGGCGCCGCCGACGCTATGTCGTTCTGCAAGGGGCATACCGTCGAAGACAATATGGCCGGACGCTATGCGGCCATCCGGAACATCCTTTTCAGAAAAGGATACACCACCGAGGTGCTTGCCAATTTTCAGCCGCAATTCCACTTTGTCGGCGAATGGTGGAAACAGCTTGCGGGCGAGAGCGAGGGCAAGAACAACACCGGCATCTTTCCCGCCACGCTCGACTACACCACCGATCTGCACTCCCTCGGCCAGTGGATGCAGGAGGGGGTACGGAACGTATTCGAAACCTTCATGGTGCTCAGAAAAACCCGACACACGCTTGCCGTTCCGGAATTCACCGACGACAGCGACAACCTTAACTACCTCGCTGGCAGTTCATTCGAAACGATCAATGAAAACGCCTATCGGGGAACGCTTCTCGCACATATCGACGGCGGCGTCCCCTCGGGGGTGCTCTCGGTCGACGACCGCAGCGCCCGTACGCTAGGGCAGCTCTTCTATTTCTTCGAAAAGGCGATCGCCCTTTCGGGGTATATGCTTCGGGTCAATCCCTTCGACCAGCCGGGCGTGGAGGCTTACAAGAAGAACATGTTCGCCCTCCTGGGGAAGAAGGGGTCCGCGGAACTCGCCGCGAAACTCTCCCTGCGGATCGGAGGGCTGGGCCTATGAAATCATACCGCAAAATCCTCAGCTTTACCACACCGCACCGCCGCGACTATATCAACATAACGCCGCAGGTCGAGGCGGCGCTCGCGGAGAGCACCATCCGCGAAGGGCTCTGTCTTGTCAACGCAATGCATATTACCGCCAGCGTTTATATCAACGACGACGAGCCGGGGCTTCTGCGCGATTACGACGACTGGCTCGAAGGACTCGCCCCCCACGAGCCGCTCTCCCGCTACCGTCACAACGGCGCCGAAGAGAACGGCGACGCCCATCTCAAACGTCAGGTGATGGGCCGTGAGGTGGTGGTTGCCTTCACTGCGGGCAAACTCGACTTCGGCCCCTGGGAGCAGATCTTCTATGGCGAATTTGACGGCAGGCGGCCGAAGAGGGTGATGATCAAGATAGTGGGGGAGTAGGGGGGGGGGAAGGAGTCAGAATATCTTGAATATTTGATGTCTTCTTGTCTTTCTTCTGACTACTGTCTCCTGACTTCCGACTCCTCATAACGCAAGGAGAAATGAACATGCCTCAATCCATCTGCATCGGTGTCGTCGGAGCGAATGAAACCGACTCGACCAACTACGACATCGCCTATGAACTCGGCATCCATATCGCCGACCGCGGCGCAATACTCATTTGCGGCGGACTGGGCGGCATCATGGAGGCGGCCAGCAAAGGGGCACGGGAACACGGCGGCATAGTGATCGGCATTCTCCCCGGTGCCGACAAGCAGGCCGCCAACCCGTACGTTTCGATCGCCCTCCCCACCGGCATGGGGATTGCCCGGAACACGCTTGTCGTCAACATGTCGGATGTGATTATCGCCTTCCCAGGCTCCTACGGCACGCTGAGCGAAATCGCCTTCGCCCTTGCAACCGGAAAGACGGTCATCTACCTTCCCGGCGCGTGGGATCTGAAAAAAATCGCGCCCATCGACGGAAATATTTTCAAAGAAGCATTCGACGCGCGCCATGCGATCGGGGTGGCGCTGGGGGCGGTGGGGGGAAGGTAGACGACCGTCCACCCTTCCACGCGGTGGCACGGGATGCTTTTACTATGGGGAAAAAGAAAGTTTTATGCTGATCGGTTTCCCCTACCCATCCTTGATCAGCCTCACCGACAATCCGGCATCGACGGGCCAGACGGTTTTCCAGAACACCTGGCCGTCCGGGCCGTAATTTGATATCGTGAAACAGCGGACAAGGTTCGGAACCTCCTCCTGCCTGCTCCACCAGTAGGTCATGTCACCCGCTTCAAGGTACAGGATCTGGCTCGTCGGGGTGCGCCAGCCGGCCGGCATTGCGGCGAAACCCGATCCGTTATTCATCACGTAATCGTTGCCGATTGCCCCCGGCATGGTTGAGGGGGGCGGCACCACCGATACGGCGTCGAAAGAGGTATCGTATGGACAGAACACGGCTTCTCATTGTTGTTGCCGCCGCATCTTTCACAGGCGGCCTGCTGCTCTATCGCTTCTTTTCCCGAATGTTTCGCCGCATGACAATTAAACGCCGTTTCAGCCGTGCCGCGGAGGGAGAAGCTGATGCTGAAGCGTTCCTTCGAAAACACGGTTACCGGATCATCGAACAACAGGCGCAGCGGCGGATGCGGATGCTGGTTGACGGGGAAACGCGTGAATACGATATCCGTGCGGATTTCATTGCGGAAAAACGGGGGAGAAAATATGTCGTTGAAGTCAAGACCGGGGAAAAGGCGATCGACCCGGCATCCATTGACACCCGCAGGCAGCTTCTGGAGTATGCCGTTTCGTATGCGGTCGATGCCGTGTACCTGTTCAATGCCGGTGGGCGGGTGCTGCATGAAATTTCTTTACCGGCGCCCGGGAGAAAAAGGGGTGTGGGCGTCGCACTGTTCACCGCGGGAGCAGTTGCCGGCGCGACGGTGGTATTGCTTTTTTTAGGGGGTGACTGAATGATAACGACGATCTGCCTCCCGGCAGCGATATCAATGCGTCAAAGAGGAACATCCGGCGGGAACGCGATGACCCCCCTTCTATCACCCCTGATCGTCCTTCCCCCCGACCCTCCTGCATCCCGGTCCGCTGATGCTGCTCCTTCCGCCCGTTTGCGGAGTGATCCTGATCTGTGTGGGGATACGGTCGTTGAGTGCACCGATATGGGAAATGACGCCGATGAGCTTTCCCTCCTGGTGCAGGCCGGCAAGCGTCTCGAGCGCTGTCTGAAGGGTGTCCTCGTCGAGCGAACCGAATCCTTCGTCAAGGAACAGCGAATCGACGCGGACCTTTCTGCTCGACATCCGGGAGAGCCCGAGCGCGAGCGCCAGGCTGACGATAAAACTCTCTCCGCCCGAGAGGTTTTTCGTGGGCCGGATCTCGCCCGCCTGGTAATGGTCGATGACGTCGATGGAGAGCGGCTGCTCTCTGTTGCGCAGGAGCAGATAGCGGTCGGTCATTTTCTGCAGTTGATTGTTCGCATGACGGATCATCAGGTCAAACGTAATGCCTTGGGCGAAATTCCGGAACTTCTTTCCGTCCGCCGACCCGATAAGCTGATGTAATGCGTCCCACCGTGAGCGCTCCTGTTCCTGGAGGGTAATGAACTGTATTTTTGACTGATACCGATTTTGCAGGTTGGCGTTGTCGGCAAGCTGCTGCTTTTTGCCGCCGATTCGCTGCTGCAGTTCGTTGTGGTTGCCGGTAAGCGCCGATAGTGTATGGGAAAGCTCTTCGCGCGATAGTTCGGTGATTCGTTTTTCCCGTTCACGGCGCAACGCGTCACTGCGGTCCTTCTCTTTCTCGTCAAGTCTGGTATTTTCATCGGCAATGGCGCGGGACTGTGCCGTCAAGGCCTTGAATTCGTCCTCCGGCAGACATGCCGAGCGGTAATCGGATTCGCCTGAGAAACCGGCGCCGGTAAGGCGTGAAAGGAAAGTTGATTCCGTGGTTCTCAGCTCCTCCGTACGACGGGAGATGGCGGCCGTCAGAAGGGCGATCCGGCTGTCGAGTGCGGTCGCCCGGTCCTTTGCCTCGGTCAATGTCCGCCGCGTTTCTTCAAGGCGTTTTTCAGCCGCTTCGACCTCTGTAGTGAGACGTTGTTCCTCGGCGTCGCAATCGCGGCCGTCGTAGAGGCTGCGTCGCTCTTCCCGCAGCAGACGGAGCTTCCCGTTCAGGTTTCCGAGCCGGTTCTTTTTTTCGTCACTATCGGCCTTCATACTCCGAATCCGGTCATCGAAGTTCTTCTGCCGGATTTTCGAATTGGAGATGCTTTTATCGAGGGCTGTTTTTTGCGCCTGGCGGGATGACCATTGGTCGGTCCGGGCGGTAAATCGATCCAGCGCCTCGACCGAAGCATCGACAGTAAAAGAGTCATATCCGTAAGCGACGAGGTCCCGCCGCAATACCTGCAACTCCGACTCCAGTTGTTCGGACAGCGACCGGGATTCGGCTGTTTTATTGTCCAGTTGGTGCTGCGCGAGGTCTTTCCGGTAACCGGCATTCAGGGATTCCCGTTCTGACGTTTCTACAGCACTCCGTGCCTTTTCATAAGCAATGTGCAGGTCCTCTTTCTCCCGGGTGATCGCGGTGGAGGGCTGCACGAGTCGCGTATTTTTTCCCAGCGCCTCGCTGTTTTCGTCCCGAAGACGGAGCAGCAATTCACCAATATCGCGATTGTCGCTTGGAAGGGAGAGTTCAATGCAGTTCTCCCCCAGCCGGGCATTAGTGGCGGACAGTAGTTCTTTTTCCGCATCAATGTCACTGACGGTCCGTTCGAGATCTTTGCCGTTTGTCGCCAGCCTGTATTTCAAATCATACACCGCCTCCGCTACCTTCCTGAGTTCTTCACGCCTGAGGTCGAGTTTCCCCGTGGTCCGATCATGGGCAGGTATATTTCCTTTCGCAAATGGATGGTCGGTTGCACCGCACAGCGGGCACGGCTCGCCGTCGCGCAGACGTCCCCGGGCTTCGGAGAAACCGGCGACGGTATCGAGCAGGGACCGTTGCCGCTCGAGAAGATCGATTTCCCGTTCGAGCGCAACCCTTTTTTCCTCCGCTGCGACGAGCCGGTCCGAGAGATCCCGACATGTTGCCTGCAGCGTGTCGCGCGTTATATTTGATTCGCCGAGTTTTCGTCGTGACGTTTCCAGCGTACCGGCCGCCTCAATGGCTTTATCGACAAGCTGCAGCTTTGCGGTGAGGGCGAGACGTTCATCCTGATACTCCGTCAGCGGGCGGCCCTGCAGCAGGTCGTCGAGTTCAGCCTGCTTCTTTTCATAATCAATGCGCAATTTCTCCTGCATGTTCCGGACGGTTTCGAGTTTCCCGGCCAGTTCTGAACAGAGGCGGGTCGCTTCCTCCATCTGCCCGGCCGCCGATGCGATTTCCTTTTCTATCGCGGAACGACGGTCATCAAGTTTTTTCAGCCCTTCGAACCGGCTCTTCAAACCGGCAAGTTCTTTTACAAGGCTCTCGTCGACGGCGTTCTTACGAAGGTATGCCTGTACCGCGTCAAGTTCGGTCTGTTTTTTCTCCAGGTCGCGCCGGTTCTCCTCATGCCGGGATTCGAGGGCCGACGATTCTCCCATAAGCTTATCAGCCGCCTCGGTCTCCTCATTGATCTGCCTTTCGAGATCGACGATAGTATGGTCCTTCGTGCGCACCTCTTTAATCTTTTTCAACTCATCAGCCCGAAGGTTCTTTTTCATGATGAGGTCAGCACCGGCCTGTTCGTAGGCCTCCCCGGCCTGCGCCACCGCGCGGCTGCATTCAGGCAGCTCTTTCTCATGCGCTTCCAGCTCATGCCGGTCGCTCTCCTGAGCGGTACGCAGCGTCGTGAGCGTACCGTACTCTATGGAGAACGCCATGGCTTTCTCGGCGCGAAGGAGCTTTTCATTGGAAGTGGAAAAGGATGAGAGGCGCCGATGAAGATCCTCTTTCTGCAGAGAAATCTGCTGCAACTCGTTTTCGAGTGCATGTATACCGTCAAGCCATCGGATGGCAAGGGCGGTTCTTTCGATCTGCAGGCCGAGTTCCTTTTCGCGGGATTCAATTTCCTTGAGACTATCAATCAGGGTCTGTTTATCGGACGCGCTCAATAGGCATATTCCGTCGATTTCAGCCCTGAGCACATCGAGTTTGTTGCGCTCCCCGGTTGTGCGCTCATGTACAAACATGGAAATCCTGCTGTAAACTTCCGTTCCGGTGATCTGTTCGAGGATCGGGGCACGTTCGTCGGGAGTTGCTTTAAGGAAAGCGTCGAAACCTCCCTGCGCAAGCAGCATCGAACGTCTGAAACGGTCGAAATCCATGCCGGTTATCTCGACGATCTTCCCGGCGACATCCCGCAGTTTATTCTCGACGATCCTGCCGGTATCGGCATCGACGATTTCCTGACGGACGGTCTGAAGCTTCCCGTCGGCTTTTTTGTGCGCACGGCGCTGCGTCCAGCGGCAACGGAAACGGCCTGCCGTGGTTTCGAAGGTCACCTCGGCATAACACTCACCTGTCTGCCGCGACATGATATCATTGGCGCTTTCGGTGATCCGGTCGAGACGGGGGGTTGCGCCGTACAGGGCGAGGCAGATCGCGTCGAGAACGGTGGTCTTTCCGGAGCCGGTGGGGCCGGTGATTGCGAAGATGCCCTCGGAAACATACGCTGAACCGATGAGGTCGATTTCCCATTCTCCGGCAAGCGAATTGAGGTTCTTGAAACGGACCTTCACTATTTTCATCGTCTGTCGTTTCGTTTACTCATGCGCATCTTCCCGTTCAAGGGTGCGAAGTATCTCTTGAAAGGTCCCGCGCAACTGCGGCCGCTGCGCTTCGTCGACCTCGCATGCCGAAAGACAGCGGTCGAATATATCCTCGACACTAAGGTCATCGAGCGTTTCATCGACGGATTGCTGAGTGAGAAGCTGTTCGGTAAGACGGTTATTTTTTACACGGAGAATGGTCAGACCGGTACCCGACACCGCTTTTTCCAGGCGCTCGCGCAGATCACCGACCAGTTCGTTCCCTTCATAAACGACTTCCAGCCAGATGGCGGCGGAAGATGACGCCAGTGCGGCTATCCGTGCCGCAATCGCATCCCAGTTTCCTTTAACGCGTTCAAGCCTCTGAAATACGGGTACTTCAACAAGTTCCACCTTCGCCTCCCGGTCGGCGAAATGTATCAGGCAGACGCTCTTGCGCTGATGCGCCTCCCCGAATCCCATGGGCAGCGGTGAACCGCCGAACCGCCTTGTTTCCGATTCGTCAACTTTCTGGGGCACGTGAAGGTGCCCGAGCGCAAGGTAGTCGATCGACCCTGGAAAGAGTGACTCCGGGACACGGGCCAGCGTGCCGACATACAGCTCGCGTACGCCGTCGTCGCCAACGGTGGTTCCACCGGCGGTAAAGAGGTGTCCCGTGGCGATAAGGGGGATCTCTTTGCCCGTCGCTTCGCGCATCCGCTGCGCACAATCAACCACTCCGGCATAGTGGTCTCGAACCCCATCGAGCAGTTTACGGTTTTTCTCCTCCATGGTTTCTCCCTCTTCCGACACCCGTAGATCCCGGTCCCGCAGATAGGGCACCGCGCAAACGATCGCTTCGGGAGTACCATCCTTCTTTTTGAGAAGAAACACCTCATCCTCGAATTTCCCGGTGGCGGCGCCGACGACATGCACGTTGAGCGCCCGGAGAAGCTCCCGGGGAGCATTCAGAAATGTCGGTGAATCATGGTTCCCGGCGATGACCACCACATGCCGGCATGGTGACCCCGCGACGCGACCGAGGAACTTGTAATAAAGTTCCTGTGCGCCGATACCGGGAGTGCTGCTGTCGAACACATCACCCGCGATAAGGAGCAGATCGACCTGCCGCTGCACGATGGTTTCGATCATCCAGTCGAGAAAACGCCTGAATTCCTCATGCCGTTTCTGACCGTACAGCGTTCGGCCGAGATGCCAGTCGGAAGTGTGGAGTACGTTCATGTTTTCACCCGTAGCGACCCGGTTAAACCCGGGTCGCAGCCGTCATCAATAAACCGATGGTCAGACGGAGCGATTAGTGTTGGTCCGGATAGAAAATGCCATGCCGTCCGGATTTTCTCATGTCCTTAAGATACGCTACGGTGTTTCGTGGAACCAATAATTCCATCAACATCACCCAAAATCAGGGATGACCTTACCGGTTTCACTCAGAAGCTTCAGGGCAGGGAAGAGAAAGAGCATGTCTCACTATTTTACGGTTGGAGCTACGGATGACGCATCCCTGTTTTTTTCTCAAGAATCGGTCTGATAAACGCCGCCAGCTTTTCGGCGATCCTTTGATGCGCTTTGACATTCGGGTGCCAGTTGCACCCGTGTTCCCAGTCGGGGACCCTGTCGTACGTAAAAAAGCTGATATTCCGGTTCCCTTCTCCGATTTCCCTCCTGACGAAATCCTTCACGTAAGAGCGAAAAGGTTCCCTGCTTGAGGCAAGGCAGACTAAGTGGGCATCCGGAGAAACCGCGTAGACTTCTCTGACAAATGCATAGTAGCGGTTTAGAAAGAGTTCTCTGGTAGGATGGGGATGCGTCGAAAAATCATTGGTGCCGAGCGAAACGACAATGACATCCGGTTCACGGCCTTTGTGATCCCAGACAGGACTTTCAGGATCAGTCCAGAGTGTGCGGTGATAATATGCCGGAAACGGTCTGAAAGAGGATATGAAAGGGGAACGGTAATTGCGGACGAGGCCGCGACTGGTAATTGCGCACATCAAATACTCTGCATCAAGAAGACGGGCGGCGACCGGCCCATAGGAAAGGTAGCAGTTGGTCAATTCGGCGACCGAATCACATCGTATCATACTCGCCTCGTTGCCGTATCCGATAAGGGTCGAGGAACCGATGTATTCGATACGGTAGCGCGGCGGTGGGGGAAGCGGCTGCAGATGTTTATGATCATCAATATACAGTCCGGCACATTCGGTGATACGCTTACTGGTTTCATACCGTTTCGTCACCATCAGATGATGAATGGTATCGGCAAGCCCTGATGCAAGTTTGTATCGCCGCAGCAGGGAGTCGGCCTTGAAACGACGGGTGAACACACCGTCAATAAACACATTGTAGAATTCAGAGCTGCCTTCGAGTTCCAGGGCGCACGATGTTCCCTCAAAACAGGCTTCAATACCGATACCGGGCCAGTCGAACCGCACGCGGCGCTGTTTCCGCATATCGACTCTGCCCCAGTAGCGGATATTCTGGTTGTTCGGGAGAATATAGGTTTGACCCGATGCCGGTCGTATGATTTCGGCAACGGTCATGAGGAACAGCAGAGACAACGGTACCTTAAATAACAAATGATTCTTTTGAGAAAGCATGCGCTTCTTTCGGTAGTATGGTGATTCAGAGTATAGTTTTATGCCCGGCCGGCAGGCAAGGGGGATTTACCGGAGGGGAAACAGACACTGATCGACGGCAGACTGTTTTGACATTTCGACAGGCTCAATGCAGCGTATCGACAAACGGGTATGGTTCGCCTATCTGTTCCGTTGAGAACCTGAACACATTCGCCGCCGTTGCGCCGGTATGCTGCAGCGTGTTACCGCCGGAGCGAAGAGCGAGGACGAAAGAAATACTATGCCGATTATACGGACCTGTGCCCGGATGAGTACCGTACCCCTCCGTCCGTACCGCACCCGTAGAACGGCTATCGGTCAATCACGCCGTGATGTCAGTACTTCACATCGGCAAACTCGACCCAGCCTCCGGCGCGTACGAGCGCCTCGTCGAACTCCGCGAGGGTGAATGGAACGGCCTTCGATCCGCCATCCCAGGAAAAGGCAAACGTCTTTGCGTCGAGGTCGATAGAGCAGCTTACTGCGCCGTTTTTTGCGATAGCAAACAGCTCGTCGATCGCGGTCTTCGCAAGTTCGACGGCGAGCATGCCGCCGTTAAACATGTTCTGCCGGAAGATCCGGGCATAACCTTCGGCAATAACGCAGGTGATCGAATTCACTTCGAGCGCCCAGGGGGCGTGCTCGCGGGATGATCCGCAGCCGAAATTGGCACGGGTCACCACCACACGCGCACTGCCGCGCCAGGAGCCGTTGACGGAGAAACCCTCCAGTTTCAGATCTTCGAGCAGATGGGGCCCAAGCGCCTCTTTATCCATCTCGGTGAGATACTTCGCCGGGATGATTTCATCGGTATTGATATCCGACCGGTCGAGAAACAGCACCGGTCCGCCGAATGTTTTCATATTCCTTTCCTTTCATTACATTATTTCTTTGCCGTTTCGCCCCTATCCTGCACGCCGGGATGGGGGTGGAATGCTTCATTGCCATCGACCGCATCGCCCTTTTACATCCCCGCTACCTCATCACCTCCCGCGGATCGGTCAGTTTTCCGCGGATGCCGCTTGCGGCCGCCGTTGCCGGGCTCATCAGGTGCACCATGCCGCCTCTGCCCATGCGGCCGTTGAAGTTGCGGTTGGTGGTGGAGGCGCATACTTCACCTTCAGCAAGAACGCCGGTCGACATGCCCAGACACGCCCCGCAGGTGGGGTTGGCGATGCAGTAGCCGGCCTCCATGAAAACCGCGAGCAGCCCCTCGTCCATCGCCTGTCTGTAGACAAGCGGCGTTGCCGGCACCACGATGCCTCTGACGCCGGATGCGAGTTTCGTCCCTTTGACAATTTCCGCGGCGGCGCGCAGATCGCTTATCCGGCCGTTTGTGCAACTGCCGATGTACACCTGGTCGATTTTGATATCAGGCATCTCCCTGACCGGCCTGACCTGGTCGGGCTTGTACCCGAAGGTGGCCGACGGCTCCATGGCGCTCACCTCGATATCGACGGTTCTAGCGTAAACTGCGTCGGGATCGGAGTGCCACTTGTTGAAATCATCCACCGCAGCCTTTTTTGACGGGTAGGCGCCGGCGATGAAGGGCCAGAGATAACCGGCCGTGACCGCGTCGGGCATACAGACGCCGCAGGTGCCGCCCGCTTCGACGGCCATGTTGCAGAGGGTCATGCGCTCCTCCATCGACATGGCGTCGACCGCATCGCCGCGGAACTCGATCACCTGGTCGGTCGCGCCGTTGACCGTGAGTGTGTTGATGACCGTCAGGATGGCGTCCTTCGCATAGACGCCGCGCCGCATGTTGCCGTTGAGGTTGACGCGTACGCTCCCGGGCCGGCGAAAGGCGCATACCCCTTTGAGGATGCCGACCTCGAGATCGGTCGTGCCCACCCCGGCGGCGAATGCGCCGAATGCGCCATGCGTACAGGTGTGGCTGTCGCCCATGATGACGGTGTAGCCGGGCCGGATAAAACCTTTTTCCGGGAACAGGGCATGACAGACGCCGTTGCGGCCCACGTCAAAGAAATCGGGAAGCCTGTGCCGGCCGGCCCACGCGCGCATCACCTTCGCCTGCATGGCGCTCTGCGAATCCTTCGCCGGCGTCACATGGTCGATGACCGCCTTGATCTTTAACGGATCGAACACCCGGTCCTTCCCGCGCCGCTGCAGATCGACAATGGCAACCGGCGTGGTGATCTCATGGCACATGACGACATCAATCGAGAGGACGTTCGTTCCCGCGAACGGCACGTCGCGCAGATGCGCTTCGAATATTTTTTCGGTGATTGTCTTTCCCATACGGTTCCTTTCGCTTATGTCAGATACAACGGTATATATCGATCATTTTTAAGCAGTTTCACCCGTTCCCAGAAAATCGACATGCGGCGGCGAAATGCTCCATATTGCCCTGAAGGTCCGGCTGCCCCGGTTCGACAGTTGATGCGGCAGGTGTGCGTTGAAGTAGACGCTGTCGCCTTCGCCGATAGGGTACTCGACCGAATCTATCGTCAACATTGCCTCGCCTGCCGCCACGTATCCCATCTCCACCCCCTCATGTCCGCCGCCGCGGAAGGTGGTGCTCTTCCCCGGTTCGACTTCAAGGAGAAAGAGTTCCGCCTGATATGACGGATGCATGCTGGTCATGAGCTGCTCATACCTGACGCCGTCGATCTCGTTTTGCAACCGTTCCCCGCGACGATGGAGCCGCACCGGAGTATCGGAGGCGATTTTCTTGAAAAGCTCCGACGGGTCGATGTCCAACACCCCGCAGACGGCCATCAGGGTATCTATCGACGGGGAAACAATCCCCCGCTCGATCTGACTGAGCATGCTGACCGAAATTCCCGCCTTTTCTGCGATATCACCCTGATTTTTCCTGGTTTTTTCCCGGTAGATCCGTAAAATCCGGCCTATTCGCGGTACAACTTTATTAAGTAACGCTGTATTCATTACAGTAATTATAAAACATTTTTATGATGAATGCAAGAATATTTTAAAAAAAATGGTTTTCACAAACTATTTTCACTTCATTAACCACATTTATTTTATAGATCGTATTTTTTTCATATATATTGTTGCAGAAATGTTCTTCGCCGACAGAATATAGTAATCAGGCAGTAATTATATGGAACAATTTGAACCGAATGAAGCTCAATTGAGCGATATTGAGGATACCAATCTCAATATTTCCGATATTGATAATCTTAAAAATCTCACCAACCGCCGTTTGATCGAACGGGTAAGCGGTGACATCGTCGAGCATATTCAGGATTATGAGCACCTCCTCGATTCGATCGGAAAGAAACCGGGCACCTATTACCGCGATCTCATTTTCGCCATTATACAAATCAGACTTCCCGAGGAGGAGGCGCAGCGCGACTGGCGCGACATTCTCAAACACAAGTACCTGCTCAGCGAACGGCTGGGCCGCAACGTGGGCATCCACGTGGCGACGCTCGACTATTATACCAATATCAAGAAGAAGGTCACCAGTCCGAAAATCGTCGATGCGCATGAGTATGTCGACACCGCGAGCCGGGCGCTCATCGACGACTTGACAAAAGCGTACAACCGCCATTTCTTCGACGATGAATTCAGGAAGCTGTTCCTGCAGGCGCG
>JAFGIW010000169.1 GCA_016929415.1 Chitinispirillaceae bacterium | reverse complement strand
TTTTCCCTGTGCCAGATTTCCGCATGCTGCCGGCTCACGCTGGCATCATTGATATGGAGCAGGTTGGTTACGTTGCGACCGACGGTCACCTTCCCCGAAATGGCAAAGTGGGTCCCTTTAAGGGGTCCTTCCTTTATTTCAAGATACGCCATGGCTCAACACCGGGTAGTAAATGCCACAATTCTGATAGTAAACAGATTGATCGTGGAAAGGTTTCTCACAACTATAAATTAACCATCCGACTCCCGCGGATCACCCCGTCCCCGCCGGGGCGGTCGTAACGAATTAAAAATAGGCTTCCTGATGGGTGATTGCAAGAATAAAGAAAGAATGGCGAGACGGGGATTGACTATTTTTATTGAAATCAGCTATATTTGACCAGGCAGTTAAACTATTTGGTAAAACCGTATGGTAAAAACCGAAACGCCGGAATCCCGGATTCTTGCCGGTGCACGTCAGGAGTTTATTGAGCACGGTCTTGGCGGAGCGCGGATGCAGGCCATTGCAGACCGGTGCGGGGTCAATAAAGCGCTGCTGCACTACTATTTCCGCTCAAAAGAACGTCTGTATCAGGCGGTACTGCAGGAAATCGTACAGACAATGCGTAATGCGATCGATGAACAACTGGTAACCATGAATCCCGGCGATGATATCCGGACGCTTCTCCATCGATTCATTGCGGTGTATATCAGAACCCTGCGGAGCAATCCCGATTTCCCCCGTTTCATGCTGCGCGAAATGGCCGACGGCGGAACAAATCTGTCGGAATTGATCGAATCGGTTGCCCCCATGTTAAAAAATATCCCCATCGAAATCAACCGGCGACTGTCTGCCGGAATGGAATCGGGAAGGATCAAGCGGATTTCACCCCTGCACCTGATGCTTAATATACTCGGCATGTGCATCTTCACGTTCATAGCCAGACCGATCGTCATTGAAATCAATAAACAAATGCCTCTCGGGATCGAATTCGATGCAGCATTTTTCGATATGCGCATTGAAACGATTCTCGACATGGCAATGCACGGGATCGCCGCAGACCCCTTAAGCGACAAGGGATAGGTATGAAAATATACCGCCTTGGATACCTTCTGACTGCCGTTGTCGCCGCGTCCGCCGCATCCCTGTCGCTGCATGACGCACAGCAGCTGCTAATGCAGCATAATGAGGACATCCGCTCGTCGCTCGTCGAGTTCCACAAGGCGGAAGCGGAAGTTGCGGAATCGCGGTCAGCGTGGCTGCCGTCGCTCGATGCAAAGGCATCATATCAGTGGCTGAGCGAGCGGAGTCGCATTACGTTTGAAATGACGCCGTCTGTCCCGGGAACCGAGGGCATATCGATAGACCGTACGATCGGCACCAACCATCGCACCGAACTGGGTATCGATCTTACCTATCCGCTCTTTACCGGTTTCGCCCGGAAAAACGCCGTGGCCGGCAGGAGGGAGCAGGCGGCGGCACGACGGGCGATGCACGATGCAACACTCAACCGGTTGTCGCTCGCGCTCGGTCTCCTGTACCTCCAGTGGGATCTCTCGTTCCGTGAAGTTGACTCGCGGGATATGCTCTGTACGCAGCTTGCGGTATTCTGCCGGCAGATCGAAGCGCAGTATGAAGCAGGGACGGTCATCAGGTCGCGGATGCTTGAGGTGCAGGCACGCAGGAAGCTTGCCGATGTCGATCTGGCCGGTGCGAAGCAGAAAACCGACAGCCTGCGATGCGAGATCATGTCGTTTATCGGCAGCGACGACAGCACCATCGTTCCCGATACAACCGACCTGTCGGCAATTTTTACGGCGCTCCCGTCAAAGCTCATGATTGATACGACCCGGCCTGAACTGACTGCACTTTCCCGCAGCATGCTGCAGATCGGGTTGATGAGGAAAACCCTCCACAACCGCCATTACCCCACCCTTTTCGGCCTTGCCGGAGTCCGTTACGCCAATCCCGGGCTGGCAATGGGAGCCGATGAATTCATGGGGTATGGTCTTGCCGGGCTGCAGCTCAACTGGAACCTGTTCGACGGCATGAAAGGGAGGGCGCAGGAGCAGCAGCTGCAGTACCGGCTGGAACTAATCGACCTTGAACGGCAACGCCGGCGGCGCGAGTTTCAAAAAACGATGGACCTGGCAGTGCGGCAGATGGAACAGACGGCGCAACGCCTGCGTGCCGCACGCGAAGCGCGCGACGCCGCACATGCACTCGCCATGGACCTTGAAAACTGCGTTGAGGCCGGAACGGCGACGCAGGCCGATTTTTTTAACGCACTCGTCGGCGCGACGCAGGCGGAACTCGTTGAACAACAACTGAAAACCGCCGGGAAAACAGCGGCGATCAGGGCGTGCTTCGCCGCGGGAGTGAAGCTGGAGTATTAACCGACCTTTACCGGCAGGATTTTGAAAGGATACCGTATGATGCATCGACGATTAACAACGCATCTCCTCACCGCCCTGACCGGGATCATGCTGTTTTCTGGATGCGAACGGGCTCCCGACAGGGATTTCCTCGGTTCGGCGGTCGTTGAAACAAAAACCTTCATGGTCGCGAGCACCGTGCAGGGACCGCTTGCCGCTGTTTACATTGAGGAGGGAAAAAAGGTCACGGCCGGGGAACTCTTGGCGGTTGTCGATACGGTGCCGCTGCAGTTCCAGCGGGATGAACTTGCGGCGGGGATCAGTGAGATCAAGGCGACCTTTGCCGCAAAAAAAGCCGAAATAGAGGCTTTTTCCGTTGAGGTCACCGGACGGGAACGGGAATTCTCACGCATCGATGCCCTCGCCGCCAAGGGATCGGCGACAACCCAGCGGCGCGACAACCTCTCGACGCAGCTTCAGGTCGCCAGGGCAAAACTCGAAGCCGCCCGTAGCGCTTTGAAGCCGCTGGCGGAAAAAGAGAAGACCCTGCGTGTCAAAGGCAGGACAATAGAATATCAGGTCCACCGCTGCTTCATAACGTCTCCGGTGACCGGCATCGTTCTCACCCTGTTCCGCAACAGCGGCGAAGTGGTCGGTCCGGGAAGTCCGATTGCCGAAGTCGGTGTGTTCGACACGGTGACGGCTGATTTTTTCGTTCCCCAGCCGGTACTTTCATCGCTCGCCTATGGACAGACCGTACGTATCCGTATCGACTGGGACAGCGCCGGCGCGATCGTCGGGAAATACCTCCCCGCGACGATCAGCTGGATCGGCGAGGAAGCGGAATTTTCTCCTAAAAATATTCAGACCCGGCCCGGCAGGAATGAACTTGTCTTCCGGGTCCGCTGCATTGCCGCCAATCCATCGGGAACGCTCAAGCGCGGCCTTCCGGTGGAGGTCTGGAAGTTGCCATGAGCGCGGTCATCGCGGTGGAAAAACTCCGGAAGCGCTATGAAGCGACCTGCGCGGTCAACGATCTCTCATTTACAATGGAAAAGAGTTGCCTGTTCGGCCTGGTTGGCGCCGACGGTGCGGGAAAAAGCACCCTTCTGCGGATGCTCACGACGCTCATTCCCCCCGATGCGGGCGACGCCGTTATCCTGGGCGGTTCAATCCGGACCGACCTGAAGTTCATCCGTTCGCATATCGGATTCATGCCGCAGCATTTTTCGCTTTACGGTGATATGAGCGTCGCCGAGAACCTTCATTTTTTCGCCGACATCTTCGGCGTCACGGGCGCGGAGCGCAGACAGCGCGTAAAAAAACTGCTCGCTTTTTCGCATCTCGCCCCGTTCATACACCGCCCGGCTGCAAAGCTCTCCGGCGGGATGAAACAGAAGCTCGCACTCTGCTGCGCACTTATTCATACACCGCAGGTGTTGCTGCTCGACGAACCGACCACCGGCGTGGATCCGGTTTCCCGCAGGGAATTCTGGGAGATCCTCGCCGGACTGCGCAACGAGGGGATCGCGGTTCTGATCGCGACACCGTACATGGATGAGGCGACCTGGTGCGATGATCTCATTTTCATGCATCAGGGGAATATCCTCAGCCGGGGTGCGCCCGCGGCGCTGATCGATGCCTTTCCGGCGGCCATTTTCCGCGTGACGGGAAGTAAAGAAGATGAAATGCTGTACTGTCCGGCATCGGTAACGCTTCCCGAAGGCATTGAGAGCATCTACGCTTCCGGCGGTGCGCTGCATGTCGTTTGCGACAAGCGCGCCGCCGATCCGTCACTGCTGCTGGAACGGGTCGGAAAGATCGTTCCCGGGGCCGGCCGCATCGAACCGTGCACGCCGGGAATGGAAGACCTCTTTTTCCGTGAAATCGCAACGGTCGCCGCCGCACCGCCGATGGCAGGGAGGAATGATGTGGAGCATTGAAGTCCGTAACCTGACAAAAGATTTCGGCAGCTACCGCGCGGTCAACCGGATCTCCTTTACCGTTTCGAAGGGCGAAATATTCGGCTTTCTCGGCGCGAACGGCGCGGGCAAAACCACGGCCATCCGGATGCTCTGCGGACTGCTCGCGCCGAGCGGCGGAGAGGGAAAAGTCGCCGGATTCGACATCACGAAGGAGGCATTCCAGGTGCGCAGGCATATCGGCTACATGTCACAGAAATTCAGTCTCTACCTTGACCTGACGGTGCGGCAGAACATGGCGCTGTACGGATCGATCTACGGTCTTGACCGCCGGAGACTCAATAAGCGGATCGATGTGATGACTTCGCTGCTTTCCATGGGAAGCCTGCTTGACCGCACCACCGGTACGCTTCCGCAGGGGTGGCGGCAGCGCTGCGCCCTCGCCTGCGCCGATCTGCACGAACCGGACATCCTCTTTCTCGACGAACCGACCGGCTCGGTCGATCCGGTGAGCCGGAAAGCCTTCTGGGACCTCATCCTCCTCCTTGCGCGCAACGGGAAGACGGTGCTCGTCACGACGCACCACATGGATGAGGCGGAGTACTGCCACCGGATTTCCATCATGATTGACGGCACGATAGCGAAGCTCGACACCCCGCAAAACCTGCGTCGAGCAACCGGCACCACCTCCCTGAACGAGGCGTTTCTCGCCGTCGTGGAATCGGGATGCCGGCCGATGGGGGGCAACGCATGATCCGGCGGCTGGCGGCGATCGTCACCAAGGAGTTCCTCCACATCGTCCGCGACTGGCAGACGCTCATGATCGTTCTGTTGATGCCGGTCGTCATGATGTTCCTTTACGGGTATGCCCTCACCATGGATTTGTCCGATATCCCGCTGGCGATCATCGATCCTCAAGGCTCGCGCCAATCCGCGCGCATCGCGGCCTCACTCGACGCTTCGCCGTTTTTTGCGGTACGGAAGATGCTTGTCGAAAGCAATGATCCGGCCGAAGTGATGAAGCGCAGTCATGTCAAGGCGGTCGTACGTTTACCGTCCGATTTTTCGGGAGCCTTCGGCGCGAAGGGAAATTCCACCTCCGTGCAGGTGCTGATCGACGGAAGCGACCCCAATACGGCGACCATCATCAGCAATATTCTCGATGTCCTGATTTTGAAAATCGCGGCCGAAACGGCGGGAATCGCTCTGCGGCCGGCGGTTACCGTCATCTCCGAAGTCCTTTATAATACCGAACAGAAAAGCGCACGCTTTTTCATTCCGGGGTTGATGGCAATCATTCTGCTGATGATTTCGGCGATGCTTACGTCATTGACCCTGACACGGGAAAAGGAATCGGGAACGATCGAACAGATGCTTGTTTCTCCCCTGCGGCCCGTCGAAATCGTGCTCGGCAAGATATTACCCTATTGTCTGCTGGCGATGTGCGACGGCGCCGTCATACTGCTGGTAGGACAGTTCGTCTTCGGGGTGGAGTGCGCTGGAAGTATCATCGTCCTCGCGACCATTTCCCTGCTCTACATCGTCGTGGCGCTTGCCCTGGGGCTCCTGATCAGTACCGTTGCCGCGAATCAGCAGCAGGCGATGATGATCGTACTGCCGGTGACCATGCTTCCGACGCTCATTCTTTCGGGCTTCATTTTCCCGCTCGCGAGCATCCCCTTCGCTCTCCGGCTCGTCAGCAAGATCGTTCCGGCAACCTGGTATCTCGAGATCATACGCGCCGTCATGCTCAAGGGGGTGGGGTTTCTCGAACTGCGGCAACCTATTGCGGTGCTGTCGTTCATGGCGGCTCTCCTGATACTGCTGTCGATAAAAAGGTTCAAGGTGAGTCTATGAACCGCATGGCGCTCATGGTGCGGAAAGAATTTCTTCACATACGCAACGACAAACTGTCGGTGCGGCTCATGATATTCCCCGTGCTGCTGCAACTGTTTATTCTCGGGTATGCGCTCGTCACCGTCATCACCAATACGCCGATTGCCTGCTGCGACCTGAGCAACACGCCGCAGAGCCGGTCGCTCTGCGATGGATTCCGGCATACCGATCTGTTCGTCTGGCATGCTTCTTCACGCAGCGGCAATGAACTGCGACAACGCATCGACAAAGGGGAAATCAAACTCGGCCTGATCATTCCCCCCGATTTCAGCAAACAGCTGCTCGATGCCGGGGGGGCGCAGGTGCAGGTGCTGATCGACGGACAGGACGCCAATTCATCGATGGTGGCGTCGGAATATCTCAACGCCGTCGTTATGCGGTGGGGAAACGCCTGCAGGATGCTTCAGATGAAAAAACAGGGCACCCTCCCCGCGGAAGTAATGCCGCTCTCCGTCAATCCATCGATTCTCTTCAACCCACTCCTCAAGTCGACCTGGTTCATGATCCCGGCCCTGGTGGTGCTTCTGGTAACCATGGTGACCGGTCTTCTGAGCGGATTGTCGATCGTCAAAGAAAAAGAGTCGGGAACGCTCGAACAGCTCATGGTGACGCCGCTTCTGCCGGCGCATCTGATTTTCGGCAAAACGGTCCCCTATTTCATTATCGGTCTTTTCGAGCTGACCGTCTTCCTCGTGCTGGCGACGCTCTGGTTCGGCATACCGTTCCGGGGAAACGTCGGCGTTTTTTTCCTGTTTGGAAGCGTTTACATGCTCTCATCCCTCGGTATCGGCATGTTTACCTCAACCGTTGCGCGCACCCCGCAGCAGGTACTTTTTCTCATCTGGTTTATTCTCATCTTTTTCATTCTGCTCAGCGGTTTCTTCATCCCGGTCGAAAACATGCCGCTGTGGGTGCAACGGATCACCATGATCAATCCGGTGAAGTATTTCATGTTCGCGGTCCGTGAAATTTTTCTGAAAGGATCCGGGCTTGCCGAACTCTGGCGGGAGCTGGCCGCGATGGGGGCGATCGGCGCCGTGGTGTTCAGCGGTTCACTGCTCCTGTTTCACCGGCGGGTTTCCTGACCGGCTGATTCGTTCGATGACGACATCGAACACCCTTCCGCGGGCTATTTTACGTACCGTAAAGGCAAGCCCCTGGTAGGCGGTCGAAAACTGTTCGGGGATTTTCCCTTCCGTCTGGCCGCTGATCCACTCGTTGACGGTAAGGTCCCAATCGGGCAGCTGAGGCTCGATTTTATTTTTCAGCTGCGAGAACGTCACTCCGCCCCCGGCGCGGAACCGCCGTTCGGTGAGCGGTACGATGAAGTCGGGCAGTTTGTCGTATTCGTCCTCAAGATCGCCGACAAGCGTTTCAATGAGGTCCTCGAGGGTGACCATGCCGATCGTGCGCTGCTGCGCATCCTTGATGACAACGATATGCTGGTAACCGCGCGTGAGAAGCTGCAGCAGTTCGGGAAGCGGCGTCGATGCAATGACCGATTCGATGGGCCTCTTTATTCCGTAAAGCGTCGGGTCGGCTGGATTGACGCGCAACGCGCCGACGATATCCTTGAAATTGACATAGCCGATGATCTGGTCGAGGTCGCCCTCATGGGTGAGGGGGAAGCGCGTGTGGTGGTGGTGGTGCGCCTCGATGAACGCCTCGGCGAGCGAGAGCGTGTCGGCGAGCGGATGCATGTCGGCGCGACCCACCATGATGTCGGCGGCACTGAAGGTCGAAAGCTCGACCGTCCGCGCGATAAGATGCGCCTGCTTCCTGCTGATGGCCTTGCCGGCCGCCGCTTGCTGGGCGAGAAATGAGATTTCGGCGGCGATGGTCTTCGGGTTGAACGGCTGCCGGCGGTCGATGATGCGGCCGATGAGTGCAATGAGGAAGGTGACGGGAAAAAGCAGCAGGGTCATGCAATAGAGGGGGAGTGCGAAAATAAACGCGAGCGGTTCCCTGAAACGCTTTCCGAGTGCGCGGGGAACAACGATGCCGAGAATGACCAGCAGATAGGCATAGCCGGCGACCGATGACCACAGGATGCCGGGAGGAAAGGATGAAAGCGCGAAGGAACCCCGAACGGTTCCGATGATCAGCACCGGAATCCGGATCACCGAAAGCGTCGCGAGCGGCGTATACCTGTTTTCCTGGAAGCGCAGCAGTATGCGTGAGACAAGCGGATGGTGCGGCGCGAAACGGTTGATTTCGGGGGATGAAAGGTTGCGTATGCACGCATAAAGAAGCGAACAGAAAAACGACACCGCGAGCACGGAACCGCCGATAACGATGAGGGTAACGACCGGGCCCGTCATCAGTAAACAACCAGCCGTTCGGTCAGCAGTGACTCCGGTTCATCGCCGCCGGGGCGGTCGGAAATTGCCTGAATGATATAGATTCCCCTGTGCAGGGTGTGCAGGGGAATGACGCAGCAGCCCGCCTCGCCGGAGGACTGCCCGGCAACGAACCTGCCGTCAATCGTAAAAAGCGCCGCCGAGAAGGGGTCGGCATACCCCGACGCGCCCCGCAGACGGCTGATGACGATCCGGTGCCGGTCCTTTTCAAGAGCGAGGCCGCAGGCCGCGGCCAGAAAAAGGTCGCCGCCCGCCGATGTTGCACTGGTAAACCGGTAGAGCCTGAGCACGCTCGACGACGGGTAGGTGCCCGGAGAACGCTCCCTGTCCTGGTTGATCGGCATGGTTTCCCACCGCAGGTAATATTCCCCGTCCTGCTTGCGGTTTACCTGCATGCCGGAAAACGACGAATTCACTTCATACAACTCCGCCATGGCCTCGGGAGGCTCATAGACGCCGTCGCTTTCCGGTGTGAGGGTCGTTTCGTCGAGCACCCAGCGGCGGACTTCACCGTTGCGATAAATGTAATTCTGCACGAGGTTTCCGCTCTCATCAACGGCAAGCGGCGTAGCCGCGATGTCGTGGCTCAGCGATCCCTGCCGGTCGAGATTCCATTTGAAGCCCGTCCAGCTGCTGGTCCGGCGGATCTTCCAGGCGTTTCCTTCCCACCGGGTATTGAAAATCTGGCTTACGTTGTTATTATCGTAGCGGTGATAGGTGACGACCGCCCGTTGCTGCGTGTCCCAGCTTATCCAGAAATCCATGTTGATCAGCCCGTGGCCGCTCTCGACCGGATCGACGACCACTCCGGAAGTCGACCGCTTCACCGGCATTTTGAGCGAAGCGCCCGATATGGTCTGCCATGTCGACAGGTTGCTGCTTTTCATATGGGAGAGGTGGTGGTTGGTGTTCGCCGCCGGCGTATTGCGCCACATCCAGATGATATGGAAAAACCCGTCGGGCCCGGGTACCGGCGAGGTCTGATAGGCATTGACCTCTCCTTCGCCGTCAAGAAGCCCCTGGCTGGTGAGACGTGTCCATTTTTTCGTTATAACGTTATACCCGTTCCAGATGGTCGTGCCGCTGCCGCTGCCGCCGTCGCGGTACTGGAAAATAAGCCGGTTCGCCCCGCCTTTGATAAAAACCGGGTAGGTGATGCTGCCCTCCTGCGTGCCGATCATACCGGGGGTGGAGAACGATTCGATACTCCATGGCTTTTTTGAGCGGAAGTAGACAAGCGACGATGCATTATGCATGTTTCCGCTCACGTGGATATACCCCGAGTCGTCGATCGCCAGCTCGATGTAATTATGTGAGTCCCAGCCGGTTGTTGCCGGCAGTACGGTATAGGTCCAGGAGTTTGAACCGACCGCACGGCCGGCAACCATCATGCGCCGTGTAGTGTCGTAATAGGCGATACACTGGAAATCTTTCGCGGTTTTTATCGCAAAGTCCACCGGATGACCTGCCCAGACCTTCGCGATATCGATCTTTTCAGCCTGGCGAATCTCCGCGGCGAAGAGTGGGATGCAGACGAGGAAAATGGGAAGAAATAGGGAAACAGTACGATTCCTTGTCCGGCCACTTTGGTAAGGATAGCTTGCAACCCGTCCCGGGCGTGCCCCCTGTAGATGTCTGCTGCCCGCCGCTGCCGGTGCCCGGGGGTCACGCGGTACAGAAGCCTTCAGCCCCATATCGATGCTCCATTCCTACTTAAAAAGGTCCTCCTATTAAATATACCTTAAAGGGACGAAAAAGGGGATAAGGGACATGGACGGGACTTCGCGGGATATTATTATTATTATTCACTCCCGGCCTTTACCGGCTGTACATAGTCCAGCACCTTGATCAGGAAACGTTGCATCCATTCCACTCCGCCGTCGTCGAAAATTCTGACAGTAACTAATTTCGATCCGTGAGTGTCCCACCGGTAGTTAAGCGTATCGTTTCCTGAAAGGGACGAATCCGTTTTTTCTTTGACAGGGATTGCCAATTCCCCGGTATACTCGCCGATATACCACAGGACCTTCCTGATCACCCTTGTCGGATTTGAATAACCGACGACTATCCCCACCGTGTCGCCGACGCTCGCCGTGTCGTTGATCGTGCCGGTAGTGCCCCATTCGATAGTAGTAATAACCTCCGAGCGCGAGACCGTCACGACCGTGTCGGCTTCGATATCGACGAGTCTGCTCTCCTCCCCCGCTTTATTTCGGGCAACAACCCGGTATTCATAGGTAGTATCGATCTTCACGCTGTGGTTGATAAAACCCTTTGCCGTTTCGGGCAGCGGGGTTGTCGTGATAAGGCTGAAGTTTTCCCCTTTCAGCGCCCGGTAGACATTAAACCCATCGATGAGCGAGGTGTCAAGCGGATTCCACGTGAGGAGCACCGCCTCGTTCAGCGTATCGTAACCGATTGTAAGCCCGCCGGGGGCTGGGACTCCCTTGAACCTCAGCTCGATCGAGTCAGGCAAGAGGGCGTCGTCTCCCGAGATAATGGCGAGGACCGTATCTTTCGGCTCCCAATCATAATGACCTGCTGGAACCGGCGTGTCTCTTCACAGATGCGATCATACGCTTTACGCGAAATACCGAGGGTGAGCCCGGTGATGTACCGCGTTTCCCGCGGCATCTCCGTGATGGCCTTTTTCGCGAGATCAGTGAAGTTAAGGTGGAGGTTCTGGAGGGCGATACCCACGACCTCCCTGCCGGTTGTGATGCTTTTATCAATAAGACGATAAACCCCGTTCCTCCCCTTTGCGATCATCCCCAGTTTTTCAAGCAACTCCACCGACTGCCTCGCCTGCCTAACGGTGATGGCGGGAGCAACCATGCGGGCCAGCCACTGGTAATCATCGCTGAACTCATGTATATCGATCAGCGACCGTACGGCGCTGTGGTACCAATGTAAGTAGAATTCGTACTGATCCTGCCTGATAAGCTGGGCCTTCGTAAATCCGGCACCCCGCTTTTTTATCTGACTCATCCGTTCGAAGAAGTAATTTTTCTTCTGCAGCCCTGCTGCATGATTGAATGCGAGGAGGTTCTCGAAATACTCCGCTTCGGTACGGGAGTGTCCCAGGGCGCGGGAGACCTTGACGCAATTCTGCCGGGAAATGCTCCGTTTACCGTTGATAAGGTTGTAGATGAATCCCTTATTGCGAAATCCGGCCTTTTGGGCGAGGGCCTGGTATGAGAAGGCCGGGTTGGCGTCTTTTTTCTCCCGGTAGTAGTCTTCAAGGTATTTTTTATAGTCTAAATAGTCGAAAATGATAACCATGTTTCTTCCCGATCCTATTCAAAATATAGCATGAAATGAATGAAGGTGCGTCGAATAGGAGATAAAAAGGTTATCATCTGATAACGGGAGAGGGTGCAGCGGGTCGCCTGATCTTTATGGGATGACCGTTACCATAATTTTATCTCCCTTATTTAATCCGGCCACCCAATCCCAACCGGTTCTTCACTTTTCCGAAAAAGCCTAAAGATTAATTTTTTTGGACAATAACGCCCCCATAAAAGTATAATTTCCAACATGGCGGCACACGGGAGACCAAGAATCCACAGTGTTAAGTAAATAAATACGTTACACCCGCCCGCTCACGGAAAATTACTTTTTATTTTGGATACCACATATAAGGAGAAATCTCAATGAAGCGAAAAATGTCACTTCTGGGAATCGTATGCACAGTTTTATTTGTTGTAACCTGTATCAATCCGGAGTCCAACCCCGACATCAACCCCGATGCTACCGGCATCGTCGCCGACGAATATGAACCGGACGATTCCAGGTCCACGGCAAAGTTGATCTACCCCGACAGCAGCAGCCAGTCCCGCACCTTGAAAATGGGGGAAACCGACTGGGTCAGGCTTGAAGCGCTCTCGGGAAAATCATATGAAATCATCACCGACGGCAAGATCGATACCAAGCTGGAGGTCTATTCCGCCACGGGTTCAGAGCCGGTTGTCGGCGGCGATGATTCTCCCGGTGATATCAATGCCGTGGTCACCTTGAACGCCACCTCGGACGGAGTCTACTATATTGCCGTTTTCGGTCATGATGACAGTACTTTAGGCTCGTATGAACTGAGGGTTGTTTCATCAATCGGTCCTGATGCCTTTGAACCGGATTCACTTCCCAATCCGGCGAGGTCGATAACTGCCGGTGCAACCCAGAAACGATCGCTTACCGAAGGGGATGTGGATTGGGTAATCTGTCGTCTCGCTGCAGATGACACCGTCCTTTTGACCGCCGAAGGCACGTGTCCCATTGCACTGACCTTGTACGACCGTGATACCGTTACCGAGCTGGAAAGTCCGTCCGCCGGTGATTCCATGACCCAGATCAGCCATCATGCCGAAAAGGCCGGAAATTATTTCCTTAAAGTGACCGCCGACGACCCGGATGATACCGGTTCGTATGAGTTGACCATGCAGAGCAGCAGCAGCGGCAGTCTGATCGCGGCCGATGATTTCGAAGACGACGATACCCGGAGTTCGGCGGAACTCGTTCCGGGCAACAGCTTCATACAGCAACGTACCCTCACCTTCAACGATACCGACTGGGTGTGCCTCCCCGTCGTTGAAGGACGTCAGTACAACGTGACCTTTACAAATACTTCATTTCTCAAAGCGACGATGCTGTCGAACGACGGCATGGAGCTGCAGGGCCCCGCTTCCTCGCTGTATCTCAACAGCTCCGCCGACGACACCGTGTATATCCAGATATATTCAACGGATTCCATCGCATTCCGCTATTCGCTCACCATAACCGTTCTGCTGCAACCGAACATTGCCGACGACTATGAGGACGATAATTCGAAAGAGCTGGCGAAAGAGAACTGCGTTCCCGTCGACTCGTTCATTCAGGACCGCACCCTGACCGTCAAGAATTCAGTTTCCGATACCGACTGGGTGGCGTTCCCGGTTGTCGCCGCGAAACAGTATCTCTTCAAGGTAACCACCTCATCATCAACAACGCTCTATATGTATCTGTACGACAACACGTCATCCAGCTACATCAGGAATACCTCCGGCTCGTCACCCTCCATCAGCTATACACCACCCGTTTCCGATACGATGTACCTCAGGATTTACCGTCCGAGCAGTTCGACCGGGGTGGCCTACACGCTTTCCGTGCGGGGAGAGCTTAAAAACGATTCGTTCGAGCCCGATTCCTCCCGGTCAACGGCCCGCTCAATTACCACCACCTCGCAGAGCCGGATATTGCTGCCCGATGATACCGACTGGGTGGCGTACACCGCAGCGGCCGACGACTCGATAGCGATTGTGACAACCGGGGCAACGGATACGAAGATAGCCCTGTTTTCGAGCAGCGGGTCGACGCCTATTGAAGAAAATGACGATATCGACGACGACAACACGAATGCCATGATTTCGTGGAAAAGCGCATCAGGAGGTCAGTTCTACATTCGTGTGACCGGAAAAACTTCTTCGACATCCGGTTCGTATGTGCTTCAGGTGTTAAGCGTGCTCAACGGAACACTGACGGCCGCCGATTCATTCGAGGTTGACAATACCAAGGATGAGGCAAGAATCATTCCCGATACCATTGTCAGCGGTGAAGTCCATTCGCTGACCTTGAATGACACCGACTGGGTCGCATTCCCGGTGCTCGCGGGCGGACAGTATACCGTGTCGGTGAGCAGCAGCTCGAACTACCTCAACGTTCATGCGTATACTTCCAGTGATTCGCTCTTTTACTCCCGGACCAGTGCAACGAGCGCTTCGATCCCCTATACGGCAAAGAAGAATGACACCCTGTATTACCGGGTGACATCCGCTTCGGTAGTACAACGTTACACGGTCTCAATGAGCAGGATTGCGCCGCCGCCGCACGATGAATACGAAAACGACAACACCAAGGAAGCAGCCCGCATTCTCTTCGACACCATCGTTTCCAGCGAAGTCCATTCGATGCCGCTGTATGATACCGACTGGGTGGCATTCCCGGCACTCGCGGGCGGACAGTATACCGTGTCGGTGAGCAGCAGCTCGTCCGCGCTCTCAGTGTATGCATACACCTCAAAAGATTCACTTTTCACTTCCCGGACAAATTACACAAGCACCTCAATTACCCGCATCTCTCCAATTGACGACACGCTCTATTACCGGATCACCTCCAACTATTCCCTCCAGCGCTATACCGTGTCGATGAGCATGATCGCGCCGCCGTCGCCCGATCAATACGAAGACGACGATACCAAGGATGAGGCAAGAATCGTCCTCGACACCATTCTTTCCGGCGAAGTCCATTCGCTGCCCTTGACCGAT
>JAFGIW010000168.1 GCA_016929415.1 Chitinispirillaceae bacterium | reverse complement strand
GCGGGGCTGTGCAGAATGGGTGTTTTGATCGGGGAGGGGCACGCGATAAAACGTTGCTTCGCAAAGGCGTGCCCCTGCATTTGAGACGTCATTTTCGTCGTGTCGCGGCGACCTCACCCCATCTCGACATCTTGACAGGCTCAATGCAACGAAAGCTCGGTGCGGCATCGTTTCCCTGTTGACCGGCTCGTGTCGCTGTTGACCGCCTCCATGCTCCGCCCTACCACTCGATGGTGCCCCCGATAATCGGCAATATCCCGAATGGCTTGACTTGCTCAAATCCCTCGCCGTTGAAACGATACTCCAGGGTTGGTTGACTATTGAACAAATTCAGAATCTCAACAAACAATTCGGCCGACAAACGGTTAAAGGTCTTCTCGAAGCCGTAACGGAGGTGCGTGTAGAATAGACGGTCAAGTCGCTGCGAGTAAAATTGCTGGCCGGGTTCATACATGGATGCCTTTCTTCCAATGCAGTCCACCAATATACTCTCCGGACAAAACGGCCTGCCGCCGTGTCCCTGCGCCCCGATCGAAATAAGATGATTATGAAACAGGCGGATACCGAGGGAAAACGATGCCGTATAGCGCACGTTGGTCCAGTCATCGTACCATTTTCCATCACTGTAGCGGTTTTTAACATCGAAGATCGACCCTCCAATGGAATAGTTGATTCCATCGCGTTTCGGGCTGTTGAGCGTCAGTTCAACGCCGAATGCCCGCCGTTGACCGTTCTGGGGGCGCAAGGCCAATTCCTGTTCGGCATTGACATAAAACACTTCCTGCGTTTTCGGAGAAACGAAGTGGTATTCACGGTCGTACCATTTGAAGTAGGCATCGGCCTTCAACATCATCCACGAGGCAAGCTGCCGTTCATAACCGACTGCCGCCTGATAGCACCGCAACGGTTCCAGCCGTTCCAGATACGAACGGGCTTGTACGGTGGCGGAATCGTCCGACATTTCCGTAAACCAGGAAAGAAAATAGAAAAAAAGCGAAGGCATTTCCGTCGGAAACTGGTGCTCGATGCCGCACGTCGCCATAAGCGACCCCATACCTTCCTTCTGCAGGGTGATAGCCAGGCGCGGCGACAGGGCGACATCCCGCAGCAATTGATAATAATCGGCGCGCATTCCGATTGACCACTCAAACGGATCTGCCTCTGATGTCAACTCGGCGTAACCGCTCGCCTCCAGACCGTCGAGGTGCATCAACCGCTTGCGGGGCGGTTTGTTGAGATCCACAACGAAGGCCCCCGTGTCGGAACAAAAGACGTATAATCCATAGCGCCGGTTATCATTGGTAAGAAAACGGTAATCCTGGTAATTGCCCCGTATTCCAAACGTCAGAAACCTGGTATCACCGAAAATAATATCAGATTTCGTGGTGAGGATGACTCGGAACCGGGTATCGCTATCTTTACGAACCGGATTGCCCGCGTAACGGGAGACGAAAAAGGTGTCGGTGAAATAGTGAAGCGAGTCGTTACCGCCACCGTCACGGAACGACACAGAAACATCAGCCCGGTGCGACATCGTTTCGCGCTGCACTTGATACGTCATTCCACAGCCGCCCTGCACAATACGCTGAATTTCTTCGATGGTGTTCCCATGAACTTGAGCTGAAACATCCTCGGTCTCAACAACAGGGTAATGCCAATTGAAGGTATTGTGCGATAAAAGACCGGTTATCGACAGATCACCGGCTTTATGGCCGAGATACATTCCCTTGAAATAGGCATCGCCGAGCCGCGGAATGCCGAGATCGGCGATGAAGCGCTTAAATAACGAAAAGTCGATATACCGGCAAGCAAGTACATAGGAACCGTTTCCTTTTAAAAACGGTCCCTCGGTCGAAAACATACCCCCGTTCAACTTGCATCCGAGCGAATGGCGTCGCTGCGTGAATAAGCCGTTTTTCAGGTTGATGGCAATCACCGATGAGAGACGGGAAGGGTAGGAAACCGGAGCGTTTCCGGCAAAATAATCCACTTCTTTTACAAAGTCGCTGTTGATGAAACCGATCGGTCCCCCCGAGCCGTTCGCCTGAGAAAAATGATTGATGTTTTCCAATTCGATACCGTCAACGACAAAGATGACCTCCGACGGCCTTCCGCCCCGTACGTAAAGCGCATTGTCAAAATTTTCTCCCAATGACGAGACCGTTGACGGCAGGGTCGCTATGTATCGGCAGATATCCCCTTCAACGCCCGCGGTTGAGGCCATCTCATCCGATGAAAAAACCTTTGCCGGTTGTGCTGTCGGCCTCCGCGGTCGAACGATCCTCGGCGATGTTACAACCATACGATTAAGCCGGTACATTTTCCCCGAGGAATCAGGCGGCGATTGATCGCCCTTCGACGAAGTGTCGGTCACCACCACTGAATCGGAAAAAATATCAGCCTGGTTTTCAGCAAAGATCCTGCTCTGCAGAACAACCGCTACTGCCATAAAAAGGAGAAAATGAGGAGACATGAGCGAACTAACCCCATTGCAAGCACCCGACCAGCCTACAGATATATACTAATAAAATACTCCTAATTTTCTAAAAAGGAGTTGCATTATGATACGAATTGTTTTCCCGTGGAAAATAACTGTCACGAAGCCTCTCTCTCTTCATAGGGAAGAATCGGGCATCGCAGATGTCTGACCGTTATTTTTCAGGAGAATCTAAAGACGCGCCGGCGGCCGTGCCGGTTTTCACCTTGTCCCGGCAATCGATATACCGCTCGACCGGTACCAACATCGGTTTCTTCAGTTTGACGCCGAACCGGCACTCCGACGAGATTCCGTCGGGCCATACTTCGACCATGTAGCGCTGCCCCAACTGCATGATGTTCACCTGACAGGAGAGCTTCTGCGATGCGGTAATGAGCCGGTGCTTCACCAGGGAGCGAACCACCCGCTGTTTGAGCCTGCCGTCTTCAGCGGTATAGGGAATGGTTTTCTTGTTGTCAACATGCAGCACCCTGCCGGGGGGCGAACAGAGAATCACAAGCGCAAAAATGCTGATGGTAAAACGGTTCATACGGTTCCGCCGTTTGCCTCGACCGGCGTTCATGGTTCGGCGCTCCGCAGCGGCTCCCACCCCTGCGAGTACCGGTACAAATCCCGCGCGACCATGAGATAGATAACCACCTGCTTGCGATCGAGATATTTCCCCCGCATCCGGAGCATTTTCTGCCGTACCATGGGGCCGCCGCCCCAGCTCGTAATGATATCAACCGGAATCCGGGTGCGGTAGGCGATGTGCGATCCGATGCCGGCGCTTTTACAATCGACCAGTTCGAACACGCCGGTAAAACTGTCGCCGATAAGAAGGAGCGGAGCGGCAACGTGATTGCCGTCATAGGGCGTCTTGTCGGGATTAATAACCCTGCGCAGCGGAAGCGATTGAGGCTTGCAGTACGCCTGTCGCTCCTGTGGAAGCCGCTCGGCAAGATCACCAAGCCGTAAAACCGTCGTATCGGTCAGAGAGTATGAAACTGTATCGGTGAAACGTTGATACCATGAAAATGCCTTGATCCGTTCTGCGACCAGACCGGCGGCGATTTCCATTCCCCGGCCGCTCCAATGGGTATCCTGCCGCTGGTAGACCTCCATTCCCGCCAGAGAATCCTCAACCTTCGCTTTAAGAAAGGCTGGCAGAAGATCGACGACCTCAACTCCCGCCTGCTGCAGGTCGGCGAGGAATTTCCTGCCGTACGGATTTACCAGTGGTACCGCCGGAACGGGAACGAAGTCGCCGATCCGGTCAAAATAGACCTCTTCCTTGTTCGGGACGGCAACGAAGAGCAGATCGACCCCCGACTCGGCCAGATAATTTTTCAACTCGATGACGTGCGGCAACGGGTTGGTCAGTTCAGACTGGAGCGTGAGATCGCCACCAAGAATATAGTCGATTGATTTCCGGAAAAAAAGCCATCCTCCCCTGCCCTCAAGCCCCATCTGTTCGGCGGGAAACCCAAGCAGCCACGAACGGAGTGCGTCGAAGAAGGGAATGTTCGCCTCCTCCCATTGTTTATAGGATCCGTTGCAGGCAATCTCTTCGGTAAAGATCCGGTTGTTCCGGCGGAAATTATCGGAGAGAACGACATCCGCTATCGTTTCATGAGTCACCCCCGCTGCATGATCGCCTTCATCCTTTTTGTGCGCCGCATCGGCCGTTTTTGCGTCAACGACGAAAACGTTATACATCGGATTGTCGGGAGAGACCGGCTTCCCTTCAATAACGGCGAGCGGCCGGGAGACCGTTACCCCGTCGAGTTCACGCAGGGCTTTTCTGCCGGTCCTCGCGTCGGGCCATACTCCGTCGTCAGCAAGTACGAGCAGGTCGGTGTTCCTTGTCGGATACCAGTACGATGCAAGATCTGTCACCCAGTCGGTCATCTCAGGTGCGGAAAGGAGTTTGGCGGTATAGTCGTGTCTGGCCCAGGCGACGATTTTCGCGAGCGAATCGGGGTTGACCTGTTCGGTATTCAATTTTCCATACATTTCACGGCAGCCGTCGTGGTCCTCATCGGTTATCTCATCGATAAAAGTGACCCACGGCGCAAATTCGACCTTGACCCAGAGTTCGACGTCCGCTTCATTATAATGGATATAGGCGGTGGTCACTTCCTGATACGGTTGGAACACCAGGGGATCGGCCCATTTGTAACTGTTGATGCGGCTTGCCAGATACTGCAGCTTGTCATCCTTGACCGCCTCCCAGGCGTGCTTGATAAACGGTTTCCACGCCAGCGGCTGCTGTTTTTCCGCATCCGAGAGGGGTGTCGCACCCAGGTGCAGGACCGGTTTTTTCAGGGCGCCGACAAAGGTCAGGCCCTCAATTGCCACCTGCCCGGGGGCTTTCTTCGGCTTTCGGGCGGGAGGATCATAAAGGAGTGGGTTGCGGTCGTACGCGGCGAAATCGAGATTCGCGGCGGTCGGACGGACGATTTTACGAATAAACACATGAGATTTGATACGGTTGAAACCGGGCACCAGCTCTTCGTAGGGCCTCCCCGAAATAACGGCTGTAAAGAAAAGAACCGGCACTATGACACGCCGGCACTGCAGCGATACCGCTGCAATCCGGTTTATTCCGCCGGCAGGGCGATCCGTTGCCATCCGGACTCGCCGTATCGAAGGTCCCGTTCGACGAATTCCCATATTACGAGTCGTTTTCCTTTCAGTACCCCGACTTTACGTGCAAGTTTTTCCCTCACCAGTGTTGAGGCGCCGCCATCGCTTATAATCGACGCAAGCGGTTCGGCGAGTTCGAAAGCAAGATGGGCAATCCAACCCGCTCCCCTCGGATCGTCGGTCTGATAGATACGGGAAAAGCTGTCACCCAGTACCAGTATTCTTGAATTCCTGAAATCGTCTCTGTAACGATTTCGTTCTAATACCCGGCCCTGATCATCAAGGTAATTATGCAATACCTGAAAACATTTTGTCACTTCCGGCGCAAAGGCAGTGGAAAATCCCACTATCCGCACCTTCGGCAGCCTGGTCATCTCCCCGATGTCTCCTGTCCGCTCAACCGCAACCGTATCGATCGAGAAGAAAGCGGCGGTATGCTCGTCGTTGTACCACGGACGCCTCCTTACGCTTTCAGCGACCGTCTGTGCGGCGAGTCGCACCCCCCTGCTTTTCCAGTGGGTATCCCGGGCAAGATACAGCGAGTCTCCGGCAAAAGCATCGCGCCCGCGCTCGGCCAGAAACGGCCCGAAGAGGTCGATGACCATCACCCCTTGTTGACGCAACATTTCGATGATTGCGGTTGAGTGAGACAGCGGGGTTCCCGGTTTGACCCTGCCGGTAATCAGATCAGGGTAGATACTCCCTTTTCCCGGGACAATAACCACCATGAGTTCGATTCCCCGCGCCTCCAGTTGTTTCTTGAAATCAACAATGGTTGCGACCGGGTCGTCAGACAGCGCGGTATCGTTTCCGTCTACACTTTTCGACCGTGCATCATGCACCGGCGGACGATAGAGGTATTCGACATCGGGCCGGTAAAAAAGCCACCCCGCTTTTCCCCGTATCGCTTTTGTCCCGAGGTCCCCGAGAAGCGCAAAGCGGGCCGTCTGCACAACCGGTCTGATTGCAGCGGCGACGACGGAACGTTCTTCGATGCCGTGCTCATATGCGCGCAGATAGCGGCTGTTGAAAAGAGTCTCCCGGAACAAGGCGCGTGCGGTGACGCGGAAAAAGCGCACCATGGTTCCCGGCCCGCTGCCGTCCCGGTCAATCCGTCCGGCAATGCCGCGGGATGTTTTCAGTTGCCGTGCGGCGGCATCATACTCCCCTGCGTTAATTGCATCTCGCAGCGCCTCGATGCATCGGACCAGCGAATCGAACCGCGGCACGGCGCCGGCAGCGGAATCGGCGACGTACCGGTTTACCTCGACCGCCCTGCTTTTCATCGCTTCTGCAATTGTCAATGCCTCCTCGGCGCATCCGTATACCTGATCCGCCGCTCCCGCATGTACTATAAGGTTTTCGCAGCGTTGCAGCGTATCGATGATGCTGCGGGCATGCGCCGCAATCATCCGTTCCCGCCGATGCGGGGTGATAAACGTGTCTTCAAGAATGTCGGCTGCCTGAATCCGGTTCCCCTGCAGCAAATCACTCACTATTTGAATAACCTGCACCGATACGATCATCGCGCAGAACAGCAAAGAAAAAAGCGTTGTCACCCGGCTACGCATCATTGCCCCTAAAACTGAAAGTAAAGAAACGGGTTGAAGGTCTGGGTGAACATCGAAGCCGTTGCCAGAACGAACAGGCCCGCAAGCACGATATATTTGACCGCCGAACGCCTTGTCACCCACTCATAGGCCTGCACCGGCTGCCATACAAAGAATGCGCACAATACCATTGCCGCCACATGCTGCACCCTGAACGCCTCCGCCTGCAGCAGCAGCGAAGCGCCGTTGGTCGGAATCATCCCGGTCATGGCGCGCCAGTAGCGGAGTGCCTGAGACAGGTCGGGAGCGCGGAACAGCACCCAGCCGAAAAGTACGATCACATTGGTCAACATGACCGCCGCCCCGACCGGCAATCCGCCGTAGAGGCTCTTTTTCCCACGCAACCGCTCCAGAATCAGAAAAACCGCCTGAAAAATCCCCCAGCAGATGAAGGTCATTTTCGCGCCGTGCCACAGCCCGCAAAGAAAAAACGAAATGAGCAGATTGACATAGGTCCGTTGTACGCCGCGCCGGTTTCCGCCAAGCGGGATATACAGATAGTCGCGGATCCAGGTGGAAAGTGAAATATGCCACCGCCGCCAGAAGTCGGTGATGCTTACCGAACGATACGGTGCGTTGAAGTTCTTGATGAACTGGAACCCGAACATCCGTCCCAGTCCGACGGCCATATCACTGTACCCGCAAAAATCGAAATAGATCTGGAAATGGTAGGCAAGCACGCCCCACCAGGCGGCCGAAACCGTGGGTGCATCGGCACGGAACACCGCATCGGCAATCAGCCCCGCCGGGTTGGCGAGCAGGATCTTTTTTGCCAGACCGAGGATAAAAAGACTCACCCCCGCCGAAAAGACATCAAAGGATGATTTTCTCTTATCAAGCTGCTGTGCGATATCGATATACCGGACGATCGGCCCGGCAATCAGTTGCGGAAAAAGCGCGACGAAACAG
>JAFGIW010000167.1 GCA_016929415.1 Chitinispirillaceae bacterium | reverse complement strand
CGCATGGATCACCGTACTGGATCACCGTCGATCCGCAAACTAATGAACGGCTTCAAATCTGGGTAACACAATCTTCAAGAATACCTAGCATTGTGTGCTGATAAAAATAAAAGGATGATTCTTGTGAACATTTCAAATTTAATGGGAATAATGACAAATCTTTATTTACGCCTAAACGGCTTTTTTACTACGGGATTAATAATTCATTCAAATCTTCGCCCCCCGTTCATTTTCCATACTCGGTAAAAAGTATAAAATATTCATCCCCTTGTCATCCTCGGAATTATATTTAAATCACTTGGCCGATCTCACCTGAATTAACGACGCACACTCCAAGAATCCTTACGCTAGTGAAACAGACGTGACAACGCGGCACGTCAGTACCTGTCACCCCGGTCATGGCAGACGCCATGGCATGGCGTCTCTGGCCTCAAAACCTGTTAGCTATCGGCTGCCCTGGTGGATCTCCGGAACTCATAAAAAGGAAGGGCCGGCATTACACCGGCCCTTCCTCTATTCAACCTTACTTCAGGCCTTAAATACTTATTTTTTCCTTCGGACAAGAACAAGACCGGCAAGCCCGCAGCCCAGAAGAGAGAGAAGGGTCGGTTCGGGGACAGAGGCGGTTTCGGTGGTAATAACAAGCCGGACGCCGTCGTTCCAGTAATGGCAGTCCCCGTCAAAGCCGAAACCGATCCACCCGCCGATGTCGTCGGTCATGGGATTGTTGTCATTGTGCGCGCCGTACGCGAGGAGGGTGGAAAGATCGAGATCGAAAGAGATATCGTCGGCAGTGCCGACGCTGTTCGGATCACTCCAGGTACCCACCAGCGAGGTTGCCGAATACTGCCGCCGGTTCACAGAAAAGTAATTGGCCGGATTCTGATGATCCCAATATCTTGTGACTGAATTTGCACCATGCATGTAGTTCGGATCAACCATGTTTACCCACAGAATATCATTCGGTTCATCTTTCCAGTCGGTTATATTGTCGAAATACAGAGTGGCACCGGTAATCGTCTCATCTGCATCAAGGTGGACGTATTCATTCAAATCAATACGCCAGAGACTTGCGTAATAATGATCCAGATCGCCCAGATCCCCGCCGTTAATGGTGATCACATCACCGAAACTCACCAGCGCCAACATCAGGACAACTACCAGCAATTTGTACATACAACCTCCTTTAAAAAGTATTAACCTATCCTGTTTTAAGAATATGCAAATATTATACCAGGCACTCTATTCAATTGAACAGTCAAAAAGGGGGCTGAAGGTGTAAAAATCATGATAACTCTAATCGAATTTAACAAAATCTATGCAAATTAAATAAAATTGATTTAAATTGCATTGGATTACACTTCACCGCTTGATGACAAATCCACCCGTGCCTTTTCTTCTGTTTACGTCCCCCGTTTCGGGGGACGGTCGAAAAGAAGCAATGAAGAGGGGGAGATACGAAAAAAGTAAAGTCGTTCTCAAATGCCTTCAGATGAGAGACATCGATAAAGGTTAATTGAATTCCCCTCTATCTCTTGACGACTAATCCACCCGACCTTCCCGCCACTCGCCTGTCCCCGTGATGACTTTCGGGAGGAGAAATGGGCGGGGTTCGAAAATGCATAGTTACTTCTTCTTAAAAGTGTAAAAATGTTTTACATAAGTTATTTTTTTTTACACTTTTTTATTCTTATACTCTAAACCCAAGCTCCACAGCCTCATGCACAACTACCAGATAAATCATTGAGTTTAGGTTGAAAATGGCATGTATGCAAAAATTGGCTTGTATTGAAGATTTTGTATTGAAAACGGCGTTTTAAGTAAATTTTCGCCATTTTTTATCATAAAAGTGTCGAAATACAGCTAATTTTCCAGTTTTCAACAGGCACAATTTTTGCATATAATCGGGACATACCATTTATATTTTTTTCAAAGGAGTTTTTATATGGGAAAATGGTTGCTTCTTTTCAGTGCGGTAACGCTAATGGGTGCATCGATTGCGACGGCGGATAATATTACCATTTACGATGGTAGAGGGTATCTGGGGACCGGAACTGGTGGTGAAAACAATGAAACCGAACCGGGGATGATAAATAATCAGAGTTGGGATCTCGAGGCATTTACACTTGAAGGGAATAATTTGGGTATTGTCGCGGGATTCGATCTGAAAGATGGTAAGTGGTATGACGGAAAACATATTGTTCTGGGCGATATATTTATTGATATTAATGAAGATGCCCAATTCGGCACTACGCAGGATCTGACCATAGACAATTTCGGGTATGAATATGCAATCAAATTGAATTTCACCGACCGTATCTATAATGTTTATAAATTAAACAGCAATTCAATTTTAACATCTTCTTATGCCTATAATAGTCCGGAATCAGACCCTCTCGCCCTCAAACTCGTCGATGAATTAAAAGCTTCATTCGGCACCTTCACTTACACGGACTTCGGGGAGAGCTATGGCACCTATCATAATGCCATCGATGGAATCGATCTCTCTTTTCTCAATCCCGGAACCACTTTCATTTCCCACGTCACCATGAGCTGCGGCAACGACAATCTCATGGGGAGCGCATCAGTGCCGGAACCGTCCAGTATCGGCTGCCTTTTACTCGGCCTGTCACTTCTTGCGGGTGCGGGTTTAAAGAGAAAATATAATCGTAAATAAACAACTTTTATATTTGACGATTTCAGGGCTACCCGTGTAAGGTAGCCCTTTTTAATTTTAAAAAAACGATTATAAATCTTCTGAACCAGGTTGCCTGAAAGCAAACAGGGCGGGAGATACCCGGTTCTGCCGGAACTTCGGGACAAGACAATCCCCTGTTACTATTTGAAATCGTCCGCCCCTCTTTTTTCGAACACTCCCCGGGGCCGGCTATTTGCCGCACCTTTACGTCCCCCGCTACGGGGGACGATCAAAAAGACGCAACGAACAAGGGAAATACGTAAAGAGGCAAAGGCATTATCAACTTCCTTTTCAGCTCTTGAAGACCAACCCCCCCGGCATTTCCGTTTTTCGAATGTCACTTGAAGGACATTCTTTTAGTGAAATTTCTAAAATAATAATTATATTAGACTTCTAATAATAATTTTATTATAATTACATAGAAGAGCAAATAATACGGGGAGTATCTATGGAAATGAATGTAATCAGGATCGGTAGTTCACGGGGCATTCGTATTCCGAAAAGCATTTTACAGCTTATCGGCAATCCAAAAAAATTCACTGTTGCAATTGAAGGTAACAAGGTCATTCTCAATCCCGAATCTGATGATATGAAGGTGTGGGAGGAAGCTGCCGACAAACTGCATGCTGAAGGTTCCGATAAACTTGTCTATGATGATTTAATGGATAGCGATCACCCGGACTGGAATTGGTAATGATGCTGAAACCGAATCAATATGAGATCTGGGAGGTACAACTAAATCCCGCCGTCGGGCATGAAACTCAAAAAAATCGGCCTTGTGTTGTTGTTTCAAACAATATTATCAACCATCGGATGATGACGGTTACCATCATTCCTCTTACACGAACCATTAAAAATGTTCCTTTCAGGGTAAAAAGCATGGTAGCCGGAATCCAGGGTGAAATCATGGTTGATCAGATTAAAACAGTCGATAAAAGCCGCCTCGTCCGCTTTGTGGATAAACTCGACCGGGATACCATTAAAGAACTCGATGCCGTTATCATTAAAATGTTTACATCCCTGAAATGATATTTCATTTGATAATACCCGGCCCGGGGCGGCATTCGTAGAGACGCACGGGGGGCCGTGCGTCTCTACATGAGGTGGCGGGGTGGTGGAGACGTGGCGCGCCACGTCTCCATGATTTTGAGGAATCCCCATCCCAAAATTGTAGCAGACGCCATGGCATGGCGTCTCTACCGGAAATGGCGGATAGGGCAATCCCCCTTCCCTCCACGCAGCAACAACGAATTCCCCAAAAAGAAAGGACCGGTGAAAACCGGCCCTTTATCTATACCCTACTTGGATCTTCAAATACTTATTATTACTTTTTCCTGCGGATGAAGAGAAGACCGAGAAGCCCGCAACCGAGAAGAGAGAGAAGGGTCGGCTCGGGGACGTTTTTAGTGGTAAAACAATAATTCTCAGTTTCACCCTGCCAAAGATCGGTATTAAGAGTTAAATTTTCCCACCCCCCCATTATTTTGCTAAGATCATCGCTGCAAGTAACACGAGCAGTCAGATTGAAATCTTCCCCAACAGTCAGAATGCCGGAATAAAAATCTTCGGTCTCGCCTGCAAAATACCTATCCCACTTTGCGTCTGCATCAGATTTTAACGTACCATTCCAATTATAATAATCAAAATATGAATAATTTATCTTGTCATCCTGGTAGAAATCCCATATATGGCTTGTAGCGGTAAGGTCTACATCAGTATACAAATCGATAACTTCATCCCCGACCCATACTTTTATAGCATCATTGTCATGTACACCCCACAACGTTTTATACATATCGAATTTAAACTGTATCTCATCGCCAACATTGAGCGTAAAAACATCATCAACAAAGGCGCCTGCCCTATTGATCTGCCATGAGACACCATCATCCGCTCCCCATGACTCACCGAGTATTTGCCACCGTGGATCTGCCTTGCCATCCAAGCCTCCCTCATCGGGTTCAACCGCAGGTGCATTAACCTTTTGATATTTTGTAACTGTGGCGTCTGTTGGAGCAAGCCAATCGGCATTAACGACACCAAATAATAGCATGCTTACCAGCATTACTTTAATTATTCCAGCATTTTTAAACATTGAAACCTCCATTTTAATTTTAAGTGAATATTTCTATAATTACGATGTGTATGTTAAGCAATTCTCATACCACCCACCTTATCCGCTTAAAAGAGTCATCCCGTTTAAAAAAGTGTAAAATTTTTAATACTACTGTATATTTATTTTACAATATTAATATAGAATAAAATATTTTAGGATAAGATAAGTACTTCCCTCTCAAGTTATGATAAAATTTCTTCTCCTGTTTTTTGGTAAGTTGAGGCTTGTGGTTAAAGGAAAACGGGTTGCACGGGAGGCTTTACGATATTCGGATCAACTGAAAAAATCCGCCGGTTCGGCTACCCTCTTTTCTGCATTGTTCTGATCCTGCTTTTCTATAAGCCGCTTCATTCACTTTTCTTGCTTGCTCAGCACGGCGATAAATATTCGCAAATCCTTCTTGTCCCTTTCTTGTCGATTTTTTTTCTCTTTCTTGAGCGGCGATCGACTGTCGTGGCAGCGAACCTTTCGGTTATTCCCGCGACCGTTGCTGCGGGCGGCGGATGTGCGGTCCTCCTCATTTCACGCTTTTTCGATCTGAAGCTTAATCCAATTGTCGATCTTGACTTTCTCATTCTTTCATTCCTTCTTTTTTTCACCGGGGGGACGATCTTCTTTTTCGGGGTATCCCTGCTTGCTTCGAATAAATTCCCCTGGCTGCTCCTCCTGCTGCTGCTCCCGCTGCCGTCGAGTGTTCTGGGATTCATCATCACCTTTTTCCAGTACGGCTCCGCGGAGGCGGTCGATCTGCTTCTGAATGCAACCGGGTTGAATTATATACGCGACGACCTCACCTTTAATCTGCCGTCGATAAGTATCTACATTGCCAGGGAATGCAGCGGCATCCGCTCGAGCACGGCGCTGGTTGTTACCGCGCTTCTGGCCGGGCGCCTTTTCCTTAAAACGCTGCCGGGAAAGATCGCCCTGCTCCTCTGCGTTGTTCCGCTGACCCTGCTTAAAAACGGCATACGCATCACGACGCTCACGGTTCTTGCCGAAAAAATCGATACGGCGTGGATCACCGACAGCAAACTTCATCATAACGGCGGGATCGTTTTTTTCGGAATCATACTGCTCTTCCTTTTCGGCCTGCTGTTTGCAATAAGGAAAATTGAAAGTAGTATATTGAACAAGACCGCAGCTTCTCCTGAGCGGTTGTCGCCCCCATCTTCTCCGCCCCTTCCCCCGGCAAATGTCCCGGTCGAAGCGCAGGGGCGTGAACCATGACCTATCTTGTTTTCATCACCATTACCGGTGCGGTTGGAATAATCGGGGCGACCCTCTTCGCTTTCCGGGCGAAGTGGCCCGTGGGGCGCATTCTGGTGCCGCTGCTGGCGATTCTCTTCTGTTGCGCCGGATATGCGGAATATCTCGCCTCATTCGATACGGATCTTATTATCAAGGCTTTATGGACGCGAGGTGCCGTGGCGCTTCATTTCCTTATCGGCATTGCCCTTCTCGAGCTGACGGTCGGTTTTCTCGGAAAAGAGGGCATCGGGTCTCCGATTCAATTCGGTTCGCGGCCGATCCTCCTCCGTTTCTTCTGGCGGCCGGCTGTGGTGATCGGGCTTGAGATAGCCGTCATCGGCCCATGGTTCCAGTTCGCGAAAAATGAAACGGATATCGTCGTGGCGCTCAACCGCCTGGGGGAAGTGCTTTTCGCCCTGCTTTTCTGTTATCATCTGTTGACGCTCTACGTGGTCGAAAAAATCTTCCGCAATTCGACGACCATGCAAAAGCGGGTGTTCACCCTCTATCTTGCATCAACCGGGCTTATCGCACTCGGTTCCATGGTCCTGCTGGTGCGCATACTTTTCTTCAGGACCGTCATCTTCGACATCGTCAGGATCCATGCGGCGCTCTGCGGGATCTTTTTCCCCGGCATGCTTATCGGACTTGCAAGTTACCGGCTCTGGGAGGAACGGATCGTCATCGGCAGGGGGATGGTGTATACGTCGATCACCATCCTTTTTTTCGGCCTGTTTCTGATCACCCTCGGGGTGTTCGCCTCCGCCGTGCGCCTTCTCGGGATACACTTCGAGGAATTCGAGGGTTTCGTCGTTCTGTTCGCCCTGCTGTTTGTGGGCATTCTCTCGATTTTCTCGCCGAATCTGCGCACCACCGTCACGGAGCTGTCGCGCAAGTACATTTACAAATCAAAATACGATTACCGCGACCAGCTCCTGCGCCTCCACGCCGCCCACCAGAGCGCCGCCGATGCGGCGCGGACCATCAGGGCGTTCATCGACAACCTTCGCTATACCATCATCGTGAAGGACGCCATCGTTTTCCTGCGACCGTCAAACGAAAACACCTTCCATTGCATGGATGACCCGGCGCAGTCTGCCCACCGGGGAGGCTTGACGTTCCGGGCGAATTCACCGCTCATCCGTCTCCTGGAAGACAACATTGTTTCGGCAATCGATATCGGGCATCCCGGACCGGAGAGCATACGGCAGGCAATCGAAACCGAAGCGACCCTGCTCGATAAATTGTCGGTTTCACACCTGTTCGCGATCAGGCACGACGACCTTCTGGTCGGTATCCTCGCCATCAACAGCGGCAATCGCCTCTTCGATTCGGAAGACCTGATGCTGATCACGATGTTCTGCGAATCGATCGGCACCGCCATTTTCCGCGACCGGATCGAGCATGAGCGGATCGAACAGAAACAGTTCGAATCGTTCAGCCACATGGCCTCCTTCATCGTCCACGACATTAAAAATCAGGTCGCCACGCTTTCCCTGGTGACAAAAAACGCCCGCGACAACATCAGCAATCCTGATTTCCATCCCGTGCTGCTCCGTTCGCTGGAAAACTGCTCGGGCAATCTCACATCGCTCATCGAAAAATTGAAGTCGCCGCCGCGCAAGGAGCAGCTCGCAAAAACTCAAATCGATTGCAACGCAATCATCACCACCCTCGTCGAGCAGACGCGCAGCGCCCTTCCGGCGGGAATCACCATTGAAACACTCCTGTCGCAGCTCCCTCCCGTGGAAGCGGATGCCACGGCACTCTCCTATGTGCTCAAAAACCTCCTCATCAATGGGATCGAGGCGCTCGGGAAAGACGGCCTTATCACCTGTTCCACCGGCGCACTCTCCGCCATGGTGCAGGATGACACGTACCATTTCGGACTCACGACGGTCGACCGTGAAAATCACAGGGTTTTCATTACAATACAGGATAACGGACCCGGCATGAGTCGTTCTTTCATCGAGCGACGGCTCTTCAAGCCATTCAATACCACCAAAGACAAGGGTATCGGCATCGGGCTCTACCAGTGCAAAATGCTGGTGGAAACCATGGGGGGACGCCTCCTCTGCTGGTCGGAACAGGGGAAGGGATCCCGCTTCTGTATTTTATTGTAAATTGCCCCAGCGGATATTCCTTGACCTGTCTAGTCCGTTATCGTACAATGGTTTGAAGCTATCCCATGATATATTTTCAGATGCGGAGGGAGTGCGGAATTCCAATTTGACATTATCCCCTTTTCCATTTCAAGGAGCAGCCATGCAACAGAACCCGATTCCCTTTCTTGATCTTGTCACTCCCCACATCGAACTCGAACAGGAACTCACGGAGGTCTTTCAGAAGGTTCTCAAAACCGCCCGTTTTATCGGCGGTCCGATGGTCGAACAGCTTGAAAAGAATTTCGCGCAGTTCTGTACGGCACAACACTGCTGTGTGCTCAACAGCGGGACCGATGCGGTGCGTTTCGCCCTCATCGCCGCAGGCATCCGTCAAGGAGATGTGGCGTTTACCGTTCCGAACACCTTTATCGCCACGGTTGAAGGCATCTCACAGGCGGGTGCAATCGCCGAGTTTATCGAAATCAACGAGCAGACCTATTCCCTCGATCCGGGAAATCTGAAAAAGTACATTTCCGAACAGTGCACCTACGACTCAAAATCAAAGACGCTTGTTTCAAAACGTTGGCAGCGACCGGTAAAGGCGATCGTTCCCGTTCACCTCTACGGCCAGACCGCCGACATGGACCCGATCATGGAGATCGCCCGGCAGTACAACCTGACCGTCGTGGAGGATGCCTGTCAGGCGCATGGCGCACGGTACTTTTCAAAAAAAGAGAACCGGTGGCTTACCGCGGGATCGATCGGCGATGCGGCCGCGTTCAGTTTCTATCCGGGGAAAAACCTCGGGGCCATGGGAGAAGGGGGCGCGGTCACGACCAACGACGCCGCGATTGACCGGACGGTCCGGATGCTTCGCGACCACGGCCAGGTCGAAAAATATATCCACGAAATAGAGGGGTATAACGGCCGGCTCGATGCGCTGCAGGCCGGCATTCTCGACGTCAAGCTCACCCGCCTGGCCGACTGGAACTCCAAACGTCGGGCCTGCGCGCATTATTACACTGAAAAACTGTCGGCGTCGAAAAAGATCGTCTGCTTCAGGGAACCGTCGTGGGCCGAGAGCGTTTTTCATCTTTACATCGTGAGGGTGCCCAACCGTAAGGAGGTCCAGCGCCATCTTGACAATGAAAAAATAGGGACCGGGCTGCATTATCCCATCCCGCTGCACCTGCAGAAGGCGTATACCCACCTTCACTACCGCCCCGGCGATTTTCCCGTAACCGAAAAATCCTCCGCGGAGATCCTCTCGCTCCCGATGTTCCCCGGTTTGACAAAAGAACAGCAGGACCGGGTGGCGGCGGCGCTTACCGCCGCCGTCGGCGGGTAATCTGCGGCGGGATAAACCGGTCTCCATCCGAGGCCGGCCGAACCCCTCCCCCACCCCGTTCACCAGACAAACGGCAGAAGTATTTTACGCTCTTTCGGGTAATCCGCGAAGGTCCGCCGGTACCAGCGGTGGTTGCTTATGGCGCGCGGCAGAAGGTTGGCGATGGTAAAAAGGGCGAACGCCAGGCCGGCAAGCGACCAGGTGGCGATGGCGAACCCTGTCCATTCCACCATCTCTCCGAGATAATTCGGGCTCGAGACGCGGCGGAACAATCCGCCGTGCGGAACAAGGTATTCGCCTTCTCCCCTGCGTCTGAGTGTGCGCAGAACCCTGTCCGAATGAGCATGGATGACGAAACCGGTTGTAAAGAGGAGAATACCGGCCCAAAACCGCGGGACGGCCATCCAGCCGGTTTCAGCGTAAAAATAGCCTTTGTCAACAAGCGCAAGCCCGTTTGCCGCCCCGTTGATGGTGTTGAAACACAAAGCAAAAACCACCAGTATGAGCGGGAACGGTTTGCCGGGTGACGTCAGCAAAAACGGATAGACGAAAACCCGGTAAAAATAATGCGTCTCCCACATGACCAGAAAGAACAGACCGTAGGCGCCGGCTTTCGGGATGTTCGCAAGGACCAGGCACCCGATCACGACAAAAGCCGGGAGTTCCATGATCATCCAGCCGAAACGGGCGGGAATCGCCGGTCCCCATCCTTTGCGGACATAGCGGCCGTAGGGTGCGTTGATGAAAAACAGCAGGATAAAGGCCGCAAGGGCGAAGGCGAGTTCAATGATTATGAATGCGTTCAGCATGATCTTTGCTTTTGAAAAATAGTTCGCCGTCGCGGTCGTCTTCCATACGCTTTTTCCGTGGTTCGGGAGGATATGAAGTGGGACGGCGATATTGATATTGACCTGTTGCTGTCACCGGGATGTTCTCCCCATCGAAAACGCCCCGACCTCACCCCTATCAAAATACTCTTCCCGAGGCTCCTCCTCGATTCCACCTTTGACATAACCCTCTCAAAACGATATAATTATAAATTCCGTCTATTTCAAAGGAGAACCTGTCGATGTCAATACCATCGCCGATAAGACTCTTTCTGCTCAACCTCTCGATCGCCCTGCCGCTTCTTTCAGCAACGCAGTCTTCAGGAGAAACCGCCTCTTCCCACATCCCCTCGCTTGCCGTCAACAACCTGAGCGCTCATGGGCTTACCGAATCAGAGGCACTTACCCTGAGCGACGTTTTGCGGTCGCGCCTTATGGAGACGAAGAAATTCAAGGTCATGGAACGGTCTGAAATGGAGATGATCCTCAAGGAGCAGTCGTTCCAGCAGGGCGGCGCCTGTAATGAGGAGGCCTGCATGGTGGAGATGGGACAGCTGCTCGGGATCGAACAGCTTCTCGCGGGAAGCATCGGTAAAGTAGGGAAGGCGTTTTCCATCAATGTCCGCATCATTTCCGTTCAAAGCGGCGAAATCATTTACTCAGTCTCGCATAATTACACCGGGCCGATCGAGAGCCTGCTCACCTCCGAAATCAATGTGGTTGCCAAAAAAATCGCCGGCATACCGCTGGCAATTGAACCGAGGCCTGAAGCGGTGCCGGAAAAAAAGAGGGGAAACAAGCTTCGCCGGGGTGTGATTTTGTGTTCCGTTGCTGTCCTTGCAGCAGGCGGAGGCGTTGCGGCGTTTTTCCTTCTCAGGAACGACGATGAACCGGAAGAGCCAACCTCGACCGTGGAGGTACAATGGAAATTTTGAAAGGTAAACTGACGGGCGGTTTCGCCGTCTGCGCGTCGCTCATGGGCCTGCACTGTTCCGTGAACGAGCCGACCGCATCGCATACGAGCGGACTTTCCGTCGAAATTACCGCCGCCGCCGCCACCCAGCCGCCGTCCGAGCTGGTCATCAACCTGTCAAATGAACAGGAATTTCAATTGAATCATGTGGTTCCTTCCCCGCAGAACAACGGAAATGCCAGTTTTCCCCGGATTCCCTATGGTCACCTTTTTATCGACATCACGGGAAAAACGCAACAACTCCGCACCCTTTACGGACACGGTGAGATCGACGTCCAGACTCCTAATGCATCTGCCGGTGTCTTCCTGCGCAACATCATCGAAGTGAGAACCCTCGACAACGCTCAGGAAAGGCTTTTCATGCAGGACTTAGGCATACGTTCCGCCTTCTGGGATGCGATAACCAAACAGAGCACCGCTCTCTGTACGGCGAATGACGGCCAGGCCGTCCTGCGCGTTACCGTCGCCGCGTCGGCGCTCTACCTCTATTTTCTCTGCGAGGTCACCGACACGCTCTTTTTCTCCGAATACCGCCTGCCGAGCGGTACCGGTGAACTGACTTCGGATGCCGTGATCGTCTACCTCTGTAAAATGCCGCCGCACGAAATGACACCGGAAAAGCAGCCCTTTCCCGCGGTCCGGTTTCAGTGCGAAATCGGCCGTACAAATAGTGAAGAGGGGGTATTTGACTTAATCAACTTTGCCTCTGATTTTAAAAGGAACGGGCCTCTGGTTAATTTTGCCGCTGATGAAATCACCGCAAGGATACTGCGCATCAGCCTCAGTCAGCGGCTTCTCGAACTGCGCATCAGAAAGCCCATGCTCGCCCTCCCCGATGGAGCGTTGAAGGAAATCCATCTTTTCGGGATGGTGGTGCGCTACCGCAACAGCAACAGCGCCACGCTTCCCGCGGTGCTGTCCGAATGGCAGAGCGGCAACGTCGAAACGAATCCGCGGTTCGCCGACGACTCGTGGGGGTATCTCGAAGTGAAGCCATAGTATTGCTTGACAAGAGGTTTCCGCCCATTCCCTCCCGGCAGCCTCGCCTTGAACCGCCCCTCCGCGCACAATTTATTTTTACGCCTTACCTCACCGTGAAAGGACGCTCATGCATAGGGTATTCATCGACGGCCGGGAGGGGACAACCGGCTTGCAGATCCACGACCGGCTGAAAAACCGGATTGATCTCACCCTTATTGAAATCCCCACGGAAAGACGGAAAGACCCGAAAACAAAGCGGGAGTTTCTCAACAATGCAGACATCGTCATTCTCTGCCTTCCCGACAGTGCTGCACGGGAATCGGTCGCCATGATCGACAACCCGAAAACGCGGGTAATCGACGCGAGCACCGCCCACCGGATTGCCCCCGACTGGGTCTACGGGATGCCCGAGATGGTAAAAAACCAGCGTCAATTGATACAAACCGCCACCCGGGTTTCAAACCCCGGCTGCTACGCCACCGGTTTTGTGCTCCTTGCGCGGCCGTTGGTGGAAAGGGGAATCATCGATCCCGAATCACCAGTAAGCTGTTTCGCTGTTTCAGGATACAGCGGCGGCGGAAAAAAGCTGGTTGCCGCGTATGAGGCCGATCCGGCCGATTCGGCTGCGGTCCTCGGTTCCCGTAATTATGCACTCAGCCTCAATCACAAGCACATCCCCGAGATGCAGAGACATGCACTGCTGACACAGCCGCCCCTTTTCCTGCCGGTAGTCGGCGCCTACTACAACGGGATGAACGTCACGATACCGCTTCATCTGGAACACCTGAAAATGAAAGTCACCGTCGAACGGCTGCACAGGATCATTTCCGACTATTACAGCGGCGAGCCTTTCATCTCCGTCAAACCGCTTGACATCGAGCAGTCGCTCGAAAGCGGCTTCCTCAATCCCGTCCGATGCAACGGGACCAACCAGTGCGACCTTTTCGTTTTCGGGAACAACCGGCAGATGGTCGTCGCCGCACGGTTCGACAATCTGGGCAAAGGCGCATCAGGCGCTGCGGTGCAGAACATGAATATCATGCTGGGGGTCAACGAGAGGACAGGGCTTACCGGGTAGCTGCACCACGACGCTGCCGGAACGCCTCGTAGAGCATGATCGCGCTCGCGCATCCCACGTTGAACGAATCAATCCCGTCGTGCATGGGAATCGCCATTACCCTGTCGCACCGGGCGACCACGGCGTCGGAAACGCCGTGCTGCTCGTTGCCCAGAACGATACAACAATCATTAGTAAATTCAACCGCGTGCATCGACACGCTCCGCGACCGCGCCTGTGCGGCAACGATCGAGAAACCGTAGTTCACGCGCAAGGCGGCAAGCGTTCCGGCCAGGTTGTCGCTGTAGACAACCGGCATCCGGAACACCGCACCCATTGAATTCCTCACCGACCGGCGAAGGTAGGGATCGGCGGAGGTCTCTCCGGAAATGATCGCCTGCACGCCGCATGCCGCGCAGTTGCGCAGGATCACGCCTGCATTTTCGGTATTGCTGATATGGTCACGGGCGACAAACAGGCGCGGAGCGTGGAAAGCGGCGCAGATTGATTCGATCGTGGTTGCCGGAGGGACCTTTCCTACGGCCATGATCCCCTGATGGTAGTTGAACCCGACGATTGATTTCACCATTTTGCCGGAAGCCCGGTACACCGTCACCGGTTCCGTCCGCCGTTCAAGGTCAAGCCTGCATTGTGCCAGCCACTCTTCCGTAAGAAGAATCGAAACCACCTCGAGACCACTCGCCAGAAAACGGACAACCACTTTGTTGCCTTCAACCACGAAGATCCCCTGCCGGCGGTGCTCGATGGAACGGCGCAGCGTACGGTACGGCTCCAGTCCGGGATGATCAAGCGATTCGACGTCATTAACTGATGCAATCATTATGTCCGTTCTCCCACTGATTAAGGGTCGGAATAGAATCAGGGGACTCTTCTCTTTTTTTCCCGAAATGGTATAATTGAACCGGAAGAGAGCATCTTTTCCCATTTTAAAATAGTATCAGGGAGTATACCCTGACATGGTTCTCTCCGAAGCCGCTGTTTCGGGGCATAAGCGAAGAGGAGTTGCGGTGGCGGGAATTTCCAGGATCTGTTACGGCACGGGTGTTCTGCTGCTGCTCTTCACTCTTTCATTTGCCGGGGAACAGCCGGAACAGTTGCGCTGTAAAATCATCGATATAAAAGGCGCCGTTCAGCTCTGGTCGAAAACCTCTTCGGCCATGGGCACGCTGAAGCGCTCGGACGATCTCTCATCGGGAAAGACCCTCATTCTTAAGGACGATGCTTCCCTTCACCTGACGTTCGAACCGCTCATCGACCTGTTTATCGAAAAATCAACCATCATCGGATTTGATAACCTGCTCGTTGAACGCACCGGCGGGGTCATCCGCATGCACTGCACCATGGAAAAGGGAACGTTCTTTTTGAAAGCGCCCTCGCAGGCAGGCCATACGCTGCTCTTCACCCTCCGTACACCCGCGGCCACCATCGATGTTTCAACAGTTGAAATTTCAATAACGGTAAGCGATGACGGAACCACCGTTGCGGAAGTCAGGCACGGATCCGCCAAGGTACTTCCCCTGGAGAGCGCTCTGAAAACCGTGCTCAACAGCGGAAGCCGGGGGGAGATCAAACGCAGCAAGCCTCAGGTAATGCTTTCCGGCATCGGCGACAGCACCGCCGTACTGCATAAAAAACATCAGAAACAGCCGTCGATTGCGATCCTCTCGGTTAAATCGAAGGACAAGTCCGAAGAGAACCTTGAACATATTTCCAATTCAGTGGCTTCCGCTTTCGAAAAATCCACCAGCGCGAAGGTGCTTTTTCTCGATGACGTCAAAAAGCTGCTCCATGCGGAGGGCGTCGACCGGCTGCTTGACTGTTTCACCGACTCGTGCATCTCCCGGATCGGCGCACAGGCCGGGGTCGATATCGTCATCGTCGGTAATCTCGGGCAGCTCGGCACCACGCATATTCTCGACCTCAAAATGGTGGATGTCTTGCGCGACAAGCTGCTGAAACGGACCTCCATCAGCGTCACCGATGATCTGGGCCTCATTCTCAAGGAGATTCCCGGCGCCATCGGAAAACTTGTCGAAACAGATTTGGTGCTCACCTCGGTCGTGGAGAGTCCGGCAACGGCCGAACCTGCATCCACCCCGGCGTTATATCAGGAAAAAATCGTCTGGATTTTCCCCGGCGGCTTCGTCATGGGGTCGAACTGCAAATCGGGAGAAGTGGATGAACTCCCCGCTCATAAAGTAAAACTCAACGGCTTTTTTATCGACAGGTTTGAAGTCACCCGCGATGAATTCGAAAAAGTCATGGGGTATAATCCCTCATCGGCCAAAGGGTGCAGCAATTGTCCGGTTACCGATGTCACCTGGCAGGAAGCGTCGGATTACTGTACGAAGGTGGGAAAAAGGCTCCCGACGGAAGCGCAATGGGAGTATGCATGCCGGGCCGGAAGTACCACTCCTTTTTATACCGGCATGACAATCACCGGCGATCAGGCGAATTTCAACGCTCAGAAACCTTTCGGCGGAAGTCCGCTTGGTCCGTTCAAGGGAAAGATCGTACCGGTAGGATCCTTCCCACACAACAGCTGGAACCTTCACGACATGTACGGTAATGCCGCCGAATGGTGCGCGGACTGGTATGATATTGCCTATTACGGAAATTCTCTTGAAACAAATCCTCCCGGACCGAAAACGGGCAAACTGAAGGTGGTGCGCGGGGGCGGCTGGAGCAGCGACGGCAACGGCCTGCGCTCATCAAACCGTATGGCCTACAATCCGGAACTTCGGCTCAACACCATCGGATTTCGCTGTGTTCAACCGGACGAACCCGATGTTCCGAAAAAGAAATAGCGCCTCTGCGGTGTATTACATCCTGATCTTCCGTAGCGTCGAGACGGCGATATACAGGCCGACAGCCGTAAGAAAAATCCCAAACCCGAACCGCAGATGAAGTCCATTGAGCTTCCGGGTAAACCATGCGCCCGCCCATGAGGCGAACAACATACAGAGCGCGATAATGAATGCCGCTTGAAAATTGACATGGCCCCTCCTCCAGTACTCGATCGTCGCCGCAAGACCGATAGGGGGGAGAAGCACCGCAAGCGATGTGCCGGTGGCCGTAAATTGTGAGTATCCGGCCGCATACACCAGCGCCGGAATGATGATAAAACCCCCGCCGATACCGAACATTCCCGAGGCAATTCCGGCAATGATCCCGATGGCCATGTAAAGCACGATTGATTGAACGGTCATTTGGCAGCTCCTTGTTGAGATCAGGTCACTTAGTTTATCGAGGGCTCATCCGCATGCCGGGCCGCCTCCCCGTTACGGACCTCCCGGACATTTTCCAGACCCGCCACCGCACCGGGACACCCGAGCTTCCGGGCGAGTTCGTAGAAATGCTCCGCTTCACCCCACTGTTCCAGTTTGAACGCGCAGTTTGCCGCAAAAAGAACCAGATCGCCGAAATCGGGAAACCGCAATAACGACGCCTTCGCCTCTTCGTAGGCCACCCGGCGGTTCCCCGATTTTTCATGTATTTGACAAATGCGCAAGCTGAGCCAGCGGTTTGCGGCGTCCGCCTCCCGCGCCTTCTGCAGATAATAGAGCGTTTTATCGAGGACGCCCTGCTGTTCGTACATCTCGGCGAGCATCGCCAGAACGTACCGCGCATTGCTGCCCGACTCCGGGTAGCGGTCGAGCCACAAACGCGCGGTCTCAAAATCATCCAGATCGCGGTACATTTCTCCGAGAGCGATAATAACGTCCGGTGAACCCTTATCGGCTGCATAAAGCTGTTCGAAGGCGGTAATCGCCTCGGGCAGGGCGCCTGCCTTGCGGTATGAGGCGGCGCGGATAAGCAGGGCTTTTTTATCACCGGGCTCAAGCTCAAGAGCACGCGATATTGACGCAATACAACCGCCCATGTCCTCGAGAGTATAGTAGGCAATCGCCAGATTGAGATGGCCGCGGAAAAAATCGGGCGCCTCGTCGACCGCCGCCCGGTAATAGACGATGCTCTGCGGGATACTGTCGATCTGGAAGTAGGCGTTGCCGAGGTTGAAGTAACCGAGGGTAAGGTTTTCCCCTTCACTTACGGCCTTTTTATAGAGCCGGATCGCCTCAAAAAACTTACCCCGGCCGTACTGTTCGTTCGCTTCGTCAAGGAGTGACGCGGATGCGGGAGCAACCGCCGCCGCAAGCCCTATATAGACCGCTATCGCCGGAAAGATGCAGCACCTGCGAGGCCGTGCAATTATGGCGCCAGGGAGAAGAAGATCCTGCCGGTTGTACGAAGAAAAGTTATGCCGCATTGATAGGTTCCTGCCGTTACATTGGATGCGTGTCTTTTACGATGAAGTTGCTGAAAACAGCCTCATTTAAATCTACTTCCCGCGTCGACCTTCGGGCGACGCTTTGCCTGCCCTCCACCGACGGCGATATCGAAAACTCACTGGCAATTGAACGCTTCGTTTAGTATCTTTTCCCCGTCCTGTTTCCACGGCAAGGAGTTTGATCATGGACATCACTCTGCAACTCATCCAGGAGTTTTCTTTTCAACCGTTTCAGGTGACCAATACCCTCGCCCTGTTCGATGAGGGCGCAACCATCCCATTCATTGCCCGCTACCGCAAGGAGCGGACAGGATCGCTCGATGAGGTGCAACTGCGCGATCTCTTGCATAACTACAATTATTATAAGGTGTTAGAAGAGCGACGCGCCGCCATCATCGAAAGTATCACGTCGCAGGGCAAGCTGACCCCGGAACTCGCTGTGAAAATCAACACGACGCTCAACAAGACCGAACTCGAAGACCTCTATCTGCCCTATAAACCGAAACGTACTACCCGGGCGAGCAAAGCAAAAGTGGCGGGGTTGGAACCACTGGCCCGTTTTCTAGTATCGCTTCAGGAGGCATTGATCGACCTTCACGGCGCCGCAGCCCCGTATCTCAACCCCGAAAAGGAGATTGACACGCCGCAGAAGGCGCTGCAGGGAGCATGCGACATACTCGCCGAGGAGCTTGCCGATGATGCTGAAAACCGCAAATGGATGCGCGAACTGGCGCATGACGACGGTTCCATTGTCAGCGAGGTCAAAAAGGAGTTCGAGGGGAAAAAAACCAAGTTCGAGATGTACTACAATTTCAAGGAGAAGGTGGGCACCCTGCCCTCTCACCGCATCCTTGCCATGCTCCGCGGTGAGCGGGAAAAGGTGCTGCGTCTGTCACTCGACGTACCCCGCAAATCCGCGGCTCTTCATCTTGCATCAAAACTGATTCTCCACCCGCAATGCGCCGCCGGCGAACTGCTTCGCCGGACCGTCGACGACACCCTTGAACGGCTGCTCCTGCCCGCAACTGAAACCGAAATCCGCAGGGAGCTGCGCGTGCGTGCGGATGAGGAGGCTTTCAGGGTTTTCGGAGCCAACCTGCGGGCGCTGCTCGTCGCCCCTCCTGCAGGCAGGAATGCGGTGCTCGGCATCGATCCGGGTTTCAGAACCGGCTGTAAGGTTGCCGTGGTCGACGACACCGGCAGGTTCTTCGAGCATGTCACCATCTATCCGCATGAACCGCAGAAACGAACCGTCGAGGCGGCACAGCAAATAATCAAACTGATCGATCGCTACGACATCCGGCTTATCTCCATCGGCAACGGGACCGCCGGCCGGGAAACCGACGATTTTCTGCGCATGGTTCTCGCGCAACTGCCCGACACCCGGCAACCGCTCCATGTAATCGTCAATGAAGCCGGAGCAAGCGTCTACAGCGCCTCCGACGTCGCGATCAAGGAGTTTCCCGACCTCGACCTGACGGTGCGCGGCGCCATATCGATCGCCCGCAGGCTTCAGGATCCGCTCTCCGAGCTGGTCAAGATCGACCCCAAGGCGATCGGCGTCGGGCAGTATCAGCACGACGTCAACCAGACGAAACTCAGGGAGTCTCTTGACGAAGTGGTCGAAAGCTGCGTCAACAGCGTGGGGGTGGACGTCAACCTCGCCTCCGAGGAGCTGCTGAAATACGTTTCGGGGCTCAACCGTCCGGTCGCCGCCGGTATCGTCGCATACCGGGATGAACACGGCGTATTCGGATCACGCGCCGACCTTCTCAATGTCCCGGGGCTCGGAAACAGGAAGTATCAACTCGCCGCGGGTTTCCTGCGCATTCCGGGCGCCTCCCATCCGCTTGACAATTCAGCAGTCCATCCGGAACGGTACGAACTGGTCGCGGCAATGGCGAAAGAGCTTGGCACCACACTCATGGAACTCATCGGCAACAGCAGCCTCATCGGCACCATCGACAAAAAAAAATTCGTCAGCGACGATGTGGGGCTGCCCACCATTGACGACATCCTGCGCGAACTCGTAAAGCCGGGGCGCGACCCGCGGGCGCAGTTCTCCTACGCACGGTTCAAGGATTCCGTGACGAAAATCGAAGACCTCACGGAAGGGATGGTGCTCGAAGGCACGGTCACCAATGTTACGAATTTCGGCGCCTTCGTCGATATCGGCGTTCATCAGGACGGTCTGGTGCATATCTCGGAAATGGCCGACAGGTATGTCGCAGACCCGCGGAAGATCGTGTCGGTCGGGCAGGTGGTTTCAGTGCGGGTCGTTACGATCGATGCGGAACTTAAACGGATCGGACTTTCGATAAAGAAGCAGTATGCCGGCAATCAAGCTGTACCCGGAAAACCAAAACCGTCGTCGAATCAAGGACATACCAACAAAACGGACATAAAACGGCAGGCGGAAAAATACACTGCGGCTTCGCCAAAAAAACTGACGACTTACAAACCGAAATTCAATATCAAGAGCCTAATGCCGTAATACCTGCTGATTGCTACCGGGGCTGACCGGTGCCGGGGTAAATCCGGCGCTCTCCGCGGCGCATTGAAGCCGGCGGTATTATTCATTTATATTTCTGTATCCCCGCGAATGTATCCTGCATCGGAATGGAGATAATTGCCCCGTGAGCAGACAAGTCCTTTTCATTGAACCGCCGCCGACCATCAACTGGACAGCGGATTCGAAAATATCGAAAGCAGGCCGCCGCCATCCCTGCCTCAATGAAACGGGAGAGCAAACCTACAGTTATCAGAACCTCTCATGCGCGGCAGTGCTCAGAAACAACGGTTTCGATGTCAAATACCTGCACTGTCCCACGCAGCGCCTCAACCTGCCGATGACACAGCGAATCATTACCGACGAAGCGCCGTATGCCGTTGTCATCATGGTCGAACATATCAATGCCAACGTGGCGGAGGCTGTTTCCCGGCATGCGCACGATCGGGGATGTAAAGTGGTCTGGGCGGGGCCGTTCGTCACCGCGCTTCACGAAGAGGAAATTAAAAAAGAGGGCGTCGATTTCATTCTCCGGGGCGAGTGGGACTTTTCGGTCAAAGAGCTTCTTGACGCATGCATTGCATCCGCCCCGCTCGACCGCATCGGGGGCCTCACCTGGAAATCACCAACGGGAAACGTTTTTGTCAATCCGTCCCGGCACCCCATCGAAAACCTCGACAGCCTTCCCATCCCCGCCTACGACCTGCTTGATTTAAGCAGATTCTACGAGAGTGTCTTCGTCCGGTTTCCCGCGGCCACCATGATCACCTCCCGCGGCTGCCCGTTCAACTGCATCTACTGCAGCTATCCGCAGACCATCTACGGGCACAAATTCCGCGCCATGTCGCCTGCCCGGGTACTGGCCGAAATCACCCACCTTGTCAAAGATTGCGGCGTCCGTGAAATCCGCATCGACGACGACACCTTCGATATCGATCGCACACGGGTCATCGACATCTGCAAACTCCTCTCCGAAGCGAAACTCAACGTCGTCTTTTCCGCACAGTGCCGGCCGCAGCTGATGAACGACGAGGAGGCGTACTGGCTCAAAAAGGCCGGGTGTCGCATGGTGCTCTACGGCGTTGAATCGGGAAACGAGGAGATACTGAAAAAAATACGGAAAAACACCACCAAAGACGAGATCCGCCGCGGCGTAAAAATTGCGAAAAAACACGGCCTCGACGTTCTCAACTGCATTATGCTCGGATTTTTCTGGGACACAAAGGAGACCGTCGAAGAGACCATCCGGTTCTCTTTTGACCTCAACGCGGAATTTACTCAGGTAGCAACCCCCACGCCGCTTCCGGGGACCGATTACTACAAGCTGCTCGATGAAAACAACTGCTTCCTTTCAAAAGAATGGGAGTGCCACGACAGCGTCCACCACTCATCGGTCGAACTGCCCCATCTGAGCAATGCCGACCTTAACCGCTATCTCTCAACGTTTTACCGCAGATATTACCGCCGGCCTGCCTATCTGCTTATGATGGCGATACGCATGTTCAAATCGTGGGGGAATTTCACGCAGAGCTTGCGCAAGTTTACCGTCCTCTTTACCAAATAATATGAAGTTCCTCCTGGTGTCTCCATTTACCGGTGCGAGCGGCAGCGCGATACGGTTCTGGAACATCGCGCAGGCCCTGCGTGAAAGAGGCCACCGGGTCATCTACGCCGACCGCCGGGCCAGAAATGCCCCTTCGCTGCACTTCTGCGAAGGAGTCACCTACTACGGATGCCCGGGCTCCGGAGTGCTGCTCCTTGACATTATCTTCTCTTTTTTTTTCTATTCAATCATTTTCATCCGGCACCTCGACTGCGCCGTTTTCTACGCGCTCAAACCGGCGCCGAACAACTGCATCCCCGCGCTTGCCGCCCGGCTGTTCGGCAAAAAAATCATTCTCGATGTCGACGACCTTGACTACGCCTACCTTCCCGAAGGCGCCGGACGGTCCGTTTTCAAATTCTTCTTCGACCTTTTCCCCCGGATGTTTCATCTGGTGACCTATCATACGCCGGCATTACATGATTACCTTGCGGAAACCGTCCATATACCGCAGCATCGGCTTTATTATCTGGCGCAGGGGGCATCCCCGGCTTTTTTATCCGCGCAACACCCTTCAGATTCCACCATAGCTCCCGGATCGCTCATCTACCTCGCGACCCTCGGGATCAGCTCCGATTTCGATGACCTGATTCCCGGTTTACAAAAACTGCTCGCCCGCGTCCCCGCCGAATCGATGAGCGTTGTAGGCGACGGCAAACGGAAGGCGGAGTTCGAACAACTGATCGCCGATGCGGGAATCGCCGACCGGGTCCGGTTTACCGGAACGATCGACCACACCGAACTTCCCCGCTTCGTTGCCGCCCACCGGATCGGCATAAATTATATGCGTCCTTCACCGGTAAACCGGTGTCGTGCGATCCTGAAAATCCGCGAATATCTCGCCTGCGGACTGGATGTGGTCTGCAATGAGGTGGGAGATGTCGATCTTTTCAGAGAGTTCATCCACATCGAGCCGACCATCGATTCGTTGTTCGAAACCGTCTCCATTCTGCTGTTGAAGCCGCATCGAATGAATGCTGCCGGGAAGGCCTTCATCGAACGGAACTATTACTGGCCTGGTATCATCGACGCCTTTTTAAAGATAATTGAGGCGTTGTGAGAATCGGCATCGACATCAAGGCCTTTAAAAACGGTACAACCGGCATCTCCCGCTACCTGCGCAACATCATGGACTGGTTGCAGAAACTTGACACAACTAACACCTATTTTCTCTTCGAGTGCACGCCGTCGGATTATACAGTCATCAATCCGCGCTGGAAAAAAGTACTTTTACCGTGGAAATTTCCCGGGATTATCTGGCAGCAATTCATCCTGCCCCGGCACCTCAGAGCCTTCGGGATTGATATCCTCTGGGCGCCGGAGCAGATCTGCCCGGTATTCTACCGGGGAGCTGTCTTTACCACGGTCCACGATCTGGCGGCGGTGCGGTTCCCCCGGTCATGCCAGCGGTCCAACTTTCTTATACAGAAATATCTCTTTCCCGTTACCATCAAACGATCGACAAGGTTGCTGCCGGTTTCAGATTTCGTCGGCAGGGAGTTGTGCGCCTTCTACCCGAAGCTCGTCAATCCCGCTCAAATGACGACGATATCAAACGGAAGCCCCGATTGGGAGTGTCGTCATGAGGTCGCTGCACGACCGAAAGAACCGTTTCTCTTCTTCGCCGGAAACAGGGAACCGCGCAAGAACCTCGGCAGGCTGATTGACGCAATGGAGATTCTTCAACGGGAAGGGATGCCGGTCAAACTGCACCTTGCCGGCCCGCCGGGATGGAAAAACCGCAACTTCCATGCAAAAATCGCGGCAAGTCCGGTGCGGGAATCGATACGTTTCCTCGGCTACCTCTCCGAAGAAGAATTAAAGGAGCACTACCGCACCTGCGCGGCGGTCGTTTACCCGTCCCTTTATGAAGGCTTCGGCCTGCCGTTGCTCGAAGCGCTCTGCCTGGGGGCCCGAGTGGTCACCTCACGGGGAACCGTCATGGAAGAGATCGCCGGGCCGGCTGCACGCTATTTCGATCCGTTTGACAGCCGCGACATCGCGAAAGCGATCCGCGCCACACTTGAAGAACCGCCGCCCAGTGTTGAAGAGTTACGGCTCTTCCGGCAGGTCCTCGGGAAGTACTCATGGGAAAGAAACGCCCGGGAAATGCTGCGGTTATTCGAATGGCAGGAGCGGAGTACCTCGACATAGCTTGGGAACGGTCTCTGCCACGAGATCTACCCTTTGCACTATTACCTGCTCGTTAGGTATTTTAAAAGGCTTGAAAATAATGCATTATCCAAAATTTCCATCATAGAATAACAATGTTTTTATTGCATTATCAAAGACATACGATTTACCGGAGAGGTGCCTGAGTGGTTGAAAGGGGCGGTCTCGAAAACCGTTGAGCTGGGTTTCCGGCTCCCAGGGTTCGAATCCCTGCCTCTCCGCAATACTAAAGCCCTGCCCGTAACACGGGTGGGGCTTTAGTATTGTTGCGATGAGGCTTTCCGAGCACGGACCTTTCGACCGCCGAATGGAATGAGGCCGCGGTGCGAAGCACCAATCCCTGCCTCTCCGCAATAGATATGCCTCATCCATTTGGAGGGGGTATTTATATTATTCTGGGAAGGCTTTCCGAATACTGATTGTCGACCGACAAACGGACGTTTCGCTGAGGTGGCCTTCGATCATGTCTGCAGTAGTAGATCCCATGATCTATTTTCCACAGGATTTGATTGAAAGCGCCATATCCCCATGCCCGACATAAGCAATCGTACCCGCTCATTCACCGAATCGGTGATCCGACACATGACCCGTATCGCCAACCGCACCGGAGCGATCAACCTTTCACAGGGTTACCCTGATTTCGATCCGCCGCAAGAACTTACTAAAGCTCTGCAACTGGTGGCTGTGGAGGGGCCCCTTCAATACGCGGTTACCTGGGGAGCTCCCAATTTCCGGCAGGCGCTTGCGAAAAAGCAGGAACGGTTCATGGGGATTCCTATCGATCCTGATACAAACATCACAGTTACCTGCGGCAGTACAGAAGCGATGATGGCGGCAATGATGGAAAATGGAGATGATAGGGTCCTTGGCGCTGCCGAACGGCGGGGCATATAGGCAAGCTCCAGTTCAGCAAGATCATTGACCGTGAGACTGTGCCGCAGTGCGGTTGCCAACACACACATCGATCCGTTTATCCACCCCGTCTTTCCCTATCGCCTGAGCGCCGAGGAGCCTCCCGGTTTCGGGATGAAAAATGGCATTTAACTAATCTTATCTCAACAAAATAGATAGGGGTTGTGAATTTTATTGACTTTGTTAAAACTTCTTTTTATGTTTTACAATGTTGATCGACTTACTAAACATTTTAGATATGGAGGATCAATGAATATCGCATCAGACATCACCCGATTAATTGGTAATACACCGCTGGTCTTCGTTAACCGCCTGAATAATAATGGTAAAGCAAAAATTGCAGCAAAATGTGAATTCTTCAATCCTCTATCAAGCGTTAAAGATCGTATCGGTTGTGCAATGATTGATGATGCCGAGAAGAAACACCTTCTTAAAAAAGACTCGGTTATTATCGAACCGACGTCGGGAAATACCGGAATTGCCCTTGCATTTGTAGCAGCGGCAAAGGGTTATCGGCTGATTCTTACCATGCCGGAGACCATGAGTATGGAACGGCGTAAAATTCTCAAGGCGCTCGGAGCGGAACTTGTTCTTACGGAAGGCTCCAAGGGAATGAAGGGGGCAATCGCCAAAGCTGAGGAACTAATTGCCGCAACCCCCGGTTCTTTTATGCCCCAGCAGTTCAAAAATCCTGCCAACCCTGAAACCCATCGTAAAACAACCGTCGAGGAAATCTGGCATGATACCGAAGGTAAAGTTGATATCGTCATTGCCGGAGTAGGAACCGGAGGAACAATTACCGGTATCGGTGAGGTCCTCAAATCGAGAAAAAGCAGTGTGCGAATAATCGCGATCGAACCCGACAAGTCTCCGGTTTTATCGGGCGGTCAACCCGGACCGCATCGGATTCAGGGAATCGGCGCAGGATTTGTACCGGACGTCTTAAATCTATCAATAATTGACGAGATAATCACCGTCAAGGAGGAGGATGCCGGTACTACTGCTCGGGTGGCGGCGCAACAGGAGGGATTGCTGGTCGGCATTTCATCAGGTGCGTCACTTTGGGCGGCGCTGCAGGTCGCGAAGCGCCCTGAAAACGAAGGTAAACTGATCGTTGCCATTCTTCCCGATAGCGGTGAACGCTACCTGAGCACATGGTTGTTTGACGAACCCGCGTAATTGATTATCAATGATAGAGTTGCTTCAATAATTATCAAATTCTATTTTATTGCATCCTTGATAAGAAAGGCCCCTCCTATGAATCAGACAAACTACCGCTTCGAAACACTGGCGCTTCATGCTGGACAGCCGGTTGATGCGACACAATCAAGGGGTATACCGGTCTATCGTACCAGCTCGTATGTTTTTAAAAACACCGAGCACGCCGCCAACCTGTTCGCACTCAAGGAGTTCGGCAATATCTACACACGACTCCAGAATCCGACCACCGACATCCTTGAACAGCGTGTTTCACAGCTCGAAGGCGGTGCCGCCTCGGTAGCATTATCATCAGGAACAGCGGCTATTTTTTATGCAGTCATTACCCTTACCGAAGCGGGGGACAATATCGTTTCCGCAAACAACCTCTATGGCGGAACCTATACTCAATACGATGCAATTCTCCCGAAACTCGGCATCAATGTGAAATTCGTCGATCCGAAAGACCCGCAGAACTTCCAGAAATCAATCGATGGTAAAACGCGCGCCCTTTTCGTCGAAACCATCGGCAACCCTGCGCTTGATTATACCGACATAAAGAGAGTGGCAGATGTCGCCCATAAAAACGGCTTGCCGCTGATTGTTGACGGGACATTTACCACGCCGTATCTGCTGCGGACCATTGATCTCGGCGCCGACATCGTTGTCAACTCTCTTACCAAGTGGCTCGGCGGCCACGGCTCGGCCATCGGTGGCATCATTACCGATGCCGGCAAATTCAACTGGAAAGGCGGTAAGCATCCGCTCTTTACCGAACCGGACGCGAACTATCACGGCCTGCGCTGGGCGATCGATCTGCCCGAACAACTTGCCCCCATCGCCTTTGCTTTACGGTTGCGCACCGTCCCGCTGCGCAACCTCGGGGCCGCGATTTCTCCCGACAATTCCTGGATTTTCCTGCAGGGGATCGAGACTCTGCCGGTGCGGATGGTCCGTCACTGCGAAAATGCGCTCAAGGTCGCCGGGCACCTGAACAGCCACCAGAATGTCGCCTGGGTACGATATCCCGGTCTTGAAAAGGATCCAACCCATACGCTTGCAGCCCAATATCTTAGAAACGGCTTCGGCGGTATGGTGGTCTTCGGCGTCAAGGGCGGCTACAGTGCAGCGGTCGGGATCATCGATTCCATCAGGCTCTTCTCCCATCTTGCCAATGTCGGGGACGCGAAAAGCCTCATCCTGCATCCAGCAAGCACCTCACACAGCCAGCTCACCGAAGAGCAACGGCGCGCCAGCGGACTCACCTCCGATCTGATTCGATTGTCGATCGGCCTCGAACATCCCGATGATCTTATCAATGCGCTTGATGAGGCACTTGCTGCTGCGTGACGCACACGGGGAGGGCGGATGGCTGAAAGGATGCGCCCGCCCTTATCAATGAAAAAAGCCTGTCAAACAATAGATGCTCGACAGGCTTCTCAGCTGTTACAGGAGCAATCTATCTCTTGAAAACCGCCTCGATCCTGCCGAACACTTCATCGATACTCCCGATCCCATCGATGTCACGAACGATCTTTTTAGGCCGGTAATAGGTCAGGCACGGTTCGCTCTGGCTTGTATAGGTATCGATGCGGTTCTGAATCACCGCCGGATCAGCATCATCCGCCCGGCCTTCAATGGTTGCACGTTTCTTGAGTCTGCTGCGGATCTCATCGTCCGCTACCTTGATATTCACCACATGGTCAAGCGTTATCTTGAAATCGGACAATATTTTATCGAGGGCCTCCGCCTGAGGGACACTTCTTGGAAATCCATCAAGGAGAAAACCCGATGCGACGTCCTTCTGTGAAAGACGGTCCCGCACCATGGCGATGGTTACCTCGTCAGGAACCAGTTTCCCCTGGTTGGAATACTCTTTCGCGGTCTTGCCGAGTTCGGTGTTATTCTTGATATGATACCGGAACATATCACCTGTTGAAATATGGGGAACACTGAGCAAATCGCGCAGTTTCGCTGCCTGTGTCCCTTTTCCCGCTCCTGGCGGGCCGAACAGAACGACATTCTTTCCCGACATGGTTACTCCGATCGTTTAAATTTAAAAATACCTAGAAATTGGCAAAAAGTTGCTTTCACCTGTTTTACAACACCTCTTTCAGAAACATTCCAGTATAGGAATCCTTTACCCCTGTGATTTCCTCCGGCGTGCCGGTCGCGATCACCCTTCCGCCGGCGTCACCACCCTCCGGCCCCAGATCGATAATATAATCCGCGCACTTGATGACATCGAGATTATGCTCAATGACGACTACAGTATTACCTTTATCCACAAGCTCCTGAACAACCGACATGAGCATAAGGATATCCTCGAAATGGAGTCCGGTGGTCGGTTCGTCGAGAATATAGAGCGTATTGCCGCTCGCCCTTTTTGCCAATTCCGCGGCAAGTTTAATCCTCTGCGCCTCCCCGCCGGAGAGGGTATTAGCCGGCTGCCCCAGCCTGATATATCCCAGCCCTACCTGTGAAAGTATGGACAGCTTCGATTTGACCGCAGCTATTTTGCTGAAAAAAAGAAGCGCTTCATCAACGGTCATTTCGAGAATTTCGGCGATGTTTCTGCCTTTGTACAGAATTTCGAGCGTCTCCCTGTTGTACCGTTTTCCCGAACATTGTTCGCATGAAACATAGACATCCGGTAAAAAATACATCTCGATGCGGATGAGTCCGTCCCCTTCGCATGTTTCACATCTGCCGCCTTTTACGTTGAAGCTGAAACGTCCCCGTGCATACCCCCGGATCTTACTCTCCGGCATTGAAGCAAAAATGTCGCGGATCTGGTCGAGGGTCTTCGTGTAGGTGGCGGGATTGGAACGCGGGGTCTTTCCAATGGGAGACTGGTCGATTGCAATTACCTTATCGATCCGGTCGATTCCCACCATGCGGTCGTAAGGAAGTGCGGTTACCTTCGATTTGTAGAGATGGCGCTGCAGGGCGGGATAGAGCGTCTGATTAATGAGCGAACTTTTTCCCGAGCCGCTCACGCCGGTGATGCCAACCAGCATCCCAAGTGGAATGGTAACATCAATCCCTTTAAGATTGTTCCCCCGGGCTTTGATTATGGTAATCGACAAACCGTTGCCTTTCCGCCGCATCGGCGGCAGATGGATTTTTCGTCTTCCGCTGAGATATGCACCGGTCAGTGATGCGGGGTGTGCAGCCACCTCCTGCGGCGTCCCCTGGGCCACAACATGGCCGCCGTGAATGCCGGCCCCAGGTCCGATATCAATGAGATGATCGGCATCCATCATGGTTTCACGATCATGTTCAATGACAATGATGGTATTGCCGAGATCGCGCAGTTTCCGCAGGGTTGCAAGCAGTTTCATAGTATCCCGCGGGTGCAGACCGATACTCGGTTCATCGAGTATATACATGACTCCGGTAAGTTGCGCGCCGATCTGGGTGGCAAGACGGATCCGTTGCGCTTCTCCGCCCGAAAGAGTTGCCGCCGCCCGGTTTAAGGTGAGGTAGGACAGGCCCACATTGATGAGGAAATCGAGCCGTTGATTTAGCTCCTTGAGGATCTGATGTGCGACCATTTTCTCTTTTTTCGAAAGAATGAGCGTCTCAAAAAAGTTTTTGCTCTTCTCAATCGACCAGGAAGATATTTCCGCGATATTTTGACCGTGTATTTTTACGGCAAGGCTTTCCGGCCGCAGCCTTGCTCCCTTGCATGCCGGACACTCCTGCTGCGTCATGAATCCCTCGATCCAGCGGCGGACCTCTTCGGATGACGTCTCTTTGTACCGGCGAAGCAGGTTCGGAATTACTCCCTCGAATGGCCGTTTGAACACCCCTTTGCCTTCGCGTGAGCGGGCCTCCCACTGCATGGTGATCCGCTCCCTGCCCGAGCCGTAAAAGAGAATGTCGCGATCCTTTTTACCCAGCTTTGAAAAGGGGATCGTCATCGGTATCGAAAAATGTTTACAGACGGAACTCAGCATCTGGCTGTTCCAGCTTCCAAGCGTGGCGGCCCCGTTCCATGCAACGATTGCGCCATCCGCAACCGACACCGACGGATCCGGAACACAGAGTCGCGCGTCGATCTCCAGAAGGTATCCGAGACCGCTGCACTTTTCACAGGCACCGAAGGGATTATTAAACGAGAACATCCGCGGAGCAAGGGCTTCAATGACGGTGCCGCAATCGGGGCATGCGCTTTTTTCCGAAAAAACAAGGCGTTTTCCCTTCGTCCGGACGATATGCACCGTACCGTCAACACTTATTTTAAGCGCTGTTTCAATGGTTTCGGTAAGACGGGAGCGTATTGACGGACCGGTGACCAATCGGTCGATAACAACATAAATAGTATGTGTGCGCTTTTTATCTAGCATGATTTCTTCATCGAGCGTGTACTGGACATCGTCGATAACGACCCGTAAAAACCCGTCTTTCCGAAGCTTTTCAAGCAAGTCGCGGTACTCACCTTTACGTCCCGAAACCACGGGGGAAACCACCATGAACCGCTCACCGTCCGGAAGCGACAGAATGGTGTCGGTCATTTCCTGCACTGTCTGACGGGAGATTACCTGTCCGCACCGGTAGCAGGTGGGGATGCCGATGCGCGCGAAAAGCAGCCGCAAATAGTCGTGTATCTCGGTAATGGTACCAACCGTCGAACGGGGGTTATGTCCGGTGGTCTTCTGTTCGATGGCGATTGCCGGAGAGAGCCCGTCAATGACATCGACATCGGGCTTCTCCATCAGACCGAGAAATTGACGGGCATAGGATGATAATGATTCGACAAACCTTCGTTGCGCTTCCGAATAAAGCGTATCGAAGGCGAGGGATGATTTTCCCGACCCGCTCAGCCCGGTTATAACCGTGAGTACATCGCGGGGAATTGACAATTCAATATTCTTTAAATTATGTTCGCGGGCGCCTTTTATATGAATCGCTGCAATATGCATACATCATCAAGCCGACTTGTTGCAGGTGAAAACGACCTAATGCCGCTAATCTGGAGGCAAATTTCCGCGATCCTTCTCAGCGGTATCCTCTTGCGGAAGTATATCGGCATGATATTCATTCCAAGCCTGCTGCGCCGCTTCGGATACCTTAACCCTGTTGAATGGTTTGAAAAGACATGGGTAGCGATTGGTCTTATAAATTTTTACCAGCGTGTGTTTCGGATT
>JAFGIW010000166.1 GCA_016929415.1 Chitinispirillaceae bacterium | reverse complement strand
TGGAGCATCATGAATTCGGCATCGTCGGCCAGTTCGCATTCCGGAGTGTTCTTGAGAACCCATTTGTAATTTTCTTCCGCATGAAGCGGTTTGTCAAGATATTCGTCGTAAATGAACCCGATCATGAAAAAGGTGTTGCACCGTTTGCCATGGTCGGGACTTAACAGAAGAAACTTGCGGTAATTATCGATCGCCTGGGTGTACATCTGCTGCTCGGTCTGGAGCTTCGCCAGTTCAACGAGCGCCGTCTGCCCCTCGGGAAAAAAGACGAACTCTTTTGTCAAGGTCTCATAGGCGTCTCTCGCTTCGGTGGTTTTCCCAGAATCGCGCAGTGCATCCGCCTTGGCCAGCAATGCCGAAGGAACTTCGTTTTTAGAATCTTTCCAGTCGTTCTGGAGGAAGGTGACGGCGTATTTCTGGCGGAAGGCGACAATAGCGCTGTCAATTTTCATTTTCATCATGTCCTCGGCTTTAAGGCGCAGTTTGCTCTCGAGTAAATTCGTGTTTTTACTGTAGCCGGTCTCATCGTAGAGGGTATAGAGCATCATCGCCGTATCGATCCTTACGGAAGGCTTGAGGGCGGGTTCCATGACGGTTGTTACGTAACAGTAAACGACATTGAGCTTCCAGGCCCACTCCGTCGCCTTTTTGACCGAAGGCAATTTGTCGCGGCCCAGTTTTTCAGCATAGCCCGAGAAGAGTTTCCATTTTACCAGCCATTCCACCAGCTGGCGTTTCTGTTCGGGAGTTTCGTAGAAATGACGCTGTGTCGGCGGGATCCAGGAGATGATGACGTCCATATCCGCCTGAGTGACGTATTTCCCCTCGCCGAACACCTCGGAAAGAGAATCGGGATATAGAGTGCCGGTCACCTCTTTATACAACCGTTTCATAAAAAAGGAGGGGGCCGCCTGGCGCACATACTGTAACCACCGTACATCAAGCTCTTGCTTTTCGGGGAGCGAATCGTAGCGGGCAAGGAATGCCGAATCGGGTTTGTTCTCCTGAAGAAACAAAGAGTCAACGATGTTCTTTTTAACATCTGTCAATAGTTTGAAATAGCTCGAATCCTTTTTGGTTGAATCGCCTTTTACCGTTACCTTGAAGGAATCCTTATGCGCTTCATAGTAGGAGTTGATCTTTTCATCGGGGATGCAGAGATTCTCAAGAATATAGTCAATGAAAAACAGCTGCGCCGGAAAATACCGTTTTTTCCATTGCCAGTCGGCGGTAGTTTGAAGGGAATCCTTGACTGCACGGGTGCCCTTCTGCCTGAAAATAACCTCGGTTTCGATCAGATGGGATATTGTCGGTCGAAATGCGGGGAAATAGGTACCCGCGTCGGTGGGGTACATCCGCACGACTTTCTCAAATGCTTCAAAAGCTGATTTTGAAATGGTTGTCCTGCCGATCCGTACGATTCCCTCGTCGGTGGTTTTTTTTGAACACATCATCATCAATGGAAGAAAAATGATTATTGGTGCAAACTGTTTCATGAGACTCCCCGAATAAGAAAAGGTGACATAATGGTAAATTCAGACGGCGCTCCAGCCCGCCTCAGGTAAGAGCGGCCGTTGCTTCATCAAGATCATCGTAGATTTCCAGAAGAGTGGTAGCGCCGATAATTTCAATGATTTCATAAACATTTTCGTTGATGTTCGCGATTTTGAAACAGCCGCCTTTCTCCCGTGCCGTTTTACTGAAATGAAGCAGGATTCCAAGGCCGGTGCTGTTCACATAGCGAAGCTGCTTGAAATCGGCGATAATATTGACGATCCCCTCATTGATGAGGTTGCAGACCTTTTCGAGGACGAATTCAATATTGGTTGCGTCCAGATCGCCGATAAAACGGATCAGCTTTGCACACTGTTTGCCGCGAATATCCTCGAATGACAGCTCGATTTGAGATTCCATATTATTCCTCTCTTACTTTTTTTACGCGTACGCTGGTCCCCCGGTCCGTACACTCAACCGATAGCTTATCGGAGAGCATTTTAATGAGCGTCAGTCCGCGCCCACGTTTAACATCAGGTTTCAGTTTATCGACCTCGGCATTTTCAGGGAGGAGAAGCGCGGTGAGAGAGGCGACCTTATCCGGGTCGCTCATATTCCGGACATCAATTTCAATTTTATCCGGATCGATGATGACGGAGAGATCGATCAGATCGTCCGCTCCCGGTTTCCCGTGCTCGACCGCGTTGTTGCAGATTTCATCGACGATGGTCTCGATGCGGAAAGAGTCCCTATTTCCGTATCCCTTCTGACGCGCGATGCGGCTGACGAGCTGTCGGAGCGGAGGAACGATTTTCAGGTAGGGGGGGAAGGAGACATGGATCTTTTCCGGCTGACGCTCGATTTCCCACTTGTATGAATTGAGCGCGGTCCTGATGTCGGTGTAGATGCGAAAGATTTTCGTTGCTCCCATAAGGTTGAGCTTCGTGCGCATTTCAAGGTCGAGACCGCTGAAGACGAGGTCTCCGTGCTGTTCGATGAGCCGTTTGCGGCAGCCCATGAATTCCCCGAGCGCGGCAGACGAGATCAGCGAGACCTCCGTCATATCGACAATCGCATAGGTCTTGCCTTTTTTACCGACGGCGGAAAAACATTCGTTGATCCGCCGTACGGATTCGGATATCAGGTCGCCGGAAAAGTGCAGGATAGCAACCCCCTCCGCACCCGGAACCTCCTGAATATCAATTTCCATCCGTTGAGTTGTCATAATTGTTCCCGGTTCAGTTGGAGGGCCTCAGTTCCTCACGATCATCTTCTCTTTTACGGACGACGTGGACGGAGGTGAGATTCTCTTCATCGATAACCACATCAAGACGTTCAGAGAGCATGCGGACGATCTCCAGACCCAATCCCTGCTGCGTCTGCTCTTTTTTCCCGTCGGCGTCGGTCTTGACAGCGGTCTTGAGTCGTCGCAGGTTGTCCTTCGTACCGCCCTGGTCCCGGATGGTGAATTCGATCCGGTCATCGAATATGCTATTGACAAGCTCAATCTGCGCATCGTCGGTCCGGCACCCGTAAGCGACGGCATTATTACAGATTTCGTCGACGATGATTTCGGACCGGTAAGCGAATTTCGAGCTGAAATTGGATACCTGAAGGAGTTCCGAAACGAATTTCCGTACGGCGGGTATGTAATCAAGGTCGCCCGGAAAACGCACGTTTACCGAAAAAGGAAAGGAGATTTTTCTGCAGTAAGGAAACACTTTTTTTTCGTTGTTGTCTTCAGTCTTCGCCATGGAGAATAAACGCCTCTTCTTCAGAGTTAATTAAACCTTTTTTTACCATTTTTTCAACAAGGCGTGAGGTGATGGTAAGGAGGGTGGTAAAGGTAGGCGCCTCGTTCAGTCCCTTAACCTGAGCGTGTGCCTTCGCATCCTTTTCAGATCCGCCGCGCAGATTATCAAGAATGCACTCCATAACAAACATTATTTCACCATAGGTGAGATTCCCTTTGCGGTAGTCGGAAAACTGCTGGATAGCACCGAGTATCAGTTCCTGGAGCTTACTGAATTCGTTCGGGTCATCAAAAACATTCCTATATGATCCGATTTCAGCCATAGGGGAGCCTCCTGCCCGATTTTTCATATAATTTTGAGATCAAGTATTTGCACAATATACATAAAGATCACACTGATTGAAAAGAGAGCAGATTATTTCGTATTGGTTGAAGGTTTATTTTTTTCTGCAGGAGCCATTTCACGCTTTTCGGGGGGGGCGGAGTCCGGCATTTCCAGTGTTGTATTATTGTTGATCGCAGGCGGTTCTACACTTGGAACGGCGAACACATCCGATATTGATGGAGAACGACCGCCCCCGCTGTCGTTTTTCAGGTTACGAGCGGCGGATCGCAACCGTTCACTGTGGATAAGAGCGTTGACGATGTCGGCGCTGCTTGATACGGCATCGTCGATCAGTTGGTCGGTGAGCGTGGTTCTTTCCGACGCTGACAGGTGGGTGACCTTATCAACCGGGGTGAAAAAGACCAGGCCTTTCTGTTTATGAAGGGAGGTTTCAATGTTTCCATTGTAAGCGAAAGTACCTTCAAGCAGGCTGTAAACGGTCAGACCGACGACAAGCTTACCTTCAATCACGGCAGTGACGAATTTACGCCGGACCGGTACAAAGTGTATTTTTATAATGCTTCCCCACAGGATCAATACCGAGTCCGGAAGGAGTGCCTGCAGATCAGTCAGCTGTTGTTCCGAAACCGACGGGTAACGGCTGAAGTCGATCAATTTCCTATAGCGAAGGGTTTCAGTATAGTCTATCACTGCAAGGTCGGGAATTGCACTGAGTCGTTCACGAAGAAGCCGGTCGAACGTCTGTACGATTGCCGGAGCGCCTTCTCCCGACAGCCCGATAAAGAGAACTTTATCAATGGCAAAAGAGGGCGGCGGGAAAAGCGTGAGTGAAAAGAGGAACGCAGGAAGGTAAATGCATCGTTTCATGGCAGGGGGTGCTCCTTCAGAAGTGCGTTGTTTGCCCGGTAAATCCAACTCAACAGTTCCGCGATTGCGGCATAAAGTTCCGGGGGAATCTCCCGGTCGATTTCAATCTGTGCCAGAAGCTCAACAAGCGCATCGTCGCGTTGGATCGGTATTCCGTTCTCGTGCGCGATCTCTTTTATCGTCCGGGCGATCAGCCCTTCACCTTTCGCGATCACTTTCGGTGCGCGGTCGTTGTGTTCACGATAGCGCAGTGCCACAGCCTTATCACGTTGCTGTTTCATCGGTCTCCTATGCGGTAAGGTCGATGATGCCGCTGCCGGCGCGCGTACCCGCGCGGTCGGAAGGGGCTCCCGTTTTCCGTACCTGTTTGAAATCGAGGCGTACGGCGGCAGTGCCGGTTGCCCGCAACGCCTCCCGTATGGCATCATGGTGCCGTACAAACCACTCCCGGGCGTTTTTCCGTTTGAATTCGATGGACAGATGCAAATTTCCGGAGCGCCGGTAGTCCAGGTGCGCATGCAGGGCACCCAGTGCGGGAGGGGCGACGTCGAGGTAGACTGAAAAATGAGCGGCGCCTTTTTTCGTTTTCCGTTGTTTATGGTGAAGAAACCTCACGTTGATCTCGGTCCAGGTGTCGCCGAATTTTATGGGTAATGCAATGATCTGCTGCGTCCCCTGGCTGGTGGAAACCTGACGCGCAAGGAGCTGGAGCGATTCAAGCCGGTCGAGCGCGGTCGACAACGTTTGACTGAGCGAGTCCTGCAGTAACGGCATCGCGGCGCGGGTCGCACCGGGCTCCTGCAGCGATTGACTGATAATCAGGCGTGCATGCTCTTCCGCGGTCGCACCGGCAATCGTATGGTCAACCGCCCTGCGCCACGCAATAGCCGGTTCAAACCCCCGGATGAGCGCGTCAATTGTTTCGAATGCCGAGCGGAGCGGTACGAGCAGCGACGCGGTGGCCGCCGTCGCCCGCAGCGGGCCAGGCTGGACGGGCGTCTTTTCCACGGCCGGTGCCGATACCTCATTTATCAAGCTCGTCAGTTTCTCGGCAATTGCGGAAAGCGTATTGATCGCCGCGGCCGGACGTGACGGGCTAGATCGGGAACCCCGTCCTTCATCTGCATTACGCTCAACCGTTACCGACGCCTGTTCAGACAGCGGGCCGACAACGCTGCGAATATGTCCGATGATGGATTGCAGCGCCGATGATAGCGTTGCTGCGGGACGCTGGTCGGCGGCAGGCGGCGCTTCGGAAAGCATTGCGGATAGAGGCACGGATGCGACGGAGTTCTGCATTCCGGAGCCGGAGTGGTCGGGATGGTTAAAAAGATATTCGAATAATTGCGGGAATTCGCGACGCATCGTCACCATCATCTCGTGGCGGAGCGAAATCAGCCGTGTCTGCAGAAAAACGTCGGCGGACATATCGGCCGTTGCACACCTGATAGTATTCGGCACCTGCTCCGGGTTCGGGGAAGATGATGATCCGGTCGGTTGTCCCGGGGATGCCGCTGTTTTCGTAAGTTGCGCCGCTTTCGCCTCGGTCGATCCGACCAGCGAATACAAATGCAGCAGCATCGATTTAAGCGTCTGTTCGGGGGTGTACCGCAGCCGGGCGGCATCAGGGGAGGCGAGCGCATGCTCTAAAGTAAAGCCACAGCGGTCAATAAGCGCCGGGAGCAGCTCAGGGTCCGTACGTGCGGCGGCGATCGTGGAATCATTGAGGGTAAAGGTGCCGGGTGAGGTTAACGGGATGCCGGCGTCGTGCGGTAATAACGGCAGTGCTTTTTCCAGATCAATGAGCATGGTCGATGCGGATGACGCCGGAGCAAGCGCTGCAAGGTCGGCACGGGGCGGATCGAACGTGATCGCCGAATGGAGCCAATGAACAAGCGCGCTGTTTTGAGCTTCGGCCGATCCGGCGCGCGCCTGCGGAAAAGGCATGCCGCTGCCCTGCAAGAGCACGTCGAGTTCGTGCAGCAGGTCAAACGGCAGGTTTCCCCGGTCGAACAGGATCTGCTGCCATACGTCAACGGATAGTGACGAGAGCTGCATGCTGGTAAACGACGCGCTCAACGTCTGGATCGCCTGCATGATATCCGGCGCGGCACAAACCGTGGCACGGGATGGCTCGCCGCCGGCGCAGTCGATTTTTATCGTAATGACCCCTTCGCTGGAAAGCAGCTTCTCAAACCGCCGCAGCAACTCCCCGTTTTTTTCCTGCCCGACGAAAGCAAGAGCCTCTTCGGCGGATGAAAACAGGTAGAGCCCTGCCGGAATGCCGGCAACCGTGACAGCCGAAGTTGATGAAGTTTGCACGGCCGGAGTAGCCGTGCTCCCGGAAAGGGTGAAAACATCGGTCAACGACCACTGACCCTGGGAGTCCGTTGAAAGCGGCGTCAGTGAAATAATACCGTTATTAATCGTGTAGCGGACCGCTTCGCCGTCCCCCATGGCGCCCTTCTGCTGCAATTCCATAGGGATCCGTTCGGCGGTTGTCTGAAGGTAGAAGGAATTGTCCACCTTCACGATCCTGCCGGTGCCATGGCGCTGCTTCGGCATCACCTGCTGTTTGAGTACCGCAAAGACCGTATCGGGATGAATGACCATTATTGAAATACTCCGGGACCCGACAGTACAAAGCTTCCACGACATGGAAGACCCTTTTTATATTCTCGAAAGGTCCTGCTCAATTATGACGCTCCGGACGGTTTTCGGCAATGTATTTGCCAGAGAAGTATGGACCAGCGGCAGTTTCGGCACGCTAACCATTTACTAACACCTAAATTGAGCGATTTTCATGTAAACTGACCTGACAACAGATATAATTTACCTTCGATCCTACAATTTACCGAGTAGTGGATACG
>JAFGIW010000165.1 GCA_016929415.1 Chitinispirillaceae bacterium | reverse complement strand
TCTGAAGCATTCCTCCATTATTATGCCGGCAGGTGCCCGGGACGTGCCTTGGCTGCTTTTCACCATTAATCCCACACTTTCAGCCGATTCAACCACACATTTCCAGATGAAAATAGGTGTCGTAGGGGCTAAAAAGCAAAAAGTGCGGTCCTGGTGATGACAGGGGAAAAGCGGCGGAGAATTCCGTACATCGGTATGTTCCCCCTTCACTGTTTACATCGTCGGATTGAAACCGCGGCTCCCGGTTCCCGATCTTTCAATCATTCCCGATTGCGATTCCGATTCTCCTTCATCCTCCCCTCCCCCACCCTTCCCGTCACCAGCCTGACCTTGATCCCTCCATTGCAGAAAGCACGCGGTTGACGCTCCCGCAGAGAAGGTTCGCCTGATAGACAAGATCGAACGGACCTGAAAATTCGATAATCCCCTTTTCGATTGGCCCCATTTGCGCACCTTCGAGCAGGGAAATCTCCCGTGCGGCATACTCCTCCAGACCAGGGGTCGTGATAGCGGCAAAGTTTCCGGGCGTACCGGTCAGACGGCGTTTGATGCGCCGTTCGAGTCCGTGCTGCGTAAGGTGTGGTTGCTGCATGCGCTTTTCCGCACGTTTATTTCTGATAATACTGCTGCAGGTCCTGCCTGAACTCATCGAACATGGTACCGACCGCTCTGCGCAGCGTCTCCTTGTCGAGTTCAAAACGGGGATCATTGAATGATCCGAACAGGCGGCAACGGAACCGGCGTCCTCCGTCTTCAGCTCTTTCGAGTGTTTTACCGACTATCGGCGGAAGGCTGCTGATCATCTTGCGGGAAAATGTTCCATCGAGTTGTTGCTGCAGCAGGCCGTCGCGGCGGACCCATCCGGTTGTGCTGAAATTTATTTGATCGCCATCGCCTGAAAAAGCTGTTTTAATCGTGTCTCCTGTGTCGATGACCGCACGCGCCGTTACTTTTGAGAACTCTATGGCGGAGAGCGAAGGGATGAAAAGCGATGTCGCGAGGGACTGCTGCACCGGGAGGTCGTTGATCACGCACGGGGAAACCACCATCCGCAGTTCCGCCTGTTGGACCGGCCTGCTGAGCGGGACATTGCCGCCTTCGAGATTGATATTCGTTCTCCCTGAAATTTCTCCGATGCCGACATGCACTGCATACCAGTAGGCAAAATCCATCTTTTCAATCGTCAGTAAATATGAATCGATGCGGTCTTCCCGGAGATTGATGGTACCCCGTGCCTTGATTTTGCCGTCATAATACTTCGCGGTACAGTTTTGGAGGAATACTTCGCCCTGTGAAGTGAATGAAACGGCGCATTTCATATTCTCAATGCCATCCCCGGAGATTTGCAGAAACGGAAAGGCGATTTTGATTTCGCCGTCGGAAGAGTTCTCATCGCTGTTCCCGAAATCCATATCTCCATTGTTGCCCCGCAGAATCTCTCTGTTTTTCAGTTTCACCGAAAACGATAGATCGGTAATGCGGCCTCCTTTAATCCCTGAAACAGAGTTCTTCGCAAAAAATAATCGTTCAGATGCAGATGCCGGTCTGACATACAGTGAAGTGAAGAGATCAGGTTCCCCGGAGAGAATGGACGATCGAATTTTTTTACGATTCCACAGGAGTTGAAACAAATTTGCCGCTATCTTCGCTTCGATGAAGCTGAAACGGTATTCACGATCGGAATCGATACGTTCCTCAATGAACACCCGCTGAAGAGTGATTGATCTCCACGCCACCACTTTAACCGAACCGATCGAACAACTGTCGGCTCCGGCACTATGCATCAGACTCGTTACCTTTTTGGTCAGCCATGGATGGCTGATCGGAAAAAATCCGGCCAGGATGCAGAGAAGTACGAAAAGGAGAAGCAGGGAGGTCCACGCCTCCATCAGGGTTACACGAATACTGAAATGTGGCAAGGTTTGAATTGAATTCATACTGTTAAATCATAATGTCGATCAGAGTGCCTGGTCGTGAATTATTCAATTTTCGGGTAAAGGAAGGAACTTTGGCATCGGGATTGCACACTTCCGGCTTCCAATTCCTGTCTTTGTTGTGACCCGCGGTCACGAAAACGTATTTTTTTAAATGCCGATACAATTATACATTTTTCAGTTTTCATTGTAAAAGTCCCTATGTCAATTTCTTCCGCCAGCGAATCTAAAAATAAATCAATTCTTCTCATATCCACCGATATTTCTTTCAAATCTTCCATAAAAGAGCAGTTGCAGCAGCAGGGATATACGGTTCTCGAAGTAAATTCGCAGGGCGACGCGCTTGCGATGCTCGACAAGGAGACGATACCCATCGTTTTTCTCGATATCGAGCGAATGCCGCCTATTGAATTGGACATTGTCAGCTACATCCGGACGCGCCATAATGCGGAAGTCGTTATTCTGACCACCATCAACGAGCTGGAAGACGCAACCCACGCTTTGCGCAGCGGTGCTGCCTTTTACCTGGTAAAACCGGTTAACCCCGGCGATCTGATCGCCGTACTTGAAAAACTTTCACTCCGCATCGAACGGCGGACCGAGCATATCGAACTTGAACACCGCTTTTTGTCGGATCTGATGGCCGGATCTCCCGTCATGCAAAAAACGCTCCGTTATGCGGTGAAAATTGCACCCACCAGTTCGACGGTGCTGGTCGGCGGCGAAAGCGGAACGGGAAAAGAGTTTTTCGCGCGTATAATTCACCGTATGTCAAACCGTTTCACCGGCCGTTTCGTTCCCATGAATTGCGGTGCGATACCCGAAGCGCTCTTTGAGAGTGAACTCTTCGGCCATAAAAAGGGGTCATTTACCGGCGCCGACCGTGATAAAACCGGCATTGTCGAGGAGGCGCACCTCGGCACGCTTTTTCTCGATGAAGTCGGTGAACTCTCCCCTTCGGCTCAGGTGAAACTCCTGCGTTTCCTTCAGGGACGTGAATTCCGGCGTGTCGGTGAAACTGTCAACCGTTCAGTCGATGTCCGCATCATTGCCGCAACCAATAAAGACCTCACCGCTCGGATCAAACAGGGCCTCTTCCGTGAAGATCTCTACTTCCGGTTGAACGTGTTTTATATACATTTGCCCCCCCTGCGCGAGAGAAGGGAGACCATCCCGAATCTGGTCCGCCTTTTTGTCCATCGTAATAATCAGTTATTCGGCAAAAATGTCAACTCTATTTCAAAAAGTGCCGAGGTTCTTCTTGCCAATTATCATTATCCCGGCAATATCCGCGAACTTGAAAACATCATTGAACATGCAGTGGTGCTGGCAGAAGGTGAAGAAATGGGTGAACGCGATCTGCCTGATTTCATTATCAGGAACCGTTTGCTCCTGCCGGAACCGTCTGCAGGGGCTCAATCGACTGACGAAATCCGACCATTGACCGAAGTCGAACGTGAGTATATCGCCCGTGCATTGAAAGCTACCGGCTATAATTACACCGAAGCGTCCAAAAAACTCGGTATTTCCCGTTCGACCCTCTGGCGTAAAATAAAAGATTTCCATATAGAAACAGTCTGATATGGAGCTGCGTGTTTATTATGAGGACACCGATTGCGGGAACGTCGTTTATTATGCCAATTATCTTCGTTATATGGAACGAAGCAGAACGGAATATATGCGCGAACGCGGGGTCGACCTGGTACATTGGCTAAAGCGCGGCACCATGTTCATGGTAGTTGAGGCGAGGGTGAAGTACCGTGCTCCTGCCCGTTACAATGACCTGCTCGATGTCGAATCAACCGTAACGGAAATCACCTCCGCTTCGATCACCTTTTCAACAACGATCTATCGCCATAAAGGACCACTGCTTGTGGAGGGGATGGTACGTATTGCCTGTACGGATGCCGACGGCCATGTGAAACGGATTCCCGGAGAGATACAATCGGTCCTGGAATAACTAATCCTTACTCTTGAACGCATTGCAGAACAGCTGTTCACTACCGTACTTGCCTTATGCCTGCGGTATTGCTATATTAGTTTATAATATTATTTTCTTTAGCTGTATTCCCTATTAAATACTGATCTGAAAATTTTTGAATAAAGGACAAATTATGAGCAAAGAGATTGTGGCGGGTCGTACAGCGCTGAAACGTTCTTTCAGAGATTTTTTTATCCGGTCGATTGATGATGGAAGAGATACACGCTCGTTTCTTCCCTTCCGGAAGCAGCGGGAAGCACCTGTTCCCCCGCCATGGATTTTTCTCTTTTATGGTGAAGAATGTCTTGGAAAAACTACGGCGATCGATTATTGCCTCGCACTTGCCGAAGAGATTGCCCTTGAATTCAAACGCCCCATTCATACCATTTCGCTTGATTGGGAGGAATGGGCTTTTATTAAAGGCAACCTTCCCGTCTCACCCGTTGAACTGATGGACACCATCGCCGATCTATTCAGTGAATCAAAAAAGGACCTGGCGACGCATTTTTCTTCGTATCGTAAATTAAGTGAAAGCTATAAAAAAAACAGCTCCCGGGTTCAGGAAATTTTTAAAAGTTATCAGCTGAACCAGTCGTTGAGCAATCCTTCGAAAGAATCCGCTGAAACCGAGGATGCCGAACTTTTTCCCTCGGTGCTTCGGACAATGCTTCCCCAGCAGGATATCGACCTGCACGAGAATGGAGAGAAAAAACTCACGGAAGTTTTGATTAACGGGATTCTCAGCTCCGCTGAAGAGGTCCCGCTTATTCTGTCGATCGACAGTTACGATCATATCGCCCCCGAACTCGAACAATGGTTCAGAAACGAAATGCTCGGCAAAATTGCAGACCGAAGGACGAAGTTAATCACTTTTTTCGGAGGCAGCCACGGCATATTGCGTAATTTTCGAAACGATTTTTCTGAAGACAGCCTTTTCAGCGTCAACTTTTCCGATATCCCCCTCACCCGACATACCATTTCGCTCATTGCTTCGAAGCAGCACATCAATCTTATTGAAGGTGATCTCGCACGTATCGAACGGGCTACCGCAGGCATTCCGTTTCTGGTACACGATGTCCTTTTTTACGCATCGAAGGGAATTGCGGTGAACGATTTGCTCGAAGATGTGGTCAACGATGTCCATGCCGCCGAAACGCTCAGCGGCACCATTCTCAACCGTTTCTTCACGCAATGCGCCGACAACGTGATTCGTGAACGTGTATTCTCCCTCTCAATGCTGTCACAATATAACGCCAAAGCACTTGCCGAAATCTGGAATATCCCGTTTGCCGATGTAAAAAATGCCATCGGCGAACTCGAAAAACAGATTTCGTTCATTAAAAATCGCCATCCTCACCCTCATATACGAATGCTTCTTCGCGCCTCGCTCATTCAGGAAGCCGCCCACGGTTCGCAATCAACGCTTAAACCGTTCTTTATCAATTTCAGTTCCAATAATCTTCGTATCTTCAAAGAACTCTTGACCCAGTTGCAGACCGCTGTTCAATCTGCGGAAAAACGATGTCATGATCCGCGCTACCTTACCGCGATCGAACAGCTTGTATGCGGCCTGATGTGGTCATCGCCAACCGATGCGCTTATCGCGCTTCCCGGGTATTACATCGAACTTATCCACTTCAACGCCGCCGCCGCCCAGAAGCTGCTCGCGAAAGTGGCGGAATTCCGTTCCCTTTTTTCACCCATAAACGAAAAAATCTTCAAGCAGCTCATCCGCTGCATCCACCTGACCGACACATCAACCGTTTTCAACCGCACCGCCGTCGAACCGATCGAAGATGACCTGATAGCTTACTTTGAAAGCGTTTCCGAATCGATGAACGATTTTCAACGCGCCCTGCTCTACCACATCAAAGGAACCGTCGAATTGAGAAAAGGGAACCTCGGTGAGTCGATGGAGCAACTCGACCGCAGCTTCTCGCTGCTCGGTAACAGCGCACCCGAAAAGACAATCCTCTATGAAGATTATGTGATGCTCGGCTACTCGTTCAACCTCGCCGGCGAACATCGCAATTCAATCGATACCTTCAGCAATGCCGTGCTGATCCATGCGGACGGTTTTATACCATGGTTCACCATGGGTATTTCGCGGATGGGCCTCGAAGAATATGAAGGCGCGATCAACGCACTCAACGAAGCGGTAAAAATAGATCCGCTGCATACCGACGCCTGGTTCAATCTCGGCTTGTCGTATGTAAAAGAAGAACAGCACAACATGGCGGTGAGCGCCTTTCTCAAGGCGACGGAAACCGCCCCCGAACGGCCGGAGATATGGTTCGAACTGGGCAGCGCCTACCGGGTGCTGGCGCAACATACCGATGCGGTGAAAGCGTTCCGCAAAGTCGTCCTCGCACAGGATGACAACGTCGATGCATGGGTGCTCCTTGGCCACTCCTGCTCGGCACTCGGGATGGCAAACGAGGCTATCGCCGCATATCAGAAAGCCATCGATATCAAGCCGAAATCACTCGAACCACTCAAGGCGCTCGGTCTTGAATTTTTCAAACTCAGCCGTTTCGAGGAATCTGTTGCAGTGTTTACCAAAGCGACACGCATCAGCAAAAAGGATCCGGAGCTGTGGTGTCTTATCGCCGAGGCGCATCTCGGTGCCGGTCAGAATGAAAAGGCGGTTGATGCCGGAAACAAGGCGCTTGCGATCGAAAAAAACAGCGCCCGTGCATGGAGTGTCATCGGCAATGCCCAGATGGTCCGTAACAATCTCGATGAAGCGATTGACGCCTTCAAAAAGGCGGTCGAGGCCGAACCCGACAATGCCGATATCTGGCAGAAACTCGGAACCATTTATAACAGCAAAAAAGAACACGATCTGGCTATCGCCGCCTTTAAAAAAGCGGTTGCCTTCAACCCCGAACTCAAGGAAGTCTGGTATACGATCGGCATGGCATACGAGACACAGAAACAGTATGCGGAGGCGATCGTCGCCTATGAAAAAGGTGCCCAGGTTGACCCGAAAAACGCTGATTGCTGGTTTCATAAAGGTAATATGCATAAGATTCTTGAGCAATTTGAAGATGCCTTCGAAAGTTATTCACACGTTATCACCCTTAATCCCACCCTTCTTCAGGGTTGGTTTGACTGTGGAAGCATGGCGCTTCAAACAGGTAATTATAAAGAGGCGGTCACCTCGTTCGCTAAAGTCGTCGAACTGGATGTCGCCAATACCGAAGGGTGGTTCCAGCTCGGCTGCGCCTATCAGATGATCGGCGACCATCAGGAAGCGATCCGCAGCTTTACCGAAGCCGCATCGCACGAAGGTCAGCGTACCGATATCTGGGTTAAGCTCGGCGCTTCGTGCCAGGTGCTCGGTATTTACGAGGAGGCGGTCTCCGCATACGAAAAATGCGTCGAGATCGATCCCGACAATCCCGACTTTCCAACCAAACTGGGAATGTGCTATTATGCATTAAGCACCTTCGACAAGGCTCATGACGCTTATAAGAAAGCGGTCGAACTCGATCCGGAAAACCTCGAAACACTCTATCGGCTTGCGCTTACCTGCCATGCACAGGAAAACTATACCGAAGCGATCGAACACTACGGGATTATCACCTCGAAAAACGCCGACCATGCGGATGCATGGTTCAACCTCGCCCTTGCCTACCATGCCATTGAAGATTACACGAAGGCAATCGATTCGTATCTCATTTATGTCAAGAAATGGCCTGAAAACGGCCAGGCCTGGTTCAACCTCGGGATCGCCTATCATGCCGCTCAGGACATCGACAACGCGATTCTGACCTATAAAGAAGCAACGAAGGTGACACCTGAAGATCCGGAAGTCTGGTACCACCTCGGCATGGCCCTGCATGCCAAGGAACAGTACGGCGATGCGATCCAGGCATACCGCAAGGTCCTGCAATTCATGCCCGACCATATCAATGCATGGTTCAACCTCGGGATGGCCTATTACGTGTGGCAGAACTATGTCGACGCCATCGAATCATATTCAAACGTTGTGAAACGGGATCCGTCGCATTATACGGCATGGGGGAATCTCGCAATCGCCAATTATGCGAATGATGACTATGTTAAGGGGTTTGATGCCGCACGGCACGCCTACGAGATCAAGCCCGATGAACCCTGGATTATGGGCAATCTTGTCGTCGGTTCGCTTTTCATCGGAAATAGTTTACAGGCACAGGAGTATGCCGACCACCTTCTCGCGATCGACCCCACGGGCGAAACCGCCGCACAGGTACTTGTGCAGATCCAGACCGGATTACAGAAACTCCCGGAAACCGAGGGCGGCGAGGCACTGTTCAGAAAGCTTCAGGGAAGCGGACAGGAAACGGTAAACGCGCAACCGCAACAGTAACCTCCTATCGTTGACGTGTGGAGTTGATGAGTCCTCCTGCCAGGAGTATTTCTCTTTCCCTGTCGGTCAGATCGATACGCAGGGAGGGGCGACGGGTTGCGGCGACAAGCTGAACCGGCTTCCCTTCAATAAGTGCGATACGGAAGCCTTCTATCGAAACCTTTTCGTCACGAAGCAGCAGGTCGTAATCTGCCGGATTCATAAAAAGTGCCGGCACGATCCCGAAATTGATCAGGTTTGCACGGTGAATGCGTTCAATCGATTTCGCTACAACCAGCTTCACCCCAAGAAACATCGGGCAGATCGCGGCATGTTCGCGCGAAGAACCCTGACCGTACGACTCTCCGGCGACAATAATGTTATGCAGACCGGCATCGCGGTTTCTCGCGGCACGTGCGGCGAATGCTGCATCTTCGCGTTCAAAAACAAACTCCGCGTATTTTGGAATATTCGATCGGTATTTCAGACGGTTGCCGGCCGGCATGATATGATCGGTGGTGATCTTGTCGCCAACCTTGATCGTCACCACTCCCTGGAGATCTTCAGGACACGGTTCATTTGACGGAGGTGCTCCGATATTGGGACCGCGGTAAACCACCACATCACCGGACGCTTTTCGCGGAGACAGGATCATGTTATCGTTTATCAGGTAAGTTTCGGGCACTGGAATTACCGGGTGGGATGTCCCGCTGAAATAATCGCGGGGGTCTACCAGTTTTCCGTTGAGTGCGGCTGCCGCCGCAGTTTCGGGAGAAGTAAGATAGACCCCGGCACTCATTGTGCCGCTTCTTCCATGAAAATTCCGGTTGCTTGTCCGAACCGAAACCGCATCGGTTTTCGGCGCCTGTGAATTACCGATGCAGAAGCCGCATGCCAGTTCCAGGATACGCGCACCGGAGGCGATAATATCAGCCAGAGCGCCATTGCGGCTTACCATTTCAAACACCTGGCGTGATCCGCAGGCAACGCCGAAAGAGACTCCCGAGGAAACCGTTTTTCCTTTCAAAACTGCTGCAACCGTCATTATATCGCGATAGGAGCTATTCGTGCAGGAACCGATCAGCACCTGATCGACGGCGATTCCTTCGAGTTCACGCAGCGTTCTGATGTTGTCGGGAGAATGGGGGCAGGCGGCAAGCGGTTCGATGGTTGACAAATCCATCGGTATATGCCCGTCATACCCGGCATCGGAATCGGCAAGAATCGGCGTGAATGAGTGAACGCGTCCCTGTGCATTGAGAAACGCGCGGGTCATCTCGTCTGACGGAAATACCGACGTGGTCACCCCGAGTTCAGCCCCCATGTTGGTAATCGTCGCCCGCTCCGGAACGGTGAGGGTCGCCACTCCCGGTCCCCCGTACTCGATGATGCCGCCGACGTTCCCTTTGGTTGACAGAACTGAAAGAACCTTAAGAATGACGTCCTTGGCGGAAACCCAGGGTTTGAGCGAACCGGTCAGTTCTATTTTAATCACGCGAGGGTAGTTCATGAAAAAGGGCCCCCCTCCCATTGCAACCGCAACATCGAGCCCTCCGGCGCCGATGGCGATCATTCCGATACCGCCACCCGTCGGTGTATGACTGTCACTCCCGAGCAGTGTCTTGCCCGGCACCCCGAAACGCTCAAGATGAATCTGGTGACATATGCCGTTGCCGGGACGCGAATAGTGAATACCGAACTTACGCGCTATTATTTCGAGATACGCATGATCATCGGCGTTTTCAAAACCCTCCTGAATGGTATTATGGTCTACATATGAAACTGAAAGTTCGGTTTTGATCCGGTCGAAACCGAGCGCTTCGAACTGCAGATACGCCATGGTGCCGGTCGCATCCTGTGTAAGTGTCTGATCAATCCGTATACCGACCTCACATCCCGCCCCGGGAACTCCGGAAATAATATGTGCATCAAGTATTTTCTGAACGATGTTCTTTCCCATGAATATGTTGTTGCTCCCTGTAAAAAGATGACCGGTCCACTATATCTAAAGCATTTATTCCTCTATCCGGATGCATTTAAAAATAGAAGATGATAGTGGCCGTAACAACAGATTGTGCTGTTTGGAGTTGAATGAAGTATCATTCAGCGCGTGCGGAGTATATATTTTATCAGTTATTACTCAATTCCTCATCGGGTAACATCAGAAACAGGAACGCCTGGTGCCGCAACCGTTAAAAAAAATTCTCGATTGCTTCTTTCTCCTCAGAATCCCCCTTCTCGCACCAGTATGGACGATATTCATTCTTGGCTGGATTACGGGGACTGAACAATTGCTGCCGGGCGGTCGTTTCACTTCACCTGTCGACAGCGCCTCTTTCATTCACCTCTGGATTGTTCTGATCGGATTCTCATTGATCGTGGCATCCATCTATGTCGTCAATCAAATCGTCGATATCGAGAACGACCGTATCAATCATAAATTGTTTTTATTGCCTCATGGATTCGTCTCGGTAACGACCGCCTGGGTACTGGCGATAATCTGCGCCTGTTCAGGCTTCCTGATCGCTTCCTGTTACAATTACATGCTGATAGCGCTTTTTGCTGCAAGTCTTCTGCTGGGGATCTGTTATAATCTGCCTCCCTGCACACTTAAAAACCATGCCTGGGGTGGAGTGGTCGCCAATGCACTCGGACACGGTATGCTCACCTTTCTGACGGGCTGGTACTGTGCAAAGTATCCTGCGGCGCCTTCTATTGCATTTGTAAATATCGGCCTCATTTCATCAATAGCCCCGGCATTAGCCAATGGAGCTGTTTTCCTGGCGACTACTATTCCCGATGCAGCCGGAGACCGATCAACCGGAAAAATGACGTTTTGCGTCAGATTCGGTCCCGCCATCACGGCACGCACTTCTGCGGTTCTCTGTATCGGTGCCTGCGTAAGCTCCTATTTCATGGAAAATCATTTCTGGGTTATGGCCCTTCCATCCCTGATCAGCCTGATTTTCTTTTTATACTTTGCCTATTCGTTAAAACAGGAAATCGCCTTCAGCGCTTTTAAATGGCCGGTATTTCTTCTTTCAGCATCAGTTGCACTTTTTATACCGGAGTACGGCATTCTCATTCTTATTACCTTCTTCGGCAGCAAGCTGTACTACAAATGGCGTTTCGGCATCGATTATCCTACCTTTAAGGCGAAATGAGCGCTCACCGCTCTATCGGTCGTACGCTCGATCTGCTGATGGTGTTACGGCCGGTCATTCTGATTCCGGTATGGGGATTTTGTGCGCTCGGTTTCCGCTGTGCAGCAGGTGAGCGCAAATTATTCGGAATTGTTGAATGCTGGCAGTCAGCATCTATCGCTGATTACGGCATGATACTTCTTTTCTCGCTTTCCGTGGCCGCGGTGTATGTTATGAACCAGATTGCCGATATCGAAGTTGACCGTAAAAACGGGGGAATACCGCTTGTTGCCCGGGGAATTGTTTCCGTCCCTTCAGCAACAGTGGTGATCCTTATCTGCAGTTCTTTTTCACTCTTTCTGCCGCTGCCGTATCATCGTTATATATTCTCTCTGGCTGCTGCAACAGCCCTGATAACAGGGTTTCTTTACAGCTTCAAACCATTCCGTTTTTCCGGACGCCCGTTTGCGGATTTTATCAGCAATGCATTAGGGTACGGAGTAATTGCATTCGGTGTCGGTTGGGCGGCTGCCGGCAAAACACCCTTCTCAGGATCGTTTCTCATGAGCTCACTTCCCTATTTTCTCCTTATGTGCGGCGGTTCTATCAGTTCAACGCTCCCGGATATCGATGGAGACCGAAGTGATGAAAAAAATACGACGGGAGTGGTTTTAGGTATCATGAAAGCCCATACCCTGGCTCTGCTGTTTATCGTTGCGGCATTAATTGCAGGTTTCTGCGTTGATGACTTTCTGGCAGTGCTTTGTGCTGTCGCTTCCTTGCCGTTTTATCTGATTTTTTATTACAAGAGAAGCAGCCTCCTCATGGAAGCAACGTATAAAATCGGCGGTGCGCTCTGCATGATTGCAGCATTTTCAGCCCTTCCATTCTTTATTCCCCTCGCGGCTGTTGTATTTATTACAACATGGCTGTATTTTCGTATTCGACATGGAATCGCATACCCTTCACTTGTACCCGTTAAAACCGATTAAATGTAGCATACTTATCACCCTCTTTCTATTCGTAATTCCCCTATCAGCGCTGACCATTTCAGAGAGTAATCGGGAAATTACGCGAAATGTAGTAAGTTATCTTATTAATAATCAGTACGATAGCGCTTTTACCGCAATCGATGGCAGGAATGATTTGCAAAATGATCCACTTCCAATGGTGCTAAAACTCGCTACTCTTTCCATACGCGATGTCGATTTTGAAAATACCGTTGATTCTGCATTATTCCTCAAGACTTATGACAATGCAGTGGCAAAGGTTGAGCAATGGGAAAAAAGCAACGGATCTTCTTCATATTCTCAAATGCTCTCCGGTTTGTGCCGGGCAATATATTCGGCATTCTATATGCGGCAAAAAAAGTATTTTACCGCACTGCAGAACGGTCTTGATGCGTTGAAACTGCTTCGGGATGCACAGCAATCCGACGCGACCAACTATGATGTTGACCTGGTACTCGGACCGTATGAATACGGCGGGGCAGAACTTCGTTCACGGTACTGGTGGGTACTCTTCTGGTATCCGGGAGATCGACAGACAGGAATCAAACGTGTCGAACGCTGTGCGGAAAATGCACTTATGACTGCAGAGGCCGCACAAATCGTACTCTGTGACCTGTACCTCCAAGAGAAACGTTTCAACGATTCGAAACGGATTATCGATCGTTTGAAGCAAAAATATCCCGGAAGTCGTTTTGTACTTTGGGCTGAAGCAAAGTATTTTGAAACAGTGGAAAAATTTCAAAGTGCCGCGGATGTCTATCATCAGCTGGCCATGTCGTACGACCATGAGAAACGTGGTGCATACAACGCTCTTTTCACCAGAAACCGGCAGGCTTCCATGCTTTATAAAGCAGGTGATAAACAATCAGCTAAGGCCTTATGCGATAATATATTGGCGCACAGCCAAATAGGGAAATACAAAGAAATGAAGCGGGAGATTCAAAAACTGAGGGAGCGGTGCCATGCCGCTGAAAATTGATAAAAAGGTATGTGACCGGTGCGGGACATGTATCAGTGTCTGCCCGTGCAATGCACTGCTCCTGACCGATGAGCTGTCGGTTATTCGCGATCAATGCACCCAATGCGGCACCTGTGTGGCAATTTGTCCCGTGGGGGCGCTGGAGATTGAAAAATTATAGTAGAGACGCACGGCCGTGCATCTCTACGAAAGTTAATGATAATGGAAGAAAAATTCGACATTGCAGTGATCGGGGCAGGGCCGGCAGGGTCAATGGCTGCCTGGAGTGCGGCAGCTGCGGGACGCAACGTCTGTCTTCTCGAACGAAACAACAAACCGGGGTTCCCGGTCCGTTGCGGTGAAGGCATTGGAATACGCAGTCTTACCGAACATTCGGACGCACGACCGGAATGGATAAAACGGGAGATTACCTGTTCGGCAATGATTTCTCCGAACGGGACGAAGGTCAATATTACCGATATCGATAAAAGCACTGTCCTTGATCGTGAACGGATGGATGGCGATCTGGCACAGGATGCGGTAAAAGCAGGAGCGCAACTCTTTGTTACATCTCCGGTTATCGAAGTTACCCGCATCGACGGCGGAGAGTATCAATGCAGATGCCCTCAACGAACCATCATTTCAAAAATCGTAATCATTGCCGATGGTGTGGAATCACGGGTCGCGCGTGATCTCGGATGGAGCACACGGCTTGCTTCGGATGATATCGAGAGCTGTGCTTTTACCCGTGTCACCTCACCACTGATCGACGCGGACTGCTGCATCTTCTATGTCGGATCATCGGTAGCGCCGGGCGGCTACGCCTGGATCTTTCCACGCGGGATAGGTGAAGCGAATGTCGGACTGGGAATTCTCGGTACCCGCTGTACTGCGGGGAAACCAAAAGAGCTACTCCTGCAATTTATTAATCGTGAACTCCCCGGCGGCTGCATCGGCACGCTCCATTGCGGCGGTGTTCCGGTGACACGTTATATCCGTCCGCTGGTTCGCCACGGAGCGATGCTCGTGGGCGATGCCGCGCGTCAGGTCAACTGCATCAGCGGTGCAGGTATCCACTACTCCCTTTTCGCCGGGAAAACCGCCGGAAAGGTTGCCGCCGATGCGATCGGGGCTGAAGGCGTAAATTACTCATCACTGACGAATTACGAGAAACTCTGGAAAAAACGATACGGAAAGCAGCAGGAGCGATCCTTTGCACTGAAGGATTTCGTGACCCATCATACCGATGATGCTTTTCTGAATAGAATCGCAGCAACTCTTACAAAAAAGAAATCGCGAAAGATCAAATACTTAACCGTCTTCCTCTCAACATTTTCCCGTCATCCCATGCTTCTGTTCAAGGCTTTCAAACTGTTCGGATAACAGAAACCGGTCGCCTGCGGGTAATTGTCACCGACCGGGCAAAAGAGCGGTTCAACTGTCGAGCATTATGGCAGAATACCTTCAAAGCGTCGAACGCCGCCATCAACGTATTCTCCCAAGTCTCACCGCGAAATTCCCGATTGACCTTTTCAACGTGCAATGATATACTTTCCCTGGCTTTCAAATAAGGCGGTTGTATGAGTCTGATCCAGCGATTGCCGGAAATTCAGAATTTACCGACATTGCCCGAAATTGTCATACGAATCCAGAAATTGATCATGTCGGAAGAGGGAAATGCAACCCTTCTTGCACGGATTATCGAACAGGACCCGGCTCTGACTGCAAAAATACTGAAAGTCGCCAATTCTTCCTTCTACTGCGCCACAAACGGGAAAATATCATCGATCACTCTTGCCATAACCCGCATCGGATTCAATGAAGTAGGTCATATTGCCCTGGCGGTAAACTTCGTGCGTCATTTTTCTCATAAATCAAATGTCCTTGACTATAAAGGGTTCTGGAAACATGCGCTCACCACCGCGTATCTCTGCTGTTTTATCGCTGAAAAAAACGCGGGCGGCCGTTTTTCAAAGCAGGATCGTCACAACCTTTTTCTTGCAGGGCTTCTTCATGATATCGGAATTCTCCTGTATGACCAGTTTTTTCATGACCGGTTTGAGGATATCATTGAACGGGCGGTTAAAAATGAAACCTCTTTCCTTGTCGCCGAACAAAAGGCGGCCCCCTCGGAAATGCACGGAGTATTGGGGGGCGAACTGCTCAGCCTCTGGAAGATTGATCTGCCCATAGTAGCCGCAGTACGTTTTCATCATGCTCCCGACAAGGCACCGGAAAATTCCCGGTTCATCTGCTGCGCCACCTATCTGGCGGAATACTACCTTTGCAATATGGTTCTTGGATCATTTGAAGGTTCGATGGAAGCCCGCCCGGTAGACGCACTTGCCGAACTGAATATTACTCACGATATGATTATTAATATGATACAGCGTGCCCAACTCGAAGTCGAACACTCAGACCTGATGTTGTCACTCGAAAAAGACTCGACCTATTCCCATTTCAAAATGATATAGACGTTCATCCGGGAAACGTGACCGATGGATGTAAAACGTCAGTGCTTTGATACCTGCCGGGAAAATACGGTCTGAATTACTCCTGCTGTCGGGTGGAACTTTTCCTAACGCTCGATACCCTCGCGCGCCGTAAAGCCCCGACGGAAGTAATGTTTCACTTCCACCATTTCAGTCACCAGGTCGGCAACATCGATCAACTGCCTTGACGCTCCCCTTCCGGTAAGAACCATTTCACATCCCGGCGGTCGTTTCCGGATGAGAAGAAGCACCTGATCGAAAGCAATCACTCCGAGCGAGAGCGCCACGACAATCTCATCGAGGATGACAAGCCCGAAATTATCGCTTGCCATCAATCGAGATACCTCCTCTACTCCTTCTTTGGTACGTTGGATCTGCTCCGCTTTGATATCTTCCCTGATAAATTCTCCGGTTCCGAAACATCGCACGGTAATACGATCTTCGAACCTCTCAAGCGCCCGGTGTTCGCTGCAAATGGAATTTTTAAGGAATTGGGAAAACAACACCCGTTTCCCCGCCCCGGCTGCCCGTAATGCAAGACCGAGTGCTGCAGTCGTTTTTCCCTTTCCGTCGCCGGTGTAGATGTGAAGAAAACCCCGCTCCATCGAATTACCCTCCCGAAGCTGATATAAAACCGTAGCCAATACAGCCTGTCAACAGCAGTGTCAACTCCCCGATCTCATTCACCGCACCAAGACAATCGCCGGTAATACCGTCGATTTTTTTAAGGCAATAGAAATAAAAAAGCTGTACCGGGACAAACGAGATCAGCAGGATGGTACCAAGTGGTATGCATCCGAAAGCAAGTACAATCACTCCCACCAGGCCAACAGTAATCAGAAAAAGTGCAATTGGCGGTTTGTTCGAAATAAAGGGGACGGCCGTACCGCCGCCTGACCGTGCGGAGGGAAGAAGTGCGCATCCCCATGCCATAACAGTACGTGAAAAAAAAGGGCTTATCAGGATAAGCGTCAAATGTTCTTTTTCACAACACCAGGCAATAAAAAGGACCCGTGCGATAAGGTCAAAAACAATCGCCGTAACACCGAACGTACCATGGCGGGAATCTTTGAATATCTCCAGAATCCGCTCTTTCGTTCCTCCGCTGCCGAACCCATCGGCAACATCGGCGAGTCCATCGAGATGCAGGGCGCCGGTGATGACAATCGAGACGACGGTAACGAGAAGACCGCCGAAGAACGGGTAATCGCCAAACAGACAGGAAGATCCACGTGCCGTCAAATAACAGATTACTCCGATCGCCGCACCGATTATTGGAAAATATGGAAGCGCCGCCGAAGGGTCTTTTGCATCGGAACCGGGCATCGGAATGATCGTCAGCGTGCGAACGGCCGTCACCAGGGGAGCGATCATGATGCCGTTACCTCCCGCGACACCGATGCACTGCCGAAGGTTGCCATCTCGTGGTAACAGCTGAGTGCCTGCCGGATAATCTGCATCGCGAGTACTGCCCCGGTCCCCTCACCGAGCCGCATTTTGAGGTCAAGAAGGGGCACGATCCCGGCCTGTCTGAGAAAAGAACGATGAAACAGTTCATCGGAGACATGGGAGAAAAAAAGATAGCGGCTCAGCCGGGGATCGATCCGCATGGCTGCCAGCGCCGCGGCGCCGCAAATGAATCCGTCAACCACTATCGGCACCCGGTGCGAAGCCGCCCCGATCATCAACCCGGCTATCGCCGCGATTTCAAAACCTCCACAGCGACGCAAGGCATCGAATGGGGTTTTGTCCCACCGCAGGCGATGAAAAGCAAGCGACTTCTGAATGGTCCGTTTCTTCCTGGCAAGAAGCGCACCCTTAGCACCCGTCCCTTCACCGGTGGTGACGGCGCCGTCAAGATCGAGCAACAGTGCGTAGAGTGCTGCTGCAGAGGCACTGTTGCCGATCCCCATCTCCCCTGCTGCGATCAGGTCGGCTTTCGATGATGCGGCAATTTCGATCCCGGTTTGCAGTGCCTGCGCGCACTGCACAGGTGTCATTGCCGGCCCGACACTGAAATCGGCTGTTCCATATGCAACCTTTCGTTTTAAAAGCGCCGGATGGTCGGGAAGATCGGTTGCTACTCCCATGTCTACCACCAGGCTGCTGATGCCGGCATTCCTGCTCATAACACTCACCGCCGCTCCCCCACCGATCATGTTGAACACCATTTGAGCAGTGACCTCTTTCGGGTAGGGGGTGATCTTCCGCGCGGTAATTCCATGGTCCGCCGCGAAGGTGAAAAGCTCAAGGTGCCTGATCCTCTCATCCGCTGATCCGCGACACATCAGATACCTGAGTGCGCACTCTTCGAGCCTCCCGAGACTCCCTCTCGGTTTCGTCAGGTTGTCGAGGCGCGCCTGAATGCGGTTTTCAAGCAACGGATTGCCGCAGCGCGGAATCGGGGGAAATCGGAAGGTCGGTCTTTGCACAGTGGTTCCCGTCAGTTAAGGATTGCCGTTCTGCCTGGGGGGAAGGCGATTTCCTTCCGTGAGCACGCCTTTCCCCTTTACGGCAAGCGGGATTCCGCAAACGCACAGGTAAACAGTGTCCGCCCGTGCGGCGACGTCGCGGTTGAGACCGCCCGCGATGTCCCTGAATTTCCTTGCAAGGGCATTGTCGGGAACAATTCCCGCGCCCACCTCATTGGTGACGACGATCAGGTCGGGTTTGACGGAGGACAGTGCGTCGGTAAACTTGACAATTTCCACCTCGACGGCCTCGTCCTCTTTCCGGTAATGAAACAGCAGATTGCCGAGCCATACGGTGAGGCAGTCGATGAGAATGACCGCCGCATCCGGAGGTACGTTCCGCAGGGCGGCGGAAAGTTCAAGGGGAGCCTCAATGGTGGAAAAATCGCTTCCGCGCTCAATGCGGTGTTTCCTGATTCGTTCTTCCATCTCCGGATCGAAAGCCTGAGCGGTGGCGATGAAGAAGCGTTTGCCCTCATGCCGCATTGCCAGTTCCAGTGCAAAACGGCTTTTTCCGCTGCGCGCTCCCCCGGTTATCAACGTGATCGATGCCATAGTTCCCCGAAACAGCGTAATGATGAAAATGTATCCTCTTCGCCGAAAACTTCAAGGGTTACCACCCCTGTATAGGTTTGCAACATCGATGCAAGTTGCTGCAATTGTGCCGGTTGCGCGTGCATCGCTAGGGATTGGTGGTCCTTGCCTCCCGAAACTCCATGCAGATGAATAATGCGCGTTTTTTCAAGCACTTGGCTTACATGACTACGCCATTCCATACCGTTCATCCAGAGATGCCCCATGTCGATGCAATGCGAAAAATGATGCTTTTCAATGAGTTGCTGATGCAATAACGGTGAATAACCGAGGTTCTCGATGCAGATCAGGTGCGGGTCGACGGATACGGTTTCAACCAACTGCCGGCAGAACTCTCCGGTCACCTCCTGCCAGAACTGCAGCTGCTCTGTCGAATGTTCATCCTCAAGTCCTTCAAGATGAAGAAGATAGCCGCTTATCGGCAGTTTTTCAGTCAACCGTATAATCCCGGTCACCTGATCGAGTAGTTTTCGCCGTTCAGCTGCGTTTTCAGCCCCGGCACGGCAGTCGATGGGGAAATGAACCGAGTAAGTGATATCGTGTTCATCAGCAATCTGTTGCATCGATGAAAAGGTCGTTTTATCGGGCAAATTCGACCATTCCTGCGATTCAAACAGCACTAATTCGATGTCATCCACCTTATCGGCCATAAATGAAATATTCGGCAGAATCTCATCGGGAAGCACATAGGAGGTGCAGCCGATGCGGAATGGGAATGCGCCTTTACAGTTCATGCACCTTACCGTTCCCGTTATGGTGAAAAAGTATCCAGAGAAAGAACGGCGCTCCCAAAAGCGCGGTAATGACGCCAACCGGTATTTCCGTAGGTGCGATGACTGTCCGTGCGATGGTATCCGCGATGACCAGCAGCACTCCTCCGGAAAGTGCTGTTGCAGGTCCGGCCCAGAGATGTTTCCATGAAAAGAGCGATCGGGATATATGGGGAACGATAAGCCCGATAAACCCGATCGGCCCGCAGACCGCCACAATAGTACCCACCATCATGGTTGTGGCCAACAGCAGCAGTATCCTCGTCCGCTTGATATCGACCCCCCTGCTCTGCGCTATATCGTCGCCCGTGAGCAGGTGATCAAGCTGCGGCAGTTGACTGAAAATGATTATTATCCCGATAATTTCAAAAGGAAGGAATGAGAAAAGCGCTTTATATCCGATTGCCTCCACACCCCCCATCAACCATCGAATGATATAATAAGAGTCGTGAGGGTCGCTTATATATTGAAAAAACATCAATAAACTTGAAAAAAGAAAGCTCAACGCCACACCGGCGAGCAAAAAGGTAAGTTTATCGGTCGAACGCCGGTATGAGGCGAAGCCAAACAGTAACAGAGTCGCACAAGCGCTCCCCAGAAAAGCTCCGATCGTCACTGCCGGCACTCCGAGGAGCGCTCCGGTAAACCCAAGCACCACGGTCAGCGCTGCACCGCATGAAGCACCACTCGCGATTCCCAGGGTAAACGGATCAGCGAGCGGATTCCTGAAAAGCGCCTGAAACACCATCCCGCAAAGCGACAATCCCGCACCGGCAAAAAAGGCGACGAGAACCCGGGGCAGACGCAGTCGGGTGAAGATTTCCATCTGAAGCGTAGTGTTCTTCAGATCAAACGGAACGATGAATTCCATCCCGATACAGGGCGCGAAAATTACTATTATCATCGATGAAAATGATAAAAGCAGCAGGCGTTTTCCCACACTCATACCACGACTTCTCCCTTCTGCGGCATAAAAAACGCCCTTCCGCTGGACGAACCTGCAATCTTCTCAAAGGTAATTCCATAGATAGTACTGAGAAGCGAAGCCGCATCATTCAGGAAGCCCTGCGTCGCTCCTGCATAGACCTGCTTCCCTGCCACCAGTGCAAGAACATGGGTACTCCGTTGCAGTGCTGCATTTATATCGTGAGTGACGGTGATGAGCGTGGTACCGTATTCCCGATGGATCCGGTCTAGGGTCGCATGAATCATCTCCTGGTGCATCGAATCGAGAAACGATACCGGCTCGTCGAGCAGCATGATGGCGGTCCGTTGCGCAACCGCCCCGGCAATGAATACCCGCTGCAGTTCCCCGCCGCTTAGTGTTCTCATCGATCGGTGTGCAAATGGTACTGTGTCGGTCAACTCCATGGCCTCGGCTGCAATCTTCCGGTCGTCACTGCCATACCGCATCGGAAAACCGCAATACGGGTATCGTCCCATCAGCACATACTCAAGAACCGTGAAACTAGGCGGAATCCGCAGGGTCGCCTGAGGAACATAGGCGCATTTACGCGCCATTTCAATCGATGAATAATCGAGTATTTCTTTGGTATCGAGGAATACGGCTCCCCGTTTGACCGGTTCGAGACGGGCGATACAGCGAATAAGCGTGGATTTTCCCGACCCGTTCTTGCCGATAATCGACCATGTCTCACCATTGTTGATTACAACCGACAGATTATCAATGACCGGCTTCCCCGGCTCATAGTTGAACGTCAGGTTGGCTATTTGAAGCGAAGGCATGCACTCCCCAGGGTAATCCGTACGTTCCAGTCGTTTATGCATCGATGTAAATCATTGAATATTTTAACAATACGAGGACCCGGTATCGAAATGTAATTCCCGGTAATCGCATACACCGCCCCGAGTTTTACTGCAGGCAACATGCCGAGTTCATTCCAATCGGCACTCACCTTCGAAGGGTCCATTAATTTATTTGATGCCATTACATCGATAATGATATCGGGTACCAAATGTATAATCCCCTCACCCGCAACGGACGGATAGGCGAAAACCGAGTCGGAAACCGCATTTTCCCCTCCTAAGCGCATAATCAGCTCACTGTAGAAAGTGCGCGGACCTGCCAGAAAGACTTTTCCAATGGTACCACTTCCCGGCTTGTCGCGACCGACACAGAAGAGGATTTTCGGCTTTCGGGAAAGGGAAACGGTCGTCATTTTCATCGCCGATTCAATTCCCGCAGCAAGACTGTCGCCCCGCTCTTTCAGGCCGCATGCGGCTCCGATCCGCGAAATCGAGGAAAAAATGCCCGCAAGGTTCTCATTGTCGATTTTCACGACCCCAATCTTATGCTGCTCAAGGAATGCGATCAGGGAACCATGCTCTTTGAGGAGTATCGTAATATCAGGCTTGAGTGAGAGAATCTGCTCGTAATTGGGATTTATATAGCCTCCCACCCGGGGCAATTGCACTGCTTCCGGCGGATAGGTACAAAAGTCGGTCACCCCGACAAGATGCTCCTGCGCACCAAGTGCATAAATTGTCTCGGTAATACTCGGAGCGAATGAAATAATGCGTGGTTTGGGCGTGTTTAATCGAAGCAACTCCCTGTTTTTTTTGCAATTAAAGCAAAATACGTATACTATTATGATGGACCAGATCAACCATCGGTAACATGCGGGTCGGTAATCGTTTGGGGTAAAATCACTCGTTTTGGCAGGTCGCTTGATCAAAACACTCCTCCGGTCTCGCTCCTCGAAGACCAAAAAGGTGAAGATCCATTGAACAGGTCACCTGACTCTCCCGGTTGATCATGGGATCACAGTGGCGGGTCCGCTCCCGATTTTCACGGGATTCCCCTGTTGGCATGGATGTCAAAGATGATCCGGGGCACTCCCGGAAGGATGGTTTAAATTAGGTTTTGTGCGGGGTTGGGGGCAAGGGGGGAAACTGAGTTTCAGTCTATCCGCCAAGGGAAAGGAATATATTTAATGTCATGAAACGTTCCGGAACCGCAGACCTCCCCCTTCACTACGGCCATGTCCCCGAATGGCTCCATACAAGAATGACCTCGATCGGCCGCGAGATCATCCGCGCATTGGCCCTGGAGTTCGGCCCTGCTGAAGTCATCAGACGCATGTCCGATCCCTTCTGGTTCCAGGCCCTTGGTTGCGTCATGGGAATGGACTGGCACTCTTCGGGAATCACCACGTCGGTCATGGGTGCCCTCAAGCGCGCCATCAACCCGATGTTCGACGAACTGGGCCTTTTTATCTGCGGCGGACGCGGCAGGCACTCCCTGCAGACTCCGAACGAGCTGCTCGCCTTCTCCGAGAAAACCGGCCTTGACGGCACTGGGCTCGTGCGCGCGTCGAAACTGAGCGCCAAGGTCGACAACACCTGCATTGACGACGGATTTTCGCTCTATCTTCATTCCTTTATTGTTTCGCGCAACGGCGAATGGGCGGTTGTCCAGCAGGGCATGAACACGGACAGGAAACGGGCGCGCCGGTATCACTGGCATTCCGCTACGCTCACGTCATTCGTCGACGACCCCCACGCTGCCGTTATCGGACAGAACCTGGGCCGGATCATGAATCTGAGCGATTCACGTGCGAACGACAACCGCAGCGGAATCGTCGAATTTCTTTCTTTACATCCGAACCGGCAGAAGAAGGAGATGCGTTACCTGACGCTCGGCCCCGACCACGCAATACGTCAACGCAACGTGGATTCCAAACGACTCGGCGCCGTGATGACGCTGGCATACGAACAGCAGTACCGAAACTTTATCGATGCACTGCTCTTACCCGGCATGGGGCCGAGAACCGTGCAGTCGCTCGCGCTCGTCAGCGAGGTTATTTACGGCGGTCCGAGCCGGTTTTCCGATCCTGCCCGTTTCGCCTTTGCCCACGGAGGGAAAGACGGTCATCCGTTCCCTGTGCCGCTTAAAGTGTATGATGAAAGCATCGCAACACTCAGGAATGCCGTCAACGCGGCACGAATAGACCGCAGTGAAAAACTGCGCAGCCTGAATGTGCTTCACCGCATGGCGCTTTCAATCGAAAAGAACCGCTCTCCCTTCGGGGACGTCGATAAAATCATCACCTTCGAACGCGAACAGTCGCATCGATTTGGGGGAATGACAGTGGAAGGACCGTCAAAACCTCCCTTGCCGAAACCGCAGACGCGGCAAATGTCGCTGTTTGATTGATGAGCTGTTCGGAGACAGGTTCTTTCCAAAGGGCGGCTTTTGTTAAATCAGAAACACCACGGTACAATCCGCGGCCAGAGATGAGTCGCCACGAAATAAGCGTAGAGCAGCAGCACTGCTACCGCTTCAATCCTGCTGAAAATCGCCTTTGTCGTGATAAAAATCTGCATCATCACGCCTGCCAGAATGAGGGAAGCGATATCGATATTAAGCACGCAGGCATCGGCGATTACAAGCGGCCGGATAATGCAGCTGATACCCAGCCTTCGCGCGATGACGGGAATTTTGCGGACAACCATCTCGGAGGAGAGGCATAAAAGGCCTATTCCCGCGAGGAAAAATATGAGGTGAATTGTCATGACTATGTATCTTTGTTAACGTGAGGTTCTCTGGCTGAGGGAAAAATTGATTTCTCCCGGATGGCTGCATATGAGGAAGCGCACCATGGCTTCGATCGTCGCCCCTGCGTGTTCCCGTCATTATGTATTTGAAAATAGCTGCATAATACCTCCACAATCAACAAAATTGAAAATATCACTGTTCATCAGCAGGGGGCCTGCCGGCGCGCCCGCCTCCGCCGAAGCGGTTACGCGCAGGCGGGAAGCCGCTGGCGAGGTGTCGACCCCACCGCTTTTGATTCTACTTTTTAATTTTACAAAAATCTGGATTATTGTAAACGGGGGTGGAGCCCCCGTTTATCACCGGCACAAGGCGGTGCAACTCAACGACCGTATTCCACCGGCACCGCAGGTAAACCTTTTCAGTTTTTGACGAAATCGATTCGAAGCGGTATATTTGAAATGTCGACCGTCCGATCACGCGGCGTGATCCGGTAAGAAGGAGAATGAGATGAAACCTCCAGTATATTCCATTATTTCCTGCGCCATTACTATCGCCTGTGTCTCCATGTATTCGACATGCTCGGGAGGGAAGCGGCAACAATCCCCCCCCGACGCTTGTCCGCCGGAGACCATACGGTGCAGTGGAACGCCAAAGGGAGGCCGGAAGGGTGTTATTTGTATCGTCTGCAGGCCGGCAACTCAAGGGAGGCAGAAAATCATTAATCGCATTTTCCCGAAGTCGGACCCATGGCGACATCCGGTTTTGGCTGCCGGCCGGGAAGTATACTGACGGACGACCGCCCCGGCAACCCTTGCCTGCCCGGTTCGACGGCTCATTTTTTCTGCCCCGGAAGGAAGAAAGAGGGCACAGTGGAGTTCTACGAAACTGAAGGATACGTTACTCCATCTCTTCAATCTCTTTCAATCGTTCCTCCTGTGCTTTTTGAGCTTCGTTCAGCTTCTTTTTAATTTCTTTCCCCTTTTTAACGGCGGTCATTCCGGTGAGGTCTTCAACAGCTTTCGAAGGTTCAGGCAGTGGCTTTGATTCTTTGGTCTTGCCGCATCCGGCTGCAAGAAAAACCGCAACGACGATGAAGAACATTTTTGCATAGGGCGTCATTCCGGCTCCCGCGTTGGTTGATGGTTGAGATCAGTAATTCCATTATACCCATCTTTGGCCCGCCATTGCAACTGTAATTACGGCTGACAAAGAAGTGGTCGGAATTAAGGAGGGCGAAGGAGATGAATCGGGTCCGGTCGATGACGGCTGGATTTTTACGGCAACAGTCATAGTAGAATTTACTTATACCGGAGTGTATCTTTTAAACATGGTTTTGAACGGCTCTCCTCCCCGCTCCGGCAGCCCGGTTTGATACAACATGAAACAACGCCCTGCAGCCATAAACAGCATCTGGTTTTTTCTTATCCTGATAAGCATTATTGTCGCCTCCTATACCGGTACAATGGGCGAAGTCACCAGAGTATCGTTTGATGCGGCGAAAAACGCGGTTACGCTCGCCCTCTCCCTCATCGGCGCCATGGCGCTCTGGCTGGGTATAGTGAAAGTGGCCGAAGAGGCCGGTTTGACACTGATGATCGCCCGGGCAATCCGACCGGTCATGACGAGGCTCTTTCCCGACGTACCCGCGGAACATCCGGCAATGAGCGCAATGATCATGAACATGGCGGCAAATATGCTCGGGCTCGGTAATGCCGCCACTCCGTTTGGTATCAAGGCAATGACCGAACTTGACCGCCTTAATCCTGAAAAGGGGACGGCAACCAATGCCATGTGCCTTTTTCTTGCAATGAATACATCGAGCGTAACGATTCTGCCGCTCGGTGTGATTGCCGTCCGTGCCGCCGCAGGAGCTTCACAGCCGGCGTCCATCCTCGTTCCGGGATTGATTGCCACCATCACTTCGACCGCTGCCGCCATTATTGCCACGAAGCTCTTTGCCCGCCGGGTGCGGTCTGAACCGCCACCCCTTACCGATACGAAAACAACAGATACCACCACCGGCAAACCGGAGCTGCATGATGCCCCGGCGCCGATCGGTCTTGCCGCGAAAATAGTGCTCTGGTGTTCTCTGGCAGCATTCTTAGGGGCAATCCCCTACCACTTCATCACTCACGGGACCATGCCGCACCTTTCCTTCGGATTGTTGACGAAGGGTACGGAGTGGCTGGTTCCCGCACTTATGGGAGGCTTGCTTTTTTTCGGATATTTCCGCGGTGTACGGGTGTACGAGGCGGTGACCGAAGGCGCCAAAGAGGGATTTCAGGTGGCGATCCGTATCATCCCGTTCATGGTCGCCATTTTTGTTGCGATCGGCATGTTTCGCGAAAGCGGAGCGCTAGCATTATTCAGTCGCATTGCCGCTCCCGTCACCGCATTTCTCGGTGTGCCGACCGAAACGCTTCCACTCGCATTCATGCGTCCGCTTTCCGGTACCGGTTCATTTGCAGTCATGTCCGAGATCGTCAACAGGGCTCCGGACGGTTTCGCCTCTTTTGTCGCTTCGGTAATGCAGGGAAGTACTGAAACTACTTTTTACGTGCTTGCGGTCTATTTCGGCGCTGTCGGAGTTCACAGGACCCGTCACGCCCTGAGTGCAGCCCTGGTCGCCGACGCGGTCGGGTTATGCATGGCGGTTCTTATCAGTCATCTGATGTTCGGCCTGTTCAGATGAACCGGTCTTATCCTTTATCGAGTATGCCCGGACGGACAAGATGAACCAATCCACCCGTCTATTCAAGGTCGACCAATGGCGCCGGAATGTCTCCCGGGCCGGTTGCATGATTAATACCGTCTCCTTCTTGAAGGAAATTTTTAGGAAAAACGGCGATCATCTCTTCTCGCTGCTTGATGTCGACGTTGAAGCGCCCGAAGGTTACCGGCTTCCGCATATTGTATTCATCCGCGGTCATGCCGTTGTTGTTGTGCCGTTACTGGTCAACCGGGATAACGGCGAAGAGCGGTTCCTGATGGTCCGCCAACGGCGAATCGGAAATGGGCGTTCCTGTCTTGAATTTCCCGCAGGGATGATCGACCGGCCGGACGACGATCCGGCGGATGTTGCGGTGCGTGAATTGTTCGAGGAAACCGGACTAGGCAGTATCAGGGAAGAGTTGGTCAGGTTGGCGGCGCAGCCGCTCTACAGCTCGGCCGGCGCATCGGATGAAGCCGTTTTTTTCTTCGGATGCGTCAAACAGCTCCCCGGCGACGAATTTACCGCCTTCCATCACCGAGCGGGTGGAAATGATGCTGAAAACGAGCATATCGCCGTCGACCTTCTCACACGTGAAGAAGCCGAACCGCAACTTACTTCGATTCAGGCGCGTCTCGGTTTATATCTTTTCGAAAGCTATCGAGGTAACAAGATGTTGTTTGTTCCTCCCCCCCCACCCCATTGACTGCGTGTCTTGTGGTCATATATATTAAATTCAGCCCGACGAATGGTCGTTTAGGAAGGCTGATTGGTATCACCACACGCACGCGCTTCCACAGCCGCTTTGAATCTGGTGGTTCCCGTTCGGTGTGTATTAATGGGACGATTTCCCTGTCTGCATAACCATAACGAGGAGTGTCCGGATGAATTCACGTATTTTATCAACCGCGTTTCTTTTAACATCAGTACTGCTCCATTTCAGTTGCACCGAGAGTCTGAAACAGGGCGTATGGAGTACTGTTACCTTCATGGATTGCGACAATGTCACCCACAAAGTCAGCATCAGGCTTACCGCCGCCAAGTATGATAACCGTACGGGCTACCTCAGGGTTGATGGTGAAGTAAAAAATAAAATGAAGGAGAACCGCCTTTTTAATGTCCGCAACTGGGTGTATCATCTCAACCTTGAGGAAGGCAAATACCTTAAACCGCTCAGTGTGGGCCTTCCGTCAATACCCCTTCAGGCTATGAAGGATAATGGTTCGTCCCGGGTCGAAAAGTTTACCCTGGTTTATAAAATCGGCACCAATGCATCGACCACTATCATTCTCGATTATGCCGATCAGTTTTTCATGACAGGAAAGATCAACAGAATCATCATCTCGGTTCCACTGCTGGTTGAGCGAGGTACGGTAACATCGCGTGGATGAGTTTCCGAAGACCGTTATTTAGGATGTGAAGTACTCGAAGCTTGATATACGATTTCAGACCGAAGCATGCACACCTGCGTTGAGCGGCATCGCCACACCCGGAAGCATTAACGGGAGACAGTACTTGTGCCGTAAACTTATTTCCCGGTCTGCAGTGTGCCGTTACTCGGTGTCCGGTCAACTGATGGGTGACGAACCCTCGTATGCGGATTTTTCATCTGGAAAAAATGTCAGGTGCTTGTCCGCACCGAGTATGGTTAAGGTTTCAAGCGTCATGCCGGGTGTGCCGTAGCCGCGGCAACGGCCCCCTGCCGCAGTGATCCTCTTTGTCAGATCAATCAATAGGTCCGCTCCGGTGCTGTCAACCGCCTCGAGTCCCGACAGATCGAAGAGGTAAAGCGATACCCCGGCTTCCGGCCGCATCTTCCTGCAGGCGGACAGGTCGAAGTCGCTTGTCATTTCCCCTGATATATTGATCCGGAAAGACCCCTGCTCGAGTTTAGCGACGAAGAGAAATCCCAACCGATCTTCACTCTCTTTATTCTTGATGAAGTCATCCTGTGAGATTTCGAATTCGACGTCGGTCTTATAGAGGTGGAACACTTTATCGAGATTTAGCGCAGTAAACATATTTAATACCGATTCAGGGACATTGACCAGACTTATCGTTCCGTTCCGTTCGGTAACGAAACGCCGGATGCGTATCATCAAACCGAGGCCGGAGCTGTAAACCGCATGTGTATGAGAAAAATCGAGAACGACATGGTCTTTCCGGTCACGCAACCGGTTACCGATCTTCTGCTCGATTTCCTTATTATCATACATGGTAATCGCGTCGGGAAGCGTTACCCATAGGTATCCGGGGCGTTCTTCGATTTTCAGTTCATCTTTGCTGTTCATGATGTTACGGCCCTTCAATGATGATATATTATTTAGTCGGATCAAATCGCTTATTGACAAGTATTGTAGTGATCGGTAACGTCTTATCGTATATGGTAATGGTTGTTCCCGGATAACAGCGGTCGAGAACCTGGATAAAACCGTTGCGTTCGCCGGGAGCGTCAAGAGCGGTTTTCAACTCCTTCATTTTCCCTTCGACATAGTCTATCTTTTTTTTCAAGGCATTATAAGCGTCAACCCATTTTTTGACTTCATCGCGATGGCGGTTGGAAACCTCCTCACTGGCCCGCTTCATCAGCGCCGCTTTTGTTTTCAACTGCCGTTCGATCGGTCCCACTTCGGAAGAAAGTCGTTCGTGTAATCCGGAAAGCTCCTTGATTTTATTGCTGATGAGTGACTTGCTTTTGTCGTAAATGGATAGTTTCGTCGCGACGCCTTTTTCATTGCCGCACTGTCTGATTGTGACTGACTTTTCCACCCTGATATCGCCGCCGATGATGCTGTTTTGAAGACCGTTTCCTTCACACGTCTCGCATTCGACCCTGCAATGCAACAGGTATTTTTCAAATGTCACGACGCCTTCGGTGTAAAGGTGTGCATCCTGAGCGAAATTGAGGGTCATTCCCTTTTTGGCCTTGATGACGGTATCGCCCTTTCCAACGACGCCTTTATCGATAACGACATGTCCGGCACGCGAGGTAATGGTCGCTGATTCAACCTCGCCTTTAATATGGATCGATCCCTCAGCCTCAACGGTAAACCCCGGTCGTACATTGCCTCCGATAAGCACATCACCGGCGTATTTGATATTACCGACACTGAAATCGACGTCGTTGCCGACATGCAGCAACTCCGCTACCGTGAGAAGCGAGTTGTCGAAAAAAACAATACCGGTTGTCGCAGCAAGAAGCTGCATTCCGTCTGCACCCATTTCAGTATTGCGACCCATCGGCAGCGGTGCATCCCGCCCCGGTTGCGGTGCAATCGGTTCTCCGGTGACGGTGGTCCCCGGTTTTCCCGGACCCGAAGGATATTTTATCGCCAGCAGATCGCCTTTTGACACCGACGTAAACGTTTGTATGCTGCGATAATCGACACTGCCGTCGCTGCGCAATTTCGGTTTTATTTCGGGAGATAGTGCGATTTTGATCTCTATCCGGGCATCCGCGCCGTTTTCAGGCGGAGTCGCCGCCGCAACATCGACATAGCGTTCATAGAGCGCTTCAATTCCGATATGGGAAAGGCGTTCAGTGTCGATGCCATGGACGACTCCTTTACGCTTAAGGTAGAAGATAATTTGTTGCGCGGTCGGCTTGTTTCCTTTAAGTAAGTAACTTTCGGCAATTTTTATGCTTGCTTTCAGCGGAGATAGTGAACAACTTATATAGTTGTCAATATCTTCATGATAATATTCAAACGGCGGACCGATTTTTTCAAATACTCCGCGGGCACGCGAAAAAACATCTCTGAACTTTTCTCCATCAAAATTCATCACTCCCGCCTTTTCCACTGCCCTGATAATCGTCTCCATCCGAATCGAATCCCGGTCGGACCGGGTCACACTGACATAGACCCCGTCGGTGCGTTCTTCAACTGCAAACGATTGTTCCAGCGGATTTTTCACAATGTCGCGCTCACTCTTTGCAAACTATGAAAAAAGGCACTGCCTGCATAACCCCCTACTAACGATTAATGTAATTGATTATACCGCAATGAAATGAAGCATGCAAGCGAAACGCATCGACAACAATCGACGAAAGGCCCTAAAACGTCGATCGTTACTCGGCCTTGTGGAAAAGGAATCCTTGCAAAACAGGTTCGTTTCTCCTACACGAACAAGATTGTTTACTAAAAAGGCCATCCAATATTGATTTTGATATCTGCATATACTATATTTGCACGATATTTTTTGTATCCCACTGAAAAATGGACTTCTGACACCACAAGCCAATCACCGTTACGGTAACGAAGAAACGGTTTCCGCGAAAAAGAGTATACGGCTTCAGCAAGAGATCGATATTTTCGCTGATGTGCGAGATGCTCATTGTTAAAGGCATGGTTTATGGAGGAGCATGAAGGACGTGAATCGCGAACTTACTGAAAGTGGGCAAGAGGGTTCAACGTGTGAGAGGGTTGTCAAAGGGTATGTCGAATTCTGTAGCATTTATGCGTAATATCGGTATCAGTGCGCATATCGACTCGGGGAAAACAACACTGACCGAACGGATGCTTTTTTACTGCAAAAAAATCCATTCCATCCACGAAGTCAGGGGAAAAGACGGTATCGGCGCGACCATGGATTCCATGGACCTTGAACGTGAGCGCGGCATCACCATTTCGTCTGCAGCCACCAATGTCAATTGGAAAGACCATTCGATTAACATTATCGACACGCCCGGGCATGTCGATTTCACCATCGAGGTGGAACGCGCACTGCGCGTTCTTGACGGTGCCGTACTGGTGCTCTGCTCGGTCGGCGGAGTTCAATCACAGTCGATCACCGTCGACCGCCAGTTGAAAAGATACAAGGTCCCCCGCCTTGCGTTTATTAACAAGTGCGACCGTTCGGGCGCCAATCCCTTCAAGGTCAACGGCCAGTTGCGCGAAAAACTGGGTCACAACGCCGTTCTCGTCCAGATTCCAATCGGACTGGAAGAGAAGTTCGAAGGCATTATTGATCTGGTGACCATGCGGGCGATCTATTTCGATGGACCGAAAGGCGAAATGGTCCGTTATGAACCCATACCCGACCACCTTCTGGAAGAAGCGAAAAAATATCATGAGATACTTGTTGATTCGGTATCGATGTTCTGCGATCGGCTTGCCGAAGCATTTCTCGAAGGGAGAGAGACCTGCGAGCAGATCAAACATGCGATCCGCAAGGGCACCCTTTCCCTTGACCTGACGCCGGTTTTTGTCGGATCAGCCTATAAAAATAAAGGTATACAGCCGCTCTTGGACGGTGTGCTCGACTACCTTCCCGATCCATCGGAAGTTGATTACACCGCCCACAACCTCGACAATAACGAAGCGCCGTTTCCCATCGAAGCGCGTGTTGACGCCCCGCTTATAGCCCTGGCGTTCAAGCTTGAAGAGGGCCAGTACGGGCAACTCACCTATATTCGCATCTATCAAGGATCGATCAGAAAGGGCGTTGAAATCACCAATTCTCGGACCGAAAAAGGTTTTAAAATCGGACGCCTTATCAGGATGCATGCCGATTCCATGGAGGACATCGACGAAGCGCTATGTGGAGATATCGTAGCGCTTTTCGGTATCGATTGCGCTTCTGGTGATACCTTCTGCGACACTTCGATCAATGTCGCCATGAGCACTATGTTTGTTCCTGATCCGGTTATTTCACTTGCCATCAAACTAAACAACAAGAAATCCGAAGATAAACTCTCTCGGGCACTCAACCGTTTTACAAAGGAAGATCCTACCTTTAAAACATTCGTCGACCATGAATCAAATGAAACCATAATCCGCGGTATGGGTGAACTCCATCTCGAAATCTATATTGAACGCATGCGACGTGAGTACGGGATCGAACTTGAAACCGGTATGCCGCAGGTTGCCTACCGTGAAACGATCACTCAACCTGCCACCTTTAATTACACTCATAAAAAACAGACCGGTGGTGCGGGACAATATGGTCGGGTCGCCGGAATTATCGAACCGAACCATGAAAAAGACTATGAATTTGTGGATGCTGTCAAGGGTGGTGTTATCCCTAATGAATATATTCCGTCATGCAATAAAGGTTTCAAGGCGTGTCTGCCGAAGGGGAGAATAATAGGCTTCCCGATAGTCGGCGTTACCTGTACGATTAATGATGGAAATTATCACCCGGTCGATTCTTCAGATATTGCCTTTCAGCATGCAGCTATCGGCGGTTTCTGGCAGGCGTATGAAAAGGCCGGGCCGGAAATACTCGAACCGATTATGAAAGTCTCCATCGAGGGACCTAGTGAATTCCAGGGTACTATTCTCGGCAGCATTAATCAGCGTCGCGGTATTATCATCAGTACGACTGAAGAATGCAATTTTACCAGGGTCGATGCGGAAGTGCCGCTGAGTGAAATGTTCGGTTATTCAACGGTCCTAAGGTCGCTTACCCAAGGGAAGGCTGAATTTTCCATGGAATTTCTCAAGTACGGCAAAGTCCCTTCTTCACTCTCCGAAACGCTGAAAAAAGAGTTCCTGGAAAAGAAGAAGTCGGGAAAAAAAAGATAACCGGGAGCAGCTTCATGATTAAAGAAGAGTTAGTTCAAAGAAGTCCTTTTCGAATACTTGAACGTTCAATTCACAATGGTCTTGGGAGAGGGAACATCGGTCTTATTGCAGCGCGAAAAGGTGTCGGAAAAACCGCCTGTCTGGTCCACCTCGCCACCGACCAGTTATTTCAAGGCAAACATGTAATCCATATCTCATTTTCACCCGATACCAGTCATATCATTTCATGGTATGAGGATATATTTGAAGAGATCGCACAACGTTACAAGCTTGAAGGCGCGATGGACATTCATGATGAGGTCGTCCGGCACCGGATTATTCTGAATTTCAGACAGGACGGCGTTTCAGCAACACAGGTCCAGAAAAGCATGCTGTCGATCATCAATGATGCACATTTCAACGCCGATCTTGTGGTTGTTGATGGGTATGATTTTTCTAGAAGTAACAGCGCTGAATTTCACCTCTTTAAAGAGCTCGCCGAGAAACTGAATATCGAGATATGGTTCAGCGCCACCTTGCTGCGAGAAGAACACCCGCTCAACGACCGGGGAATTCCCATAATTCTCGAACAATTTATGACCGACACGGCGATTCTTATCATGCTCAATCCCCGTGAGGATTACATCCATCTTAATCTTGTCAAAGATCACGAGGTCATGCCGAATTGTGACCTGCACCTCAAACTGGATCCGCAAATACTTTTAATCGCCGACGAAAGCTGAAAAAGTTGCAAATAGCTTCAGATAACAAGTCCTGCATGTTCGTATTCGCGGATAATGCATGACTAACCCGAAGTAATCCATTACCTTATTTCATCTCCGTAACTCACAATTATTCATGTGGTAGTATGATCATTCCCTTAACTCCAATCAGGCGTTCACCCATCCTCCTTCTTCACTCATTCCGCCGTAACCGGCACTGCTTTTCAGGATGTCCATAACGCGCTGGCAGGCCGGAATGTTTTGTCAAGGGAATGCCGGTCGCAATACTGCAGCATTTCATACTGGATAACCATTGTCCATTGATGCATAATAGTAGATGCGATCAATTCCGTTAAACCGGTTCCGGATAGAACAAATGTTACATTTTAAGTTCCTCGTTTTCCTTTTATCGATAGTGATGCTTTATCATTCCGGGTATCCAGAAGATGCGTCGGGACACCGGCTGGCGGAGCGTATACCCTATCCGATTCCCTTGGTCAAGCTATCGGTGATCGACAATAATACCGCCGTACGCATCTCGCGACCGGAGTCTGCGGATTATACGATCATTTCCGGTTTTAACGACCTGTCGGTTAAAAACAGCCGTTCTCAAACCGAAAAAACCACCTATCGTGAATCGCCGGATAAAGCGTATTATCTTACTGATTTTGAAGCCCGACAGCTCCTTTTAACCACTAAATCATTTATCGCGACTCTTGAGGAATTTGAAAAAAATCTGAAAAACGAAAAATGGGGCCACTGTCTCTACCTTGACGCGTTCCTTCCGAAGTTTATCCGCGGCTTCTATCTGCTGCTCGGCGCATCACGAAATGCGACTGAAGGTTATTTGAAAAACATCAGATCGTTTGAAAAAGAATTCGATGTCTCGCTCAACTCGCCTCGCTCCGATGCACGAATTGCAGCTTGGCGGAAAAACCCCGAGGGTATTCTCAAACTTCGCATCGCTTCAAAAGAGCTTGTTTATCAGTTGAAGATGTGGGAAAAACGTGAATTATCAAATCCGAACAGAAACCCGGAAATCGCATTAAGCCTGAAATCCAAAGAGTCACTTGACCTTTTTGTACGCATCTATTTTTTCAGCCAAACGCCTGTTTTCTGTTCACCGTCGGCGCGTGATCGACACTAATGCCGGATGCTCCCTCCTCCCTGAAAAAACAGTGTGAGTTTTTGTGTGCGGAAGCTATTTTTTCACATGGAGGAAGTAATTCACGCTCACGATGCATTCAGCGTATGGAAGTGACAGGGTGTGTACCTTTCTGGACTGAAACAGTTGTTCCAGTCCAGATAACGAAGTGGACATCAAACTTTGACGGATGGTATGGCTACTCGAATCGGCTCATTCCTTTCCAAAAAAATTAGCCTCGATGATGCGCTTCTCGACCAAGAGGCGCTTAATGCGAAAGAAAACGGATTGTTGTTCGGTGAGCACCTGAGGCGAGTATACGGCATCAGTGAAACGGATCTGTACATTGCTTTAGCGGAGCAATTTGCGCTTGAATTTATCGCCGACCCCCAGAGCGCCTTCAACGCCGATCTTTTACGCGAGCTGCCCATCGAACTTTTCAAGGAGGGACGCGCGCTCCCGCTGTCCATCTCCGATGACGGCGTCCGTATTCTCGTTGACGATCCGCTCGATCTCGATATTGTCCAGCAGGTCGAGCTGGCCACACGCCTGACCGTCCAATGCGCGCTTACCACGCCTTCGGCAATGCAACAGCTTCACAAAAAATATTATGAGAGCGACTCTCTGTTCCGTCAATCGGCGGGAAAAATTACGCGTGAGTATGAGAAAACCATGCAGACGGATGATTCGCTGTCGCTTGAAGAGATACGCCAGCGTACCGAATCGGAACCGGTGGTAAAAATGGCGGAACTCATCTTCGATGAAGCGATCAAACTCGGTGCGTCCGACATTCATATCGAACCGTCGGAACAGCGTGCGACCGTCCGGTTCAGGATCGACGGTCTGCTGCGCCAGCACACGGAATTGACGAAATGGATGTTTTCACCGATCACGTCGCGCATTAAAATCCTCGCCGACCTCGATATCGCCGAAAAACGCTCCCCGCAGGACGGGCGCATCCGCTATACCTTTGAAAACCAGCCCTACGACTTCAGGGTCTCGACACTGCCGACGCACTTCGGGGAGAAAACGGTGATACGTATTTTAAAGCACGACCTCACCCTGCTCGATCTGGGAAACATAGGGTTGACGCCTTGCAACAGCGGCCTTCTCACCGAACTCATCGAAAAACCGCAGGGGATGATTTTCGTCACCGGCCCGACGGGGAGCGGAAAAAGTTCAACGCTATTCGCCTGCCTAAACCGGATATCCCATAAAGCAATCAACATCACCACCATTGAAAATCCGATTGAATACAAACTTGAAGGAATCAATCAGGTCCAGATCAACGAAAAGGCCGGCGTCACGTTCGCCTCCGCTCTCCGTTCCATCTTACGGCAGGACCCCGATGTTATTCTTGTCGGTGAGATCAGAGACAATGAAACCGCCCAGATCGCGATTCAGGCCGCGCAGACAGGACATCTGGTCTTGTCGACGCTTCATACGAACGACGCGCTTTCGGCCATCACACGATTGCGCGACCTTGGGGTGCCCTCATTTCTCATCGCCTCATCGGTTCTCGCGCTCGTTGCACAACGACTCGTCCGCGTGCTTTGTCCTTCGTGCAAATATGAAACCGACGTTTCACCGCTTATCAAAAACCGCTGGAAAACGATCTTTGGAACCGAAGAACTGTCTCGAGCTTTCGAAGCACGCGGTTGCGATCACTGTAATAATACGGGGTTCAGGGGACGGGTCGGCATTTTCGAGTTGATCGTGGTCAACGATAAATTGCGCGACGCGATCGCGGACAACATACCTGAAAACAATATCCGACGCATGATACGTGAAGACGGATTTCAAACGCTCATTTACGACGGAATCGAAAAGGTGAAACAGGGGGCTACCTCACCGGAAGAACTCTTGCGAATCGTCCAGATTGAAGATATGCAGTAATCCCCTGAACGATGAATTCACACCGGTCGAAAGGTTATACAGGAAGAATTATGAAACGGATTTTCATTGTCTGCATGTTTCTGTCGGCACCCCTTTACGGGCAGCGCACCGACGAACCCACTCCTTCCGAGCAGAAACTGTCGATTGACGTTAAAGATACAGATATTCGCGACGTCATCCGCATGATCTCCAAAGGTTACGATCTCAACATCCTGCTCGACCAGGACATTACGGGAAAAGTCACGCTCCATCTCGTCGATGTTCCCATTATGGAGGGACTGCGCAGCATCGCCGCGTCGAATAATCTCGATGTCGTGCGGGACGGGAGCGTCTATTACATAAAAAAAGCAAGCGTCGAACAGAAATCGATGATCCGTTATATGAATGGAAAACTGACGGTGGATATCCAAAACGTCAACGTACAGGATTTCCTCAAGGAACTTTCCTCGAAATCCGCCGTGAGCATCGTTCCCGATGCGAAAGTCGAGGGCCGCATTTCCGGAAAACTGTATCAGGTCAATTTTGATGACGGTCTCCGTGCGCTGCTCGAAGGCAACGGCTATACGGTTATGAAGCGTAAAAACATCTACCAGGTCGCGGTATCCGCCGAATCGGCGGGAGGAAAACCGGGCGCCGCGGCTTCGCGCTTCCGCGGCAGCAAATCCGCAAACGATCTCTATGTTGATTATTCAAACGGTCTGGTATCGGTAGATGTCGTCAATGGCGACCTTGAAGATATCATCAGGGCCATCGCCGAACAGAGCGATGCCGAGATCATTACCTATGGGAGCATAAAATGTGAGATTAACGCCAAGCTGAACAACGCACCGCTCACCGAAGCGCTGGCGCTCCTGCTCGGCGGCACCCGGTATACTTTCGTGCAAAAAGACAACGTGATTCTCATCGGTGACCGGAATACCGCCACGCCGTCGGGAATAGCCCTGTCGAAATCGGAACTGATCCACCTTAAACACATTAAAGCGGACAACATTCCCGCGATACTGCCCAAAGACATCCCCGCCACCAATGTCAGGGTCATCAAGGAACAGAACGCGCTGCTCATATCGGGGACCTCCGAAGATATCGTTTCTGCAATAGAATTTCTCAACACCATCGATATTCCGACACCACAGGTCAGAATTGATGCGGTCATAGTCGAATTTAAAGAGAACATCGATAAAGAATTCGGACTTCGCGGCGGAATGGACTGGCGGCTGCTCGACAGTTCCTATCTTTTGACTCCCTTCCCTCAATCGCTTCATACAAGTTCCGCCAATCAAGACTTCGAGATCGGAATCAGCGGAAAATACTTTAAAAAGGTGATTAAACCGCTTTTCCCCAAAAGTAAGAAGCTTTTAAAGAAGATTCCCGATGATTTTTTTGCAACACTCCGGTTCCTCGAAACACAGGACAAAGCAAAGGTGCTCGCTCAGCCTTCCATTCTCACCCTTAATGGAAACAAGGCCTCGATTGACGTCAGCGAAACGCAATATTTCAAGGTCGAAACCGGTGTAGGAGAAAACCATACCTCACGTTTTCAGCCGATAAAATTCGGCATTCAGCTCGATATTGTTCCCTGGATTTCACAGAGCGGGCAGATCACTGCTGAAATTACCCCTAATGTCTCAAACTCCGAAAAGACCAACAACGAGGGATATCCAAATGTTTCCACCCGGTCGATAACGACAACCGTTCGGCTCAATGACGGACAAACCTTGATCCTGGGCGGTCTGATTAAAAATCAGGAGACCGCTTTCCATTATAAAATTCCTTTTCTCGGCGATCTGCCGATCATCGGTGCACTTTTCCGTCACAGTGGAAAAACCCGCAGCAAATCGAACCTGATTGTTTTTATAACACCGCATATTGTTAAAGGTGAATCGAAGATTGATCTGGAGCGTGAGCTGGAACAATACGAAATTCACGATATGAATTTTTTCCAGAAATCGATCCGTGAAGGAATGAAGCGGTTACGTTCGCACAAAAAGAAAAAGACCGATTCCACGGAAGCTGGAAACGAAAGCGGCTTCCACGGCAGTACTAAAGCCGATACCGTAATCAGTAAACAAACGGTTCATCCGGAACCGGACACCTCCGCAGATGTACCGCAGCGGCATGCGCCGCCTCGTCCTTCATCTGCTCCCCGCAAAGAGTTCCCGCCGCACAAAACGAAGCGCCCATATGAGCAGCCGTTTTCTCCAGGGCCCCAAAAACAACTTGAGAAACTGAATCCTGATTCCGTCAATCCGGTAATCCCCCCTGAAGAAAAAACGCGACCCGATTCCGGACAGGTCCGGTAGCTTCCCATGGAGAAACGGTACGGCATTTCGATTACCGATGATGGTACTTTTGTAGGTGCTTCTCTCCATCATTCACGACGCGGCTGGAAATTGAGAATGGTACGCCGATGGAACAGTGCTTCGTTTCTGCGAAATTATCTGCTTTTGAATCGAACGGTCAACCTGGCATTGCCAAGCCACTGGATCAGGTTGCCGCCGACTGATAGTAATGATATGGTGACCTGCAGCAATGGACCCTCATTCACGGTGTGCACGAACCGTACCGAGTTTGACCACTTTTCCGATACCCTTGGAAACAATCTTGCTGCGGTGTATCCTGACGATGCCTTTCTTGCAATGCTTCCGCGGTATTTCAGTGAGGGAGTACCGGACTCTTTCATGTCGCTGTTCAAGGATTCAAACTCAACAAAAATAGGGATCGTTTACGATACGGTTCTCATTGCCGTCTTTAATGTTAAAGCAGTATCACACCGTGAACTCGACGGTCATATCAGCCGTATCGAGCGTTACCTGAAAACCGTTTTCCCCTCGATGCCCACTTTGGAAAAACGGTATCTATTAAACGAAATAGAATTTTACGACGACGGCATCGATGCGGCCGAACGAGTACCGTGCGGAAGTGATGACCCGGCGGTCCTTAAAGCAATGGGATGCGCCCTCTGCGGAATGGAGCGTAACGTGCCCCCCCTTTTCAGTCCGACTCCTGCACGAAGCTATCTCATTCTGCGAACTCTCCTGATTTGCGGGGCGTTTCTCATTTTTACTACCGGTGGACTTGTCACTGCGGCTCTTTTCGCTTATGCACGGCATACTCAACATCAGGTAAGTACTGCAAAAGAGGCATATCGGCACCTGCTTGCGACCAACACCGAAATTCGTGATCTCATCGCCGTCGGGAATGATCTTTCCCGTCAAATAATGGATCTCAACCGGCGTGCCTCCCGGACAACCACCTGGGGCCCGTTCCTTCAATTGATCGGATCCCTGCGGCCTTCCGGTCTTTTTCTTGAGCGATTGGGGTCGGAGCCGGTAGCCGGTACCACATCACAAGTCAGGATTGCTTTGGCCGGTTGGTGTGAGAGCGAAACAATCGTGACGGGATTCATCAAGTCACTCAATGATTCACCATTGCTTTCAGGGGTTACCCTTTCATCCATGGAAAGAATAAAGGAACCGCAGACAACCTGTCGTTTTAAAATAGTATGCATGCTTTCAACATCAGAAAATTAATACGTGAAGCGCCCCTCTTGCCGATAACCGGCATTGTGATTTTATTCATTGTAGTGCTTATGCGTTTTGCGATACTCCCGCAGATCACGCGGTTTATCGTAAATAAGAAGGAACAGGCCCGGTATAAGACTCTTATCTCCTCCGAAAACGGCTACCGGCAGATCAAACAGGAGATCACCGATAAAATTGAACTGCTGAGAAACCGCCTGGCACCTTTACCGAAGCAGAAAACGGCATCGAGGGATTTAGGCGGGTATCTTGAAATGCTTATAGCCGTGGCACGAAAAAACGATATACGATTTGTCAGAATCCAGCCCCAGGATGAGGAACAGGCAGCCGATCGTATCCTCTGTCCGGTAATGCTCGTTTTGACCACGACCTATCATGAACTGGGCCGGTTTATCACCGCACTGGAGAAACTGCCCAATCTTTTCAGTGTCGACCGTCTGGCAATGGAGGCGACCGCCGAAGGAAAGTGTGATGTCAAGTTACTGGTAACCTGCCTCATTCCAATGAAGAATAAGCAATGATGAGCCGGCGAACATCTCTTCTATTGCTTTTTCTTTCGATACTGACGCTCTCTGCAGCCTTTTATATCGGAATTCCACTGACTGACACGTTTTCCCGGATCGGAAGGAGTTACGCCGCCGGCGATGATTCGGCGACATCGGAACGCCTCGCGCTTATCAATTCCGCGGTACGGGCGGTTCCGCGCAAACATACCTTTGAATACACCGGCGGCTTTGAGAACCCGTTCAAACTGTGGAAAAGCGCACAAATGTACAACCGAAATGCACAACGCCGTACGGCGAAACAGCCCCGGACGAGACTTCTGCTGAAGGGAATACTGCTCAAGGACCGGCCGCTTGCCATTCTGGAAAATGCAGCGGGTGAAACGTTTATTCGCGGCGTTGGAGAGAAGGTCCTTGAACAGTCGATCGTATCGATATCAGACGATCGCGTCACCCTGCGTGATCACGTGGGTACCTATGAACTTATCGTTGAAGAACAATAAAGCGCTGCGGCACATGGGCGATGAGCGGGGTTCCGCCTTGATGATTGTCCTCAGCTTCGCCGCAATCGCGATGATCACCGTTTTCTCATATCTCCTTCATAACATGTCATACGCAAAGCCGATTCTCCGTTCCCCCTCGTCACTTCAGGCGCTCTTTAATGCCCGTTCCGGAATATACCGCGCCTTCTATCAGCTCACCGACTCGATTGAAACCGACACCATGCGTACGATATCCACGCTAGATTCGATGTTCGGCGCTTCGATGTTCGACGGCGCTCCCGATACCGTCATACCGTTTGACGAAAAACCGCAATTCGACGGCATGCCGATCATCTACGATCTTTTTCCCGACGACTCGCTCGGCGAAAGCGAGGTCGTCATGGAACCTGCCGGCGGATGCTGCCTGCTGCGCGCAATCGGCAGGTTTCGTTCGATTGAACGGAAGGTCACGGCGACCGTCGGGAGCCGTCCACCGGCGCTTCCCGATACCGTCATCATATGCCGGAATGCCCTCCCCTGGAATGAAACGCCGCTGCATGGAACGGTCGTCGCCGTCGCCGATTCGGTTCCGCTGGTAAACTCCTCCTGGTTTAAAAGTATCACCGACCGCTATCTCACGGATATTTCCGATGCCGATACCTTTCTTCTCAACCCGCCGCTGCTCATCCAGGGCAAGAATGATCTTGACAAAATAGGACCAGTGGTAAACGGCCCCCTGCTTATCGACGGCGCCCACATCGGCGTCACCTGGCGGGACACCGGAACGGTTCTGGTGAAAGGCGACCTGCAGATCACCGGTGAAGTCCTCATTGAAGGCGTTGATTTCGTCGTCGCCGGGGAGATCAAGCTGCTTGATGAAACAAAATTGATCACATCAAACCTGTTCACGCAGAGCCGGCTGTTCATCGGCGACCTCGCCCGGTTCGAGGGAAACGCACTTGCGCTGCACAGCATCGCCGTTTACGGAAAAGCCGAGATCACCGGTAAAAGCACGCTGATTGCCGGTTCAGCCCGGTCGTCTTCATCAAAATCAACCGCCTCGGATTCACTGAAGTTTTCGATCCTCCTCTCCGAGGAGTCGGTAATTGATGCGGTCTGCATCGCACTCGAAACGCCGGGAAGCATAAAAACCGACCGGGAAACCAGGATCACCGGCATTCTCTGGGCACAACACCTCGTTTGTCACCGCGGACATATGAACGGCCTTATCTGTGCCGGCAGAATGGTCGATTGTGACGACCCATTACAAATGGAGAGCGCTTCCGGCGGGAACAAGGCGGACGCCGCCGATTCGTCTGTTCAGAATAAATCCTCGCCGCTTGTACCGACGACGTTTTACAATTCAATGCCGGGCGATTGTGAACCGCTGGAGGAAATCGTATTGTACCATCTGCCTTTTTTCATCGGCAGGTTATCGATCGTGGCGTGGAAAGAGGAGTAAGATGCTCCATTTGCCCTTTTTTCAAAACAAGAGTGCCGATGGTTTGACCACAATCGAAGTGGTTATCGCCGTCTTTATTTTCAGCTGTGTTTCGGCGGCGATCTTCAATTTCATCGGTCAGATTGACCGGACTCGGGTCAGAACCGTTTTTATCGCGAATGCCTCTCGTCTGGCGGCCGGCGAAGCGGAACGATTGCGCAGTATCGCAGCCCGGAACGCGCCGGTGGAAGACAGCAGTTACACTGAAACCGTTTCGGGCAGGACGTTTCGTGTTAAACGTGATTGCATCGAGGACGACATGCCCCCCTCTTTCCTGCCGATTGCACGGGAACCGCTTAAGATTGAGTTGTGCATCTCCGATGAAAACAATGAGGATGTCAAGCCGCTGCGTTTCAAGCTGCTCCTGGGTCAGGACAATCCATGAACCGAAATCGCAATGACAGGTCGACGGCATTCGCCGGAGTGACGCTTCTTGACCTTACCATGGCAGTTGTGCTCACCTCGATGGTGGTGTCCATCGTTTATGCCACATGGACGCAGATAAATCGACATACCGTCACCCATCAGCGAAGAGCTGCATTACGCGGCGAATGCAGCCGGATCGCCGAAACAATGGCCGGTCAACTCCGCCGTGCCGAGGCGGTGATACAATGGGACCGGAGTTCCGTCAGTTTCATTCCATCCGCATCACACGACACGCTTACCTACTCATATAACGGGGAAATCCTGGAAGTGAACGGTCAGCCGCTGGCGCTCACTGTCGCCGAAACATCGGTTTCCGCTTTCTCGCTCGAAAACCAAAACGACGAGAATGCTTCACTGCCTTTTCTATTTCATATCACCGTTGCTCTTTCGACCGGACAGGGTGAAACGGATACGGTGTCGACGACCGTCATGGCTCGCCGCCTCAACGAACAACCGCCAGACAACGATTTCATCTGGTAGTGCCGCCCCGGGCCGCGCCGTCACTCCTCATCCATGGTCGAATAGGAGTGTTTTATTTCTCCATAGTAAATGGTGTGGTAATCTTTTTCCGGGTAAAGGTGGGTATACGATTCGATAAGGTGTTTCGGCTCAATTGCCGATTTATAGACAATCGCGCATTCGAAATGGATGCCGTGAAGCTTGATGACCGGTGTTTTCACCTTTTTACCGGGGAACAGTTCGAGATTGCATGCTTTAAACTTATCGATGCTTTTCCCCGTATTCGACCCGCAGAAGTTTAGCGCGGCGCTCATATCGGTCTGCGGCACCGAAATGGTGAACTCGCCGCTTTTTTCGATCAGACTGAAGGTGAAACGCGTCTTGCGTACCATAATCGAAGCAATCGGCCTCCCCCACAGAAAACCGAAACTGGCCCAGCCGATCGTCATGACATTGATCCGGTCGCCCGCCTGAACCGTAAGGAACGCGCCGTTACGGATCTGTTCCATCACCTCAGGGACTACCGCCGTATAATCGACATGCCGCATGATATTCCTTTCGTTGCAGAAAAGATGCTGCTAGAAAATAACTCACGTTGGCGGGGATGGAAATTGATTTTTTGACCGGGAAAAAGGAAGATCGCCCCCACACTACGATCGAAACAGCATCACCAGTTCCACAAACCAGAGTGCAATAAGTATCAGACTGATGCATGCGCCCCCTGCCAGAGTGAACCGGGTTTTCACCCCTTGCGTTTTAAATAAAGGAATCAACGAGGCGGCAAGTGTAAAAAGCGGCAAGAGCGGATAGTGAAAGCGTGAAGCGCCGAAATACACGCAATGGATTGCGGCCCAGAAAAGTGTGATGATGATTATTTCCCGGAGAAAAATCATTCGGGTATAAAGCAGAAAGCTTGCCCAGACTGCTCCGACTACAACCAGTACGTAGGGAAGATTGAAAACAACCAGCAACCAGACCGGCGTCATCCGGCAGGCGTCCGCGTACGACCGGTCATCCGGCATTTTCCCTTTGAAATGAAGCAGAATGGCGGATGCGGACTCTAGCGAGAACAGGTAAGCGATCTTTTTCGGGATCAGTTTCATCACTGCAGCGGGATTGTTGACAATGAAGGAAACCGCCTTCCTTTTAAATTCCCGGTCGATGGGAAGCTCGGGATGCGACTCGCGGGGAACGTCGTAATACCCCCCGCGTGCTTTGGGATTATTCCCGACATAGAGATTCTGCCCGCCGTTGGTACTGATGATGTACGCACCGAACTGCTGTTTGTTGCGCAGTATCCATGGGGTCAGGGTGATGATAACCGGGATGGTGAAAACAATCAGATGCTTTGCTGCGACGGGCAGTCTCACCTTCCTCATCAGAAGCAAGACGAAGAAAATCCCCGGAAACAGCAGCATCTGCGGTTTGATGAGCGTAAGCGCCCCGCACAGCAATCCGCCGGCAATCGTTGAACAATACCTCGTTTTCCCCGTCATAACGTAAATCATCATCACGAAGAGCAGCGTGAAGAGCCCTTCAGACATGAACGTCAGGGGCTGTATGACGCTCACCGGCAGAAAGGACCAGACGACAAGGGCGATAAGCGCCGGCAATTCCCCGAAATGCCGTTTCCCGAGAAGATAGATGATATACCCCGCTGCGATCTCCCATACTGCCTGCACAATCCTGAGCCAGACGAGATTCCTTGAAATAAGATTCAGGAACGCGAGCGTCAGCGGATAGCCGGGCATGCGGTACGCGCTCGTTCCCCCGTCAAGATAATACCCCCTGCCCGCAATAAGGTTCAGGGCGATTTCCATGAACTCCCCGGCATCGGAATGGATGCCGTATTCACAACGAACGATGCAGAACAGACGGACCGCGAAACCGGCAAGGCAGATGAAGAGAGGCATGAACCGGTTGGAGAGCAGGGTTGCGGAAAAGATCCTGCCGGAAAGTGGCAATGACTGTTTCAATGACCGGGATGTCCCTTTTTCGTTAATTATCGATTTGATCCTTTATGTTAAGCCCCGCCCCGTGAGGAAGGAAGCGTCATACGGGAGGAATATACATCACTTCCCCACCTCTTCCCGCCAGGTCGATAACCGCAGCTATCGCATGAACAGATATCCTCTCGCTGAACCGAATGTTACAATAAAGACTCTCCGGGAAATCGATTCTCAACGGAAAGGGTGATAGCGTAGTGTGGTGCACCATGTTCCCTAACGCTTATTCCCCTTCAACGAACTTCACCCCCGCGGGCAGCGTCTTCCCGAACTCCTCCAGCACGCCTCTCGTTTCATTATACATCTCGCTGTCGCAGGCGAAAAATGAGACGACGCTGTCTGCGGGGGTCACCATCTTTTTCCCAAGATGGAGTTCCCCCGCCCTGATCCAGTTGCCGGGAACGCCGTCGAACCAGGTCTCGTAGATCATGGCGAATTTGACATTTTTTTCCTGCGCGAGTTCATCCATCCATGCGGAGCCGGGGTTCTTCATTTTATTGTAAGTCAAAGCTTTCTTTGACGCCAGTCCCGCCAGATCGAGGACGTAGTTGCCGTTTCTATAGGATACCAGGCCGATATCGTTGACTGCAATAGATTCCCTGTAGAAATCAATGGCAAAACGCCGCATCTGAAAATGCTGCTCGTAAATATTATTGGAAGCGAAGGGCACCTCGAACACTCCCAGGATATAAGGGAAACAGGAGACAACCGTCATCACGCCGAAAAGGACTACCAAAGCAGGCATTACTTTCTTCCCCAAGGATGACATCAGAAACCGGTACACCATCTCTCCAAACATATAAATCATCGTCACCGCCGCCGCAGTCCATATATAGATTTCGTAGCGATTATAACCGCCGTACGAACCTGCAAGCAGATGCATCAGGATCGCCGATGAAACGGCCCCGGCAAGCAACCTGCCCCTTATATTGGCGGAGGTCCACTGGACGATACTCAGCACGGCAAGTGCGCAGATGAGAAGCAGGCCTCTGGATTTCGTGAAACTGCTTACCAGATTGGCTGATAGGTTGTACAGAAGTGCCGTTATATTTTTATCGCCTCCCACAACCGAGGATTTTGCCAGAAGCGATGTGGGAATGGGTCCAATTCCCATTTTCGTAAGATACAGCGAAAACGACGTTACAAGAAGAGTTATGGACAACGTGCATACAGCCGCGATGTGAAAGCGTTTCCGGAAACAGAGATATCCTATGGCTGCCAGCGACACCGCCAGGTTTTCATAGCGGATGAGCGGCCCGAGGATGATCGGAATCGCCAGAGACGAGCGTCTGATTTCGTTTTCGGAATCCGCCATTAGTCCGTCGATGATCATTATAGTGAATAAAACCTGTAATGATTGTTCCATGCCGGTAAAAATAAGGCCGATTACATTGGTGCAGACGATCAGTCCTGCAATCAGGAATGTAATCACGACGATTTTACTTTTCTTATTGTCGAGACGAATGGAGCGGCGTACAATCCTTGTAAAGAAAACAACCGTTCCCAGTGAAGCGATAAAATTAAAAAGCAGGGGAACCAGTTCGAAGTGCTTTAAAAATGCAAACGGCGCAAGTATAAACGGCCATACGATACTCGATGACGGGGCCGAAAATTCGTTCGGATTTATCCCGTAGTGGCCTCTTGTGATATTTTCGGCGAGGGCGAGGTGGATATAGGGGTCGTCCAGCGTATAAATGAAGTGTCCGGAATTCATTACTAAAACAGCTATGAATTCAATGGTAAAAAGAATGGACAGAAAGAGCAAACCGGGAAGGAAGTCAAGGAAAAATCCGGGGTAATGGATTCTGTCGTTATTCATTTGAATTCATCCTTCCGCCACCACCCTTCATCCTCTCCCCCTCACCCGCTCCGTTCCGTTCTCGACCATGCCGCGCTTTTTATTCCGCTGAGGAAACGGAAAAACCCTAGAACCAATGCCGTATTCATCACAAGGAAATAGAAAACATGACGTGTAATTCGTAACGGTATGAATTTATGCAGAATTCCCGTCATGGCTATCATCATCCCGGATGCAAAGAGCATGCGGTAGAGATCGATATCGCTTTTAAAAAAAAGCACCCCGCAACTCACCATCGCAGCCAGCAGGAAAAGCGGTGAAAACCAGCGGCTGAATTTATGCGAAACCAGACAGAATGACGGCCATCCCCTTGAGGGATTGATAAAATCGAGAAGCCAGAAGAATGCCTGAAAATTACCCGCCCCGATACGGATACGACGGTCGAATTCACTTTTTACATTTCCGGTCATCTCTTCTTCCGATATCGCTTCGGGTTCGAATATCATACGCAAACCCTGACGAATCACGTTCATCGGAATCAGTACATCGTCATTTGAATAAGAGTTAGCGGGGATGGGGCGAAATGCGCTTTTCCGTATTGCATAAAAACCGCCGAATGCGGAGATCGTGCTGTGCAGGGTCCCTTCATAGAATTTCTGTTTCGATTCGAATGCCCGGTAAAT
>JAFGIW010000164.1 GCA_016929415.1 Chitinispirillaceae bacterium | reverse complement strand
GAGGATGTTCCATTGAGTCCGTTAGTGGTCACATCCTTCATAGCTCCACTGCCGCCGCTGGGATCTTCGTCCAGGTGCCACACTCCCACGAACCCGTTCGTTGTCTCGAACACCGAAGTGCTCTTCGAACTGTCGGATGCCCCGGCCTTTCCCCAGTACATGACGAACGACTGCGTGGCGCTGTTCCCGTACACCGTATCGAGCTTCACCCAGATCTCCGCGGTGTCGTTGTTGCCGGTGTTGTCGACCCACCGCTCAACGGCGTACCGGAGATGCTGACCGTTGCCTTTTGCGAACCTGACGTCCGCTCCGCCGGGCAGCGTCTGTGAGAAATAGGGAAAATTATCCGGATTGAGCCGCAGCAGCACCGGAAAGTCGGGCACGTTGTTCGCCACGTCGGCGCCCGTAACGGTCGTATTAAGCGTAAAAGCCTTCGAGTAGGCCCATTCGCCGTAATCTTCCAGTCCCTCGGCCTTCACGACCTTCAGCACCACATCGTTGCCCGTGCCGCCCGTATAGCTGATCGTGCTTTTAAAGGGGGTGCCGTCGTACTCCGCAGTCACCGTATCGCCCGACGCGAGGCCGTTGAAGGTCCCGGTGATCGCATCCGTCGCATCGTTGTCGATAATGACAAAGGTGTCGCCGAGTGCCGGCATGTACTCGATCGTGAACGAGAGCGTCGCGTTGCCGTTAAGCGCGACCGTGCCCGTTCCGGTCTGGGAGACCTGGTTGTGGTCGGCTCCCGCGGTGGTGCCGTAGGCGGTGATGTCCAGCTCGGAGCCGCTTGAGAATGACAGGGTATTGTTGTTGATAGTCAACGTTCCGGTACCGCCGCTCCCCGGTTCGAGCGTTCCGCTCACGCTCACCGTGCCGTTTATTGTTCCGGTGCCGCCCAAAGTCGCATCCGCATTTACCGTCACCGCGCTGCCCGAGGCGAGCGAGCCGTTGACAAACAGGGTGCCGGCCGATACGGTGGTGGCGCCGGTGTAGGTATTGGCGTTGGAAAGGGTAAGTGCGCCTGAACCTGCTTTTGTCACCGATCCAGCGTCAGAGATAATCCCTCCGTAGGTGTACGCGTCCGACCGGCTGAACGCCAGGTAGGCGCCGCTCGATACACTGACATCGGTTACGATCGCGCCCGATGTCCCGTTGTTGCCAATCTGCAGGGTGCCGGAACTAATGGTAGTGGTGCCCGTATAGGTGTTGTTGCCGGTAAAGATCAGCGTGCCGGAGCCGCTCTTCGTCAAGGCGCAGCTGCCCTGGGTGCTGATGACGCCGCCGTAGGTATAAGTGTCCGAACGGTTGAATGTGAGAGGATTGTTGGAAACGATATTTCCCGAAATACTCCCGGTCGTCCCGCCGTTGCCGATCTGTATCCCGGTGCCGTCGACATTGTAGGTGATGCCGGAATAGGTATTCGTACCGGTCAAAGTAAGTAGTCCCGCGCCCCATTTGATAAGCATACCGGTGCCGCTTATGTCGCCCGCATAGGTATAATCGTTGGACCGGTTGAAAAGGATGGTGTCGTTGTTGACCACGTTTGCGACGATCGAGCCGCCGGTAGTGCTTGCGCCAATATGTAAAGATCCCTCGGTAATGGTAACATCACCGGTAAAGGTCTGGGCATTGGTGAAGGTGAGCGAGCTCGGCCCCTGTTTGACGACGCCACCGCTGCCGGAGATGACGAGAACGCCATAGGTGATGGGGTCTGACCGATAGAACGTGACCGTCCCGCTGTTGGCGACATTGCTGTTGATCTGTCCGGTGGTGCCGCCGTTGCCTACCTGCAGGTTGCCGCCGACGCTAGTAGAAATGGGGCTGTCCGCATCGATAGAACCGGTAATAGTCAATGTTCCATCAGAAACAGTGGTCGCACCGTCATAAAGCTGTGTTCCCGTTATAATCCATGTGGAGTTTCCGGTTTTAATCAGTGCGCTTTTATTGGACGGCCCACCGCCGGGGTCTGCCAGAATAAGAGAAAACGTATTCGCACCGCCGGTGTAGGTGCCTCCGAGGGTAAGCGTGGGCGTGGTGCCGGCTACGGTAATCGAACCGGTATTGGTAAAATTCACGGCGCCGGTGCCGCTCGAATAGATCGATCCGCCGTTACTGGAACTGAAGCTGAAAAGGCGATCGGTGCTTGCACCGCTGCCGGTATATTCAAGGATGGCGTTGTCGATAACGAGATTCGCGGCCGCATTGGTCGATATGCCGATACCACTGGCACTACCGCCGTTGTCAAGGGTATCGACGGCAAGGGTGCCGCCTGAAATCGTGGTGATACCCGTATAGCTGTTTTTTCTTGTGAGCCTCTGAGTGCCGGTGCCCGATTTTGTTAGGGGCCCGGTACCGCTGATCACGCCGCCGTAACTGGTAGCGGTGTCGCTGTTGATAATCAGTACTCCGCCGCCGAGCGAGATATTGCCTCCATTTTGGCCGCCGCCCGCGAGCGACCTTACCGTTTCGGTCCGGCCGTTGACATTAAATGCTGCCGAGGAGACGTCGGCGAAAACGATCGACGATGTGTTGGGGATACGTTCGTTGGTGGTGTTGAGCTGAAGGGTCCCGGCTGTTATGGTCGTCGGGCCGGTGTAGGTGTTGTTGGCGCTGGTGATGAGCGTGCCGCCGCCCGTCAGGCATATGCCTCCCGAACCGGCGATCGGCGTGGCGAACGTGGCGCTCTTTCCCGATGCGATATAGATGCCCTTTTTCGTCCCGAAGTTGATGGAGGTGCCGCCGCTGAAGGTATACCCGCTGTTGCTTATGGTGATGCTGTCGACGTTCCGCGTGGTGCTTACGGTAATGGTGCGGGCATTGTCGTCGCCGGCAAAGGTCGCGCTGTACCCCACTCCCGGCCAGGCCACAAGCGATGTGCCGTCGCCGCTTGACACTGTCCAGTAATTGTTCGTTCCCCAGGTGCCCGCGCCTTTCTGGATGCCTGCCGTGCTCGACGTATCCCAGGTATAGTCGTTGGCGAGGATGCTTGCGCAGGTCAGCACCACATCGTTGCCGGTGCCGCCGGTATAGCTCACCGTGAAGGTATATTTCATGCCGCCGTAGACCACATCTGTCGAGCCTCCCTGCGAAATGCCGTTGAAAGTGCCGGATACCGCGTTGGAACCGGCATTGTTGATGACGGTAAAGGTGTTTGAAACGCTCGCGGCGAACCCGAGCGACAGGCTGAGGGTCGCATTCGCAAGCGTCAGGGTGCCGGTGCTCATGACCACCTGGTCGTAGTTGGTACCCGCGGTGGTGCCGCCCAGCGCGGCAACCAGGCTGCCGGAGGAGGAGAACGTCAGGCTGTTGCCAATAGTCAATGTACCGTATCCCGTGGTCCCGGCCGATATCGCGCCGTTCGCCGCCACGGTGCCGCTCACCGTGCCGGTACCGCCAAGCGTGGCCCCGCTCGCCACGGTCACCGCGCTTCCCGAAGCCAGCGAGCCGGTAACAAGAAGCGATCCCGCTAAGACGGTGGTCGTGCCGGTATAGGTGTTCGTGCCCGAAAGCGTCAGCGCACCAGCACCCGTTTTAGTCATCGATCCGCTGCCCGATATCACGCCGCCGTAGCTCAGGGTGTTCGACCGGTTGAAGGTGAGCGCCGACGAATTGGCGATATTGCCCACGACCGAGCCGGTGGTCCCTCCCGAGCCGATCGACAGGGTACCCGCGCTGATGTTGGTGGAACCGGTATAGGTATTGGCGCCGGTGAGCGTCAGGGTGCCGCTCCCCTGTTTGGTGACCTGTCCCGAGTTGCTGATGACACCGCCGTAGGTTGTGGAGCTGTTGTCCACCCCGCACCAGATATGGCCAGAACTGCCACCGAGATTGATGTTGCCGCCGTTGGTGCCGCCACCCGCGATCGATGCGACGATCTCGGTCGTGTTATTAATATCGAATATCGCGCCTGCAATGTCGGCAAGGACGATCGGGCTGGTGTTCTCGATCCCGCCGTTGCTTGTCAGACGCAGCGTTCCCGCCGAGATGGTGGTGGTGCCGGTGTAGGTATTGCCGCCGTTGAAAATAAGAGTGCCGGCACCGGTCTTGGTGATGCCGCCGCTGCCGGTTATGGGGGTGGTTATCGTCGCGCTCTTTCCCGATGCGACACTGATTCCTTTCTTCGTCCCGAAATAGATCGCCGTTCCGCCTGAGATCGTATAGCCGCTGTTGTTGAAAGCGATGCTGTCCACGTTCTGCGTGTTGCTGACGGTGATGGCGTAAGTGCCGTCGCTGCCGGCGAAGGTCGCGCTGTTTCCCGTCACTCCCGGCCACACTACCAGTGGAGTACCGGTGAGCGACCAGTAAGCGTCGGAGGTGCTCCAGGTACCGTCACCGGCCTGATAGCCGCCGTCGGCCGAGGTGTCCCAGAAATAGGCGGCGCCATACGATGCCGAAACTATCAGTGCAACAATCGAAACAACTTTTATAACAAGTAGGCGTTTCAACCGCATAACGTCGACTTTCTTTTCGGTAACGGTCAAATGTTGAGCTTCCGCATGTGGAGCATCGTGATAAAATTCACCGCAATTTTTCACCATGTATATAGATTCCAGTTACTCATTATAGCGCTTAAACAAGAAGGGGTCAATGTATTCTATATATTTGCATACAGGTCATCCTGATACATTATTGCCATCTCTGCGTAAAGCATGGTGGAAACTGCCGGAGCCGATACTGAAATTCGAAGTTACGGTTCCATTCACGGTCACCGTGCCCTTCAAGGCAAAAGGACCGTAATTTCCGTCCAGACCACCGTTTGACAGGAGGGTGCCGCCGCTCAAGGTAAGGTTATTCAGTGTGTTAAAAGTGCCGTTGCTTGCCATCGTACCTCCGGCATCGATGGTCACCGTGGCGACGGGAGTAGCGACATGGTTCCCCATGAAATCGGTCCGGTCCAGACGCACGGTCGTGCCGTTGTTGATCTCGATACTCCCTGCGCTCGTACCGTTGTTGTACACGCTGCCGGACCCGGAAAAAACAAGGGTGCCGGCGGATACGATCGTTTGACCGGAATAGGTGTTGCCGCCCGTGAGTGTTAAGGCTCCCGCGCCGTTTTTCGTCACGGTTCCGCTCCCTGAAATGACGTAGCCGTACGTGTAATCGTTCGATCGGTAAAATACCAGCGCAGTGCTGTTGGCGATATTGCCGGCGATGACGCCGGTGGTGCCGTTATTGCCGATCTGCAGGGTCCCGGAGTTGATGGTGGTGGTGCCGCCGTAGGTATTATTACCGGTAAAGATAAGCGTTCCCGATCCGCTCTTGTTGACCGCACCGGGCCCCGAAATGACGCCTCCGTAGGTGTACGAATTCGAGCGGTAGAACGTCAGCGGCTGGCTGTTTTCAATATTTCCGGAGACGCTCCCGGTCGTTCCGTTGTTACCGATCTGAAGGCCGGCGCCGTCGGCGTTGGCGGTGATGCCGGAATGGGTATTGGTACCGGTGAGTATGAGCGTTCCCGAGCCGTATTTGATCAGTTTGCCGCTTCCGCTGATATTCCCGCTGCAGGTGTAACTGTCGCTGCGGTTGAACATGAGGGTATCGTTGTTGACGATGTTTCCGGAAACCGAGCCGACATCGCTACCGTAACCGATACAGAGAACTCCCGCGCTGATGGTGGTGCCGCCGGAATAAGCAAAGGTTGTACCAAAAAACAGACTACCGCCGCCGGTTTTGATGATTCCCGCCGTGGCGGTGATCGGCGTGGCAATGATGGCGCTCTTTCCCGATGCGACGTAGACGCCCTTTTTCGACCCGAAGTTGACCGCCGTGCCGCCGTTCAGCCAGTAACCGTTGCTGAGAAACGCGATGCTGTCGACATTCTGTGTTCCGTTTACGCCGATCCAGTAATCTCCAACCGCTCCGTCGGTCCCGGCGAAAGTGGCGCTGTTTCCCGACCCGGGCCAGGCGACAAGCGAGGTGCCGTTGAGCGTCCAGTAGTTGTTACTCCCCCAGGTGCCGTCACCGGCCTGATAGCCGCCGCTGGTCGATATATCCCAGAAATAGGCGGCGCCGTACGATGACGAAACGATCAGCGCAATAATCGAAAAAACCTTAAAAAAAAATAGTCGCTCACTCCTCATTATGCCGACTTTCTTTTCGGTAATGGTCGGTTATTGTACCAAAGGAATAAAGTATATTGAGTACGTTAAAAAAAGTCACGACGGCAATTTTTCGTTATTCATATTATGTCTCATCTATTATAGCGCTTAAATAAGAGTTTGTCAATCTAAATAGTGTAAGTGTTTATATTTCAGCCGTGTACATTACCGATAATAGGTGCCGGGTATTTTATTAAGATTATCGGCCCGGCGGATGCCGCAATCGAACGGTCATTACCGCTCACTCACTGCAAAATTGTGTACACCGCGATTACATTGATTACCGCATCGTGGGGAACATTTGTAGAGACGCACGGCCGTGCGTCTCTACAGGGGTGGTGTCGGGGGAAGGAGATCCATGGGAACACACTACTGTGCATTCCCATGGTGTTGATTTCAGAAAAGCTAGAACGTTATACTCTTTGAAGTAACGATATTGTCGGCCGGCCAGTAAGTGCAATCCGGCGATACGAGGTCAACGACTGTTACAGTAACCTCTCCCGATTTTTTGGTTTTTGCCGAATATAAGGTGGTCGTGCCGTCTGCCTCGGTGGTTCCGCTGTTGCTGAAACTGATGATACCGCTCCACTCGACGGAGACCGAAACACCGCTTACCGGATTGCCATCACCATCATGGACAAGAATTGTGGCGACACCCTGGGTCAACGGACCTGTAGACTGTGTCGTCAGCTGGATATCTTCAACATGGATGAGGCAGTCATCGGGGGGCGGGGGCGGTGGCGGCGGTGGGGGTGTGCTTGTATCAGAGGTGTCAGCCACTTCACCGATAACAACAGTGGAGACCGACATCGCCGGCAGCTGAACGGTGTTGTTTGCACCGAGCGATCCCACGGCAACAAAATTTTCACTGTTACTGGTGCGATAAATATTCGATTCGGTTACCGGGAAGGAGCCGAAGTCCAGAGCAACTTCCTGATCGGCGGCGCCTTTGTTGATGATTACTGCCGTCAGCCGGCTGTCGTCGGGTGCGACATACGCGGACATTTTTATATCTGCCGAACCGATGGTGGCGGCAACCCGCTTGTATCCTGCGTCGATGAATTTCGAGAACTGTTTGAAATAGTAATAATATTTGTTGATGGTGTAACCGGAGCCATCACCATCCCAAGGATTGTTAACGGCAATCAGCGTTTTTTCATCCGGGGCACCCCAGACAAGACACCAGTGCAGATAGGCGCTAGCCCGCCCCTCAACAATGGTGTTGTGAATGAGCCAGGCGCTGTTGAACGGGGTCGGCCAGTCGAATTCGGTCTGCCAGATGGTTTTATCCGCATAGTTGTTCGCGATGGTCTGCAAATTGGCGATATAGGTGTCTGGATCGCCCGGATCGCCGCCGTTATACAAATGATACGACAGAACGTCGAGTTGGTTAAGGTTAAGCGCAGAGGCGTAATTCTGCACTTTATTGTATCCCACGCCGGTCACTTCGGGGCCGACTATTTTTGTCAGGGAGGATAACTCCGGATAGGCCGGATTCAGGGCAGCGGCATAACCTGCAATCAGTTTGTCACTTACCACTGCCTCCTGCGGTTCAAACCTGCACGATTCCCAGCTTGCATCGTAATCGGGTTCGTTCTGGATGCTTACATAGTCTACGTCAACTCCCAGCGATGCATAGGTATTGAAGGAATTCACCAGGTAATCGGCGAATTTGCCATAAATAAAAATTCCCTTTTTCTGAATCAGCGTCGCGTTGTTGCCACCCGACAGGCTGTGATTGTCTTTGAGTGCCGCGGGCGGTGACCAGGAATTCAGCATGAACGTAATTGCACTGTTGCGGCTTTTCGCGGCCTCATAAGTCTGGCGGTCGAAATCGAGCAGATCGCTTTCCGAGTAGGCGCCGTCGCTTCTGCCGTAGACATTTTTGATGCGGACAATATCAATTCCTAGATCGGTGAACAGCGAATCGCAGATCTCCTCTTTGTCTGCATTTTGATGCAACCAGTTATTGTACCAGGTGATCGACCCCCCAAAGCCGTCCATCGTCTGGTAAGTGGTTCCGACATCAATTGTTCCGGTAATGGGCTGAGCATCAACCGGACCGAAACCGAAGGTTAAAACCGACAACAAGGGCGGGTGCGATACATTTCCGCAGTAACTTATTCATTAACAACATATTGCTTTTCCCCTAATCGTTAAATTTACTACTTCTTCCGGCTGGTGGAACTCCTTACCGGGCTGACAACCATTGAACACAGTTAATGTATTGAAAAATCATTGAGCTGAAGAAAAGTGGAATGGCTTCATATGAGCATACTCCTCTCTTTTTGCTTTAGGATTAGATTTTTTCCGATAATAAATGCTGAAAGCATTTTAAATATATATAATAATTTTCATTTTTGCCGGGTTGGAGGAGGAGATTTGGGATCCACTGTTCCTCTTTGCTCCAACGCCCCCTATCGGTGGCCACACCTTTTCGTCCCCCACTGGGGGACGGTCGAAACGCGAAATGAATCAGGGGGCGGTGAAGGCGAGAGGCAAAGGTGGTATCAGGGTATGCTTTATCATTGCCATGGCATCGTAGAGACGCACGGCCGTGCGTCTCTACAGGGGTGGTGTCGGGATGGTAGAGACGTAGCGCGCTACGTCTCTACGATGATACGGATTCCCCCATCGCCATTATCTCGCGATCCCGATTTCGATCCTCTTTTTCCGCCTTCCCCCTTCACCCTTCCTCCTCCCCCCTACTCAAACAGCGCCGCCACGTCCTCCTTCGTCAGGTGTTTGAAAAACGACGCTTCGGTGGTGATGATGCTTTCCGTCAAACGGCGTTTTTTCTCCTGCAGTTCCAGCACCCGTTCTTCGATGCTGTCGCGGGTGATCATTTTATAGACGAAAACCGACTTTGTCTGCCCGATACGGTAGGCGCGGTCGGAGGCCTGGTTTTCGACACTCGGGTTCCACCACGGGTCTAAATGAAAAACATAGTCTGCTGCGGTGAGGTTCAGTCCGATCCCCCCGGCTTTCAGGCTGATCAGGAACAACGGTGCGCCTTCGCTGTTCTGAAACCGGTCGACCACCTTCTGCCGGTCGACGGTGGCGCCGGTCAATAATTCACTGCTGATGCCGATCGTTGCGCAGCGTTGACGCAGCAGCTCGAGCGACATGACGAATTGCGAAAAGAGCAATACCCGGTGCCCCTCCGCCACGGCATCCTGCAGCATCTCTTCAACCAGTTGAAACTTGCCGGAATCGTCGGTGTACGCAGGATCGTAGAGCAGGGGATGGGAACAGATCTGCCGCAGCCGCAGCAGTCCTTCCAGCAATTGCATTCGGGAGCCTTCCACGCCCGCCCTGTCAAACGCTTCAGTGATCCTGCCGTAGAAAAGCTGTTTCGTCATGTCGTAGAGCGTACGCTGACGCGGAACCATTTCGCAATATGCCACGATCTCGTTTTTCGGCGGCAGCTCCTTCACCACCTGGGCTTTTGTCCGCCGCAGAATGAAAGGAAAGACAAGCTTTTGCAGCACCTCCATCGTTCGTTCGTTCTTTTCGCGCTCGATCGGTCTGATAAAATTCTGCAGAAACATCCGGTAGCGGCCGAACATGCCCGGGTTGAGAAAGGCAAACAGGGACCAGAGTTCCGAGAGGTTGTTCTCGATCGGTGTACCGCTGAGCGCCAGACGATAGCCGGCGTCAAGAGAACGGACCGCTTTGCTGATCACGGAAGCGGGATTTTTTATTGCCTGTGCCTCATCGAGAATTATGTAATGGAAATGTTGTTTCTGCAGCCGTTCCTTGTCGCGGATGATGGTGCCGTAGGTGGTCAATACCGCATCCGCCATGCCTAATATATCGCTGTAGTTGTGCCGGTCCGATCCATGATAAATCAAAATGTTAAGAGAAGGAGTAAACCGCTTTGCCTCGCGTTGCCAGTTAAAGAGCAGCGAGTTGGGGACAATGATAAGCGACGGCTGCCCTTCGCCGAGCTGTTTCTCCTTGAGCAGGAGTGCAAGTGTCTGGACGGTCTTCCCAAGCCCCATGTCATCGGCAAGGCATCCGCCGAACCGGAATTCCTTCAGGAAATAGAACCACTCGAACCCCGCCTGCTGATACGGACGGAGTGTTGCAGCAAACCCCTCCGGGAGTGTCCGTTGGCTTACTCCCTGGAATCGGTACAACCGTTCCCTGTTTTTCAGGAACTCCTCATCGCACGAGTGTTCATCCGCCAGTTCGCAGAGGATGTCGACGAGACCTGCGAGTGACGGCTTTACACTGATCACATTTGAGGTCGGAGGAACATCGAGTGCCGCGAACAGTGCCGCAAAGGTATCGAGCCAGTGCTGCGGCAGCACGCCTGACGATCCGTCGGTGAGCAGGACAAACCGGCTCCTTCGCTCCACGGCCCTGATCAGGGAGGCGAGCGTTGCCGGAATATTATCAACCGAGAGATTGATGAGGCAGCCGAAATCCGATGCTCCGGTGCGTATCGACACTGTCAGTCGCGGCGGCGATCCGCGGGCCTGGGTTGATTGCAGGTGTTCATGACCGTAGATCTCGTAACCCTCGGCGGCAAGCAGTGGCAGCTGCTGAAGCGTCCAGATGCGCGGATCGATTGCCGGGGTATAAAAACCGGTACGGTACTGCATGAGATCAAATGATGTAAGTGCCGCGGTTTGAGCGGCTTCGCGCGCCCGTGAACGCCATACCCGCACCACCTCTCCGCTGTCGGTTGCTGCAAGACGGCTCTGCGCCGAGTCGAAGCGGCTGAATTCGACACGTCCGATACAATAGGCAAAACGGACCTCAACCAGCAGCATGCTCTCACGCTCCGTCAGATAGAGCCGGAGAACGGGCTTTTCAGGGGGGAGATCACGGACCGTGCCATCAGTGCGGAGCTCATCATCATCGACCTGTCCGTCGGAAGTGAAACCGGTTTCAGGCAACGCGGGGAAAGGTAATTCCACCGCGGGTACGGCGGAGGTTACGGGTGTTTCGCCCAGGGTCATATTGACCTGAATTGCACCATGGCAGTTCGCTGCAAGCATCGCCGCGACAGCGTGTTCGCAGGCGCCGGCATGGGTGAATCCGCAGTTGCAGCTGAACCGCAGCCTCCTCCCCTCCCTGCCGATGATCACCCGGTGGACCTCGCCATCCTTAACCGAAGCGATTATGTCGTCGTCGATAAACGACAGATTCCCCACGCGGTTAAGCCGGAACAGCCGCCGCCCCTGATCGAAAACGGCGGAAAATGTGTGTTCCCTGATCTCTTGCTCCGTAAAGCAGGCCATCTGGTTCCCGATACCTCCGGTGCGTGTTGACGATCCATGGCGTCACGGTTGCCGCTTTTGTAGTGTTTAAAAATAACTATCGTACCGTTTAAAACAGGTATCCGCTCCCCTGATTTCCTGGCGGTGGTTCTACCGAATCACAAACTCCAAGCTATGCTTGGAGTGCCAGGATGTCTGCAACGGCACTGACGTGCCGCTTCTTCTGCGGCTATGCCGCTATCAGAAAGCCACCAGCTACGCTGGTGGATGCTTACTCTACGGAAACCTCTTCGCGTCATGGAGGTTATAGTCTGTATAGTGTATAATGTTATATTTAATGACGGAACGGAAGATCGGGCAGTCGCTGCATATCGCTGTTTGATTGCAGAGGAAAGTCCGGGCACCACAGGACAGGATACCTCATGCTGAGTGAGGGGCCCGCAAGGGTACGGAAAGTGCCACAGAGACAAGACCGCTCTGTCCCGCATTGCGGGACGGGGTGAGAGGTGAAACGGCGAGGTAAGAGCTCACCGTCCCGTCAAGCAACGGGAGCAGGTAAACCCTATCCGGTGCAAGACCAAGTAGGAGAGAGGGTGTGCCTCGTGCACACCGGAAGTGGTCCGCTTTCAATCTCTCGGGTGGGTCGCTCAATGCCTCTTCTCCATCAGGAGATGGGGCCAGACAAATGACTGCCTCCGCTGAAGCGGCCGTCTGCCGTTTCAGTGAAAGACAGAACCCGGCTTACAGATCTTCCGTTCTTTTTAACCTAGATTCCGTAGTTGGGCGCGAGTGATATACACAAGATGTTGTCACAGATTGTGTTGCAAAAAGCGCAAGCATGCCCGGGGAGGCATGTTGAGCATTTTTGTAATGCAAGATGGGATAACAGCTTGCGCAGAGCACCGTGATTCAACTGTGGATTCTAGGTTTTAACACACTGCCAACCCATGGACCGGTGATTCATTGCAACGTACTATTCAACTTTCAATTTTTATCATAACAACCTTATTAATAATAACTTATAGTTATGGATCTCCTGCTTCGCCAGCTGCTTCCATCGATACCATCAGCACCGTCATTATTTCAGGCAACCGGGTCACAAAAGCTGAAACAGTCAAGTACCTTTCGGGTATTTTCGTGGGGATGCGATACGACTCACTGTTGCTGGTGAAAGCGCGGCGTCGGCTGAAAGAGACCAACCTTTTCTTTAAAGTGGATCTGTTTTCCCTGAAGACAGGCGACGGTTACAGGGTGTATATCATTCTCAACGAAAAGTTCTACCTCCTCCCCTACGACCTCGGAGGTGAGATTTTCAGTTACCGTTACGGAAAAAGGGAAACATGGGTGAGAGGCCGTCTCGGTATGGAGTACGGCAACTTCAGGGGTAAAGCCGAAATTCTACGCGGCGGCTTGAGCCTGTGGGACTGGCACTCGGTAAGCATCGGTTGGTATAAACCCTTTCTGCCTTCTCCCTACTCTTTTTCCTTCAGTGTCTCGGCAGACCAGCTTCCCGACGAGGTCTTCCCAATCGACCACAGCATCCTGCGGGGCACAATGGCCTTCGGCCGCAAACTGCCGCTCAGTTCGCGCGCGGATATCAGTATCATGCCTCTGGTACGGCGACGTATTATGTACGATACGAATTACATCACCACCGGTAAGCTCATCGTGACCGATACGGTAAGGGTCTACGAAGCATTCTCGCTTCTGCGCTGGAGAACCGATTTCCGTGATCGGTTTTTCGATCCGACCGACGGCTGGTTGCTCGCCTTCGATCTGCGTTCCAACATTCTTCACAACAAAGCGGCACCCCGTTTTTTACAACTCTTCAGTGACGTTAGGTGGTATAACCGCGGCCTCTTCCCCTCCCATACCATTGCCTGCCGTCTGACCTCAATCCTTCGTAATACTGATGCGGGGGAAACCCACCGCCTGCAGCTTGGTGGCGAGGGTTCGATCCGCGGCTACGCCCGGAGTCAATTCGGAATCTCATTTGTTGCCAATAACAGCCTCACCCTTTCGATGGAATACCGGTTCCCGCTGATCCGGTTTCCGGATATGGACCTTTACCTGCTCAATCAATTCAATTCGGTTTTTTCCGCAATTTCATACCGCCTCGACGGCGCTCTTATCCTCGATTACGGCAGAGTTACCGCGACGATTGACAGACTGTTCTCCCCTCTTCCCGACCATGTTGAAAGCGGAACCGGTTTAGGCGCGGGTTTACGTATCGTTACCCCGACATTTGAACGCAGCGCCTGTTTCGATCTTGTCTGGGGAACCGATAAGTGGTCCCGGCACGGGAACCTTGTATTCATAAAAAAGCCGATGTGGCATGTTTATCTGGATCTGTTTTACTGAAGTCGGAAGACGGGATTCGGAAAGGAAAAGAACAGGATCGCAATCGGCGTCGGAATCGGTATCGCTATCGAAACAGCCTTCACGGGGTTCGTGCAACCCGGCTCACCTTGTCGCACGGTCACCCTGTCTCCCCGTCATTCCTCTTCCTACCCGGAATCCCAGCTGTTTCAATTGCCCGATGACCTCAACGGGGTATCCCCTGCTCTTCACGGCAAAATGGGGAAACTCCCGGCGCCTGGGGTAGTTTTTACGGAGTTCGTCAAAATAGTGTGACTGTTCCTCTTTCCCCAGGGAGACAATCTGCCTAAGCCGGCGGTCATCGTCTTCAATAGGATACGCCTGCAAAATCGTGTTGCGAAGATGATCAACACTCTCCTTGACCTCTATTTCAGCTTCGGGTTCGTCTATTGATCCTGCCGGGCTCCACTGTGGTTTGCGAAAATACCAGGCGCACGCGGCTTCATAAATCATTCGCGTACCCCTGACTTTCCCATCGAATGAGTATCCGGCAATATGCGGCGTCGCCAGATCGGCAGCCTCGACGAGTTCAGTTCTGATTGCCGGTTCATTGTCCCAGACATCGAGAACCAGACCGCCTAAATGATCACGACGATCAAGAAGCGCCGGTTCATCAACAACCTTCCCGCGGGAAGTATTGATAAGCAGCGCCCCCTGATTCATCCGTCCGATAAACGATGCGTCGACCATACGCATTGTCCGCTCCGGCCCGGTCGCGACAAGCGGCACATGAAGCGACACGACATCCGCTCCGGCAAGCACTTCGTCAAGGGAACGGTACATATCGCAGTGAGTCTGCCGCTGCTTCGGCGGGTCGCACAGCAACGTCCGCATGCCGAGCGTGAGCGCATGTTTAAACACCCTGCTTCCGGTGTTCCCCACCCCGATGATCCCGAGACTCAGGTCGGCGGGCGCCCGTTTTTTCCGCTTTGTCATGACCGCGAGCGCGGCGACGAAGTATTCAGCCACCGAATCGGCATTCGACCCGGGTGCGTAGGTGAATCCGATATTGTTCTTTTCAAGGTATTCCCGGTCGATATGGTCGATACCGATGGTCGCGCTGGCGACAAATTGCACCGGTGTGCCGCCGAGGAGCGCTTCGTCGACCCTCGTGACCGACCGTACCAGGAGCATTTCGGCATCGATCAGGTCGCTGCGTGAAATCGTTCTTCCCGGCAGGGTCGTAACCTCGCCGAATGTTGAGAACGCCTCTTTTACAAACGGTATATTTTCATCGCCGACGATCCGCATTCCATGACCGCTTTTCGAAAAAAAACCGGATCTTCCGCCTTCTCCCACGACGGAAAAATAGTTACCGGGTGCCGATCCATGCATCATCGCCGGATTTTTAGGGCTAAACCAGCTCTTTCAACTATTTTTCGTGGCAAAATGTGCGTACCTGAAGTATTATTATTGCTATATTATGAACATGCTGCAACAAAAAACAGCCTCATCACTTCGTGTCGCCATCGTCGGTGACGCCCTCGGTGTACCGGTGGAATCAACCCCGCGCCATGAATTGTCGCTCTGTTCGGTGAAAAACATGCTCGGCTACGGCCGGTACGACCAGCCGCAGGGGACCTGGTCGGATGACAGCTCAATGATGCTCTGCACCATGGAAAGCCTCCTGCGCGGCACCTACGACCTTGAAGACCTCGGCAAAACCTTCTGCCAGTGGATCTTTGATGCGCACTGGACCCCCGACGGATATGTGTTCGATGCGGGGCTCACGACGTTCCTTGCACTTGACCGTATAAGAAACGCCGGCTTTTCCGCCCGGCACTCCGGCGGCAAGGCGGAAGAGGACAATGGAAACGGCTCGCTTATGCGGATCCTTCCCGCAGCACTCTATTTCCATCGTGAAAAAACCGAAACCTTTCTTGACCGCATTCACGAAATCTGCGCAATCACTCATGCGCACCCGCGCTCGCTCATCGGCTGCGGCATCTACTCGCTTCTGATCAGGGAACTGTTGACCATTGCCGATAAAGAGGAGGCGCTCCGTCAGGCTACCGCCGAAGCAATGGCGTATTACGGCCGTGATCCGCTTTTCAAATCCGAGCTGCCGCACTATGTGCGGATCCTTTCGCTCGATATTCCGCACCTCTCGGAAGTCGACATCAATTCATCGGGCTATATTATCGATACGCTGGAAGCGAGCATCTGGTGCTTTCTGAAGCATGGCAACAGTTTTGACACCATTCTTTCCGCAGTGAATCTCGGACTTGATACCGACACGACCGGCGTTGTCGCCGGCGGTCTGGCGGGGCTGCTCTACGGGTACGACACCATTCCGCCCGACTGGCTGAATTCCCTTGCACGTCACGACGAGATTGAGAGTCTGATCAACCGTTTCGCTCAACACGTGGCCGGAAAGTAATGAATCAATTACCGGTCCGCGACTACGATATACTGGTTATCGGGGAGTGTTTCGTTGAATTTCACTGCGATGGCGATATCTGCATTTCCTCCGCTTACACCAAAGGTATCGGCGGCGCTGACGTGGTGGTCGCTTCAACGGCGGCACGCCTCGGATCGGGTGTATCGATGGTTTCATCGGTCGCGCGCGATCCTTTCCACTCCATGATCCGTGAGCGCCTTAGCTCGCAAGGAATCAATATCGATCATATCATCACCGCACAGGGCTACAATGGCATTTATTTTACCAGCACCCGTTATCCCGAACAACGGGAATATCTTGTCCATCGACCCGGAAGCGCTGCGGAGCAGATCGCTCCATCAATGATTTATGAGGATCTGATAGAAAACTGCAAAATAGTCTATGCGTCAAGCGAACTGCAGTCGGTCTCCCGTGCGGCGCGTCATGCTGTTTTCAAGGCTTTCCATTTTGCCCACAGCAACGATATCATGGTCGCCTATGATCCGAACATCCGACTGCAGCGCTGGTCGCTCGAAGATGCGAAAGAGAGCCTCTGGAGCGTTCTGCCGCTTATTGATGTTATCTTTCCCTCCGCCCCCGACGAGACAAAAGCGCTTTTCGGCTATGAGCGGCCGCTGGATGTCATCGGATTTTTATGGGACCGTGGGATTTCCATAGTCGTGGTAAAAACCGGCCAGGAGGGATGCGTGGTCGGGTACGATGGAAAAATCGAAGAGTGTCCTCAACAGACGGGCAGTGCCATCGCCGATATCACCCTTATCGGCAGCACCTTCTGCGGCGGTTTTCTTCACTGCATCGCTCGAGGCTACGACCCTTTCCACGCTGCTCGTTTTGCCAACTCGGTCGCGCTGTTCAAGGGCGTAAAAGGGAGTGGAATAGACGCACTGCCTACTGCCGATGACCTGACCGTATGACGCAATCGCGCTGGTTTCTGGTGATTTCTCCTGATGGTGCGGCGCGAACCGCGGCACTTCATACCGCAAATGCGTTTCGGTCGCTTATCGGCGCAGATCGATGCAAAGCATTCGACTGCGCGACCTACCGGCAGGCATTTGAAAACCTCCTTAAAAAAACCGACCCCGCAATGGTCGTCGATCTGTTGAACCAGTCGCTCGCACTATCGTGCCTCGACTTCCAGGCGACCCACTGTCTTGTGGCCGCGCTCTCACCGGTAACGCTTTTCACGCTGCAACTCCTGCGCAAACATGGCGTCAAAACCGTCCACTGGTTTTATGAAGATTACCGGAAAGCAACGTATTGGAAATCGGTCATGACGGGCTACGACCACTTTTTCGCCGTCCAGCGCGGCGCCGTTGAAACAACATGCGGCGGCCATGGGGTACATTATCATTTTCTCCCGACCGCCGCGGGGTGCGGCAATCCGGAGTATGCCTCCTCACAACGTCCCTACGACGGAGTGTTTATAGGAATTCCCAGCACCTACCGCATCACCGTCCTCGAGACGCTTTCCGGGAAAAACCTCCGGCTCGCCATCGCGGGAAGCGGCTGGAACGTCTATCGCGGAAGCCTGCAGCCGATGATTGTTGACGGCGCGTGGATTGATGATGACGCGGCGTTCCGACTCATGCAACAGTCGAAAACCGGCCTCAATCTCTCGTTTGATAACCCTGCCGGGCGTACAGACCGGCAGGTGAGCCCACGCGTTTTCGACCTGCTTGCCGCAGGGTGCCTGCTCGTGAGCGAAACAAACCCGCTCCTCGACGAATCGCTGCCCGGTTGTTCCCTTCACACCTTCCGGACAATCGGCGAAGCTGCAGCGGTGATCACCGCCCTCCTTGAAAATTATCAGGAACACAGTCCTGAAATTGAACGAAACCGCACGATTGTTTTACAAAACCATCAATATATTAACCGGGTTGGAGCGATTCTGCGGGAAACGGGCGGTGCGTAGAGACGTTGCGCGCAACGTCTCTACGATGCACCCATCTACTGTTCTTCGTAAAATTCGAAGGGATAGTTTACCGTCAGATCGCCAAGGGAATCGGGGACCGCTCTGAATTTCCACGTCTGGATCTGAGTGACAATACTCTGTTCGAATTGTCCATCGCCCATGTTGGATTGAACGACATTAGCATCCCCCACCGAGCCGTCGGCCGTGATCCTGATTTCCATGAGCATTTTCCCCGATAATTTGATGCCGGTCCGCAAGCGTTTATTGTAGAGATAGCGCAACTCCCTGGAATTGGAGTCGATGAACTGTTTGAGCGCGGTCGGACGCCGGAACGGGTTATCAGCCAGCAACTGCCGCCGCTGGAGTTCTTTGAGCTCGGCGGTACTGAGCGCACCGTTCTTTATAAGTTCGCGTTTCATCTGCTCGATTTCCTTCTTCTTCGCGCTCTGCCGCGTCTCCTCCCCGGTGAGGTCGATGCTGCCGATCTGATCAATGAGTTTTAAAATACTGTCGTTGGCCGCCACGGTAGTCGCCTTCGATGCCGCTGCTTTTCCCAGTTCGCCCTTCAAGGTGCTCTTGCTGACCATTGAGCTGTATTTTTCCATGTTTTGAATGAAAACCTGGTCCTGATAGGCTTCAAGTTGACGTCTGGCCTCGTCGCTGATGCTTTTCTGCTGTTCATAAAACTCTCCCAGCATCAGCATCCGGCGGTTGGCCTGGCGCGCCCATATTTTCGACACATCTTTTTTGATGATGGCATGGTATTCCATGAGGGCGTCTTCGATTTCACCGAGTTCCTCGTGCGACCGCCCCTTGTAAAACCGCGCTTCCACCTCCTTGTTTACCGGCTGCTTCCTCGAAAGAAAAACCGAGTAATCCCTGATCGCATTGCGGAAATCCATCAGCAGATAGAACTGCCTCGCTTTTTCCATCCCTGATATTCTTGCCTTCTGCACTTTCTCCCGTTCGTTTTCCATGGAATTGATGAAGTCAAGCAATTTCCACGAAAGAACTCCCGCTTCGGTATTCGGATAGGTACTGATTACCTGTTCGTAAATTACCTTTGATTGATCGTAGCGGCTCAGCATGGAATAACAGAAGGACTTGTGGACCAGAATCGCCGCCCGTATCTCGGAATTCAGACTGGCGGTGGCGAGCACTTCATCGTAGATCTTCAACGCTTCGGTATATTTCCTGTTGCG
>JAFGIW010000163.1 GCA_016929415.1 Chitinispirillaceae bacterium | reverse complement strand
TGTTCATCTTCCGGTACTGCGAAGACGGAATGAAAATACTATCGGTAAAAGAGTGGGGGGGGGATTTTTTTTAAAAAACGATAGGCGGCCGGACGGAGAAAGACCCCGTATGCTTTATCAACTGCATGAAAGCGCCAACGGCGTAAATGGGACCGCCTTTGCCTCTCCGCCCCGCGCCCCGGCGGGCAATTTACTTTTCGGCCATCCCCCGGGGGGATCATCGAAGGAGGAAATGAGGCGGGGGTGAGAGGAAAAGCGGCAAAGAGGTAATGCGTTATTCGATGCCGATATCCCTTCTCCGCGAAACGCTGCGAAGGGCAAGCCGACCCCGACGTCGATTTTATTACGGCCTTCATTCTACCTTCCATCTTCTTGCCTTCGTGCTCTTCGTGGTGTAATCTGACTTCTGACTCCTGACTCCCCCCCAATATTTCCCTTGCCCCCACTTCAACCCTTTTATATCTTTTAACTGATCGATTGATACCGGGAGGGTTCTGTTTTCAGAAACCGGCTTAGGTATAGGTCGGAAAATCAAAAGGTTGTAATCTAAGTCACTGCTTTCGGTTTTCCGGAATGCGTGAAATAGGAGACCTCAGAATCGCCCAAAGGGGGCTTTTCTTGGGGTTTTTTTTTCGGTATCAGCACGAAATCAATTCAAATCAACTATTAGTGGAAGGAGCCTATGACTTCACATCCGAAGCTGCAGCAATGGGTCAGAGAAATCGCCGAAATGTGCAAGCCAGACAGTGTTTACTGGTGTGACGGGTCGAAAGAGGAATACGATCGTATCTTCAAGTTGGCGGTGGACGGCGGATATGCGATTCCGCTCAACAGGGAGAAACGTCCCGACTGCCTTCTTTTCCGTTCCGATGTGACGGATGTGGCGCGGGTCGAGAACAGAACCTACATTGCCTCAAGGACAAAAGAGAATGCCGGCCCGACCAACAACTGGATCGATCCGATTGAACTGAAAAAGACCATGAAGGAGCTTTACAACGGCTGCATGAAAGGACGTACGATGTACGTTATTCCCTTCAGCATGGGGCCGGTGGGTTCGAATATAGCGAAAATCGGCGTTGAGATCACCGACAGCCCCTACGTGGTGCTTAATATGATTATTGTGACACGGGTAGGTACTAAGGTGCTCGAGGTGCTCGGGACCGACGGTGAATTCATTCCCTGTCTGCACTCGGTGGGGAAGCCGCTCGGGCCGGGTGAGAGTGACAACGGTATATGGCCGTGCGCGCCGCTTGACAAGAAATATATCTCCCACTTTCCCGAAGAACGGACCATCTGGTCATACGGATCAGGTTACGGCGGCAACGCGCTTCTCGGGAAAAAATGCCTGGCGCTCCGCATTGCGTCGGTTATCGCGCACGATGAGGGGTGGCTTGCCGAGCATATGCTGATACTCAAGATAACAAATCCTCAGGGGGAAGTGAAGTACATCGCCGCCGCTTTCCCGAGCGCGTGCGGAAAGACCAACCTCGCTATGCTCGTGCCGACGATTCCCGGCTGGAATGTCCAGACGATCGGCGACGATATCGCATGGATGAAGTTCGGCGCCGACGGAAGGCTTTTTGCCATTAATCCCGAATCGGGCTTCTTCGGCGTGGCTCCGGGTACCTCGGCCGATTCGAATCCGATGGCGATGGAGTCGATGCGCAAAGACAGCATTTTTACCAATGTCGCGCTGACATCCGACAATGACGTCTGGTGGGAGGGCATCGGTTACGATGCGCCGGGAACGCTCATCGACTGGACCGGCAATGAGTGGAATGCGGAAACGGCCGCCAAACCCGCCGCTCATCCCAATGCCCGGTTTACCGCACCGGCATCGCAGTGCCCGGTGATCGCACCGGAATGGGAAGACCCCAGGGGAGTGCCGATCAGCGCCTTTCTTTTCGGCGGGCGTCGCCCCCACACCATCCCGCTCGTTCATCAGTCGCGAAACTGGGTGCATGGGGTCTTCATGGGTTCGATCGCCGGTTCCGAGGTGACCGCGGCGGCACTCGACCTCAAAGTCGGCACCGTCCGCCGCGATCCGTTCGCGATGCTGCCGTTCTGCGGTTATCACATGGGCGACTATTTCAGGCACTGGATCGGCATGGAGAAGAAAACCTCCACCGACAGGCTGCCGAAGATATTTTTTGTCAACTGGTTCCGAAAGTCCGACGAAGGGAAATGGCTCTGGCCCGGGTACGGCGAGAACAGCCGTGTGCTCAAGTGGGTTTTCGAACGGTGTGACGGCACGGGCGCGGCGAAGGAGACGGCAATAGGTTTTATGCCGACCGTTGATGCGATCGAACGACCGGCGGGCGTTTCCGGGGAAGATATGACGGAGATGTTGTCGGTTGACAAGAAAGGGTGGATCAAGGAGATCGTCTCCATCAAGGAGTCCTATGCGCGATTCGGAGACCGTTTGCCGCGCGAACTGCTCGATGAGCTCGCCGAGCTTGAATCACGTTTGAAAAACGCATGAATGTAACGATGCCGCCGCGGCGGATGGAACGACGCGGTTGCATTCACTATACTTTCGAATAATAACGGGGGGTGCCAATGCCCTGGTTTATAAAAGCAAAAACAGAACGGGATTCGCGCACAAAGCTGGCGGACGAGATGTGGATCAAATGTCAGCAGTGTAATGCGCATGTTTTCAAGCAGGATTTCATCAACAACCTCAGCGTCTGCCCGAAATGCAACTGGCATGGAAAAATCACCGCCTACGAACGGATCGGCATGACGCTCGACGTCGGCACGTTCAAGGAAATCAATGAAAATATCCGGCCCGACGATCCGCTTTCGTTTGTTGACGGTAAAGGACCTTACCGAGAAAAGGTTGAACAGGCCCGGCAAAAGACCGGACTTAACGAATCGGTGGTGACCGGACTCGGAAAAATAAATGGAACTTTTATCGTGGTGGCGGTGATGGATTTCCGTTTTCTCGGGGGAAGCCTCGGTTCGGGAACAGGGGAAAAAATTCTTCTCGGCGCCAACTATTCCTACGATCATAAATTACCCTATATTGTTTTTTCAGCTTCGGGCGGTGCGCGAATGCACGAGGGGATATTGTCGCTCATGCAGATGGCAAAAACCTGTGCCGGTATCGCACGGCTCAATGAGCGGAAGATACCGTATATTTCGGTACTCACCGACCCGACCACCGGAGGAGTAAGCGCTTCATTCGCCATGGTGGGTGACGTCAATATTGCCGAACCGGGGGCGCTTATAGGGTTTGCCGGAAGGCGCGTGATCGAACAGACCATCAAACAGAAACTGCCCGACAGCTTTCAGACTGCGGAGTTCGTACTCGAACACGGATTTCTGGATATGATAGTCAACCGGGGAGATCTTAAAAAGACGCTTTCGTACGTTCTTTCATTTTACAACCGATAAGGATGATTTATGGAACGCGAGCTTGATTTCGAACGGCCGATCGCCGATATGGAAAAAGCGGTTCAGAAACTGAAAAACCTGACCGGCGATCAGAAAAGCGACCTTTCCGACCAGCTTGACGAGCTGCAGAAAAAACTCATCGAGCGGAAGAAGGAAATCTACGACAACCTGACGCCGTGGCAGACCGTCCAGGTGGCCCGTCACCCGCAGCGGCCCGTAGTGCACGACTATATCGACCTCGTCTTTTCCGATTTCATCGAACTGCACGGTGACCGCTGCTTCGGCGATGATCGCGCGCTCATCGGCGGATTTGCGCTGATCGGGAGCGAAAAGGTGATGCTCATCGGGCATGCAAAGGGTCACTCGGTTGAAGATAATGTCAACCGGAATTTCGGCATGGCCCGGCCTGAAGGGTACCGTAAGGCGCTGCGCCTCATGCATTTGGCGGAGAAATACAATCTGCCGGTCGTTACCTTTATAGACACGATGGGCGCGTACCCCGGCCTTGACGCCGAGGAACGAGGCCAGGCGGAGGCTATTGCGCGCAACCTCACGGAAATGGCGCGCCTCGAAGTACCGATAATTGCAGTCGTCACCGGAGAGGGAGGAAGCGGTGGTGCGCTTGGGATCGGCGTCGGTGATGCCATACTCATGCTCTCACACTCGATTTATTCGGTGATCTCACCGGAGGGGTGCGCATCGATTTTATGGCGTGATGCTTCTTATAACGCCCATGCCGCGGAAGCGCTGAAACTTACCTCGAAATCGCTGCTTGAACTGGGCGTCATTGACGAGATCATCGCGGAACCGCCGGGTGGTGCGCATGCGGATCCGCAACGTACCGCCGATGAGGTAAAAACGGTTATTCTGAAATATATTAAAAAAATTTCTTCAAGGTCTCCTTCAAAGCTGGTTTCGAAACGGTTTGAAAAATTCGCGGCAATGGGGAAGTTCACCAGTTAATACAGGGTAAATAACTATGATAAAAAAAAGTTTATCGACCGGAAAAAAGATGAATATAAATTTCGAAGACAGACTGCATAAGATTCCGCTCCGCATTACCGACACCACCCTGCGGGATGCACACCAGTCGCTCTGGGCGACCCGCATGCGGACCGATGATATGCTTCGTGTTATCGATGTCATCGATAACATCGGCTACTATTCGCTCGAATGCTGGGGAGGGGCGACCTTTGATGTCTGCCTTCGTTTCCTGCGCGAAAATCCATGGGAACGGCTGCGGCAGATAAAGGCGAAGGCGAAGAACACTCCTTTACAGATGCTCTTGCGCGGTCAGAATCTCGTGGGGTACCGCAACTATGCCGATGACGTTGTCGACCGGTTCGTCGCACTTGCCTGTGAAAACGGCATCGACATATTCCGCATTTTTGATGCGCTGAACGATACCCGTAACCTGGAGGCGGCGATCAAGGCGGTCAAGAAGCACGGAGGACATGCGCAGGGAACGCTCTGTTATACCATTTCCAAGGTACACACGGTGGAGAAATACGTCTCCTATGCGAAAGAACAGGTCGCACTCGGCATCGACTCCCTCTGTATAAAAGACATGGCGGGGATATTGTCGCCCATAAGCGCCGAGCGGCTGGTGAAAGGACTGGTCGCGGAGCTGAACATACCGATTCAGCTGCATTGCCATGCGTCAAGTGGCATGGCGATGGCCACCTATGTGGAAGGAGTTCGCGCCGGCGCCGGCGCCATCGATTGCGCCATCTCGTCGATGGCCGGTTTTTCTTCGCAACCGCCGGTGGAGACCATGGACGCAATCTTCGCCGAAACCAACTACTCGGCCGATCTGGACATCAAGGCGCTGGAACGGGTCGCGCGGTATTTCAACGAACTTGCCCCGCAACGCCAGCATGGTTCATCATCGTTGCCCTTTATCGATCCCGGTATTCTTGTCCATCAGATACCCGGAGGGATGATTTCAAATTTCCGTTCCCAGCTCGCCATGCAGCAGGCGCTTGACAAACTGCCTGAAGTGCTCGAAGAGGTCGCCCGGGTGCGCGAAGATCTCGGGTTTCCGCCGCTCGTCACGCCGACCAGCCAGATCGTCGGTACCCAGGCGGTGATGAACGTGATAGCGGGCGAGCGCTATAAAATCGTTCCGAACGAGGTCAAAGACTACGTCCGCGGAAAATATGGACGGTCGCCCGTCCCGATAAGTAAATCATTCATCGCCAGAATACTCGGTGCTGAAAAACCGATTCGTCATAGGCCGGCGGATAATCTGAAACCGATGCTGCCGAAAGCGACCGACGGCATTGATCCGAAACTCCTCGATCATGAGGAAGACATTATCTCGTATGTCCTGCTTCCCGAACCGGCGCTGCAGTTCTTTATGTGGCGCGCGCTGCCGCCGGAACAACGTCCGGAAACGCCCGCAGATCTTGAGCTTAAAAAGATGCAGGCCGAGCAGGATAAGACTTCCGTTACTCAAATAAACGGTAACAACGGCATGTCCGAACCCTCGGCAGCACAGGTTGCTCAACCAATTCCGCTTCCGATGAATGTTCCCGACATCGCTTCGGAACTTCTTGAGAAAATTGAGGGGTTGACGCTGGAGGAGCTGATCTTCCGGAAGGGTAACTTCAGAATCGCCCTCCGGCCATCGGAAATCACAAACACAACGGCAGCGACATCCGTATCCCTTCCAATCCAAACAATAACACCCGCGGCACCACCGCAAAAGCCGGTCCCCGAGGCAAAAGTCCCGCCGGTAAAACCGGCTGAAGCTGCACCGGCGGCGTATTCGAAAACAATCGACGCCCCGTTTGTCGGAACACTCTATCTTTCACCCGGACCGGGGAAATCCTGTTTCATCAAAGAGAATGACACGGTGGACGCAGGGGTAAAAGTCTGCATTGTCGAGGCGATGAAGCTCTTTAATGAAATCACCGCGCCGAAGCGGTGCCGCATCGTAAAGATACTGGCCTCCGACGGCCAGGCGGTGGAGAAAGGGCAGCAGCTTATCGGCATCGAGGAACTTTGACGGAACCAGAGGTGACAATAAAAAAGAAGCGGATTGCGGTTCGCTTTTTTACAGTTTAATCGATCCGTTGAACGACACTATTTCGACTCCGAAGGTATAGATTGTCATTCCCCATACCCGATCCACCCCGGAGATTCAATTCCGTTCGCCGCAAGCGCCTCATGACACCGGCCTATATTAAGGGCAAGGTGACGGATCTGGAGGATGAAAATATCAAGATTGGTATATTCCGGATGCGCGACGGACCGATCCGGCAGCCGGCTGTCGTCAAGCGCTTCGAATGCAGCGGAGCATTTCGCCCGGACTTTCCCGAAATAGACGATCATTTCGTCTTTAGACAGGCATTCCTTGTCGGCCGCGTTGAATTCGGGGGAAACCTTCTTGCCGGTCTCCCGGAAATGATAGGCGCCGAAATCGTTCAGAAAAAAATCGACGCTTTCCAGTGCATGCAACAGCCGTTTCCAGATGGGGCGGCCGTGTGGATTGTCAGACCAGAGATCGTCCGGACATGCCGTGATCACCTGTTCAATCATCTGGAGCGCAGGTTCGAATTGGCGTTTGAGGATGCGGAGCGTGTCGCGACCAATGTGAACGGGATCGGTCATGGTGGTAGAATCCCTCTTTGATGAATTTCGACTCGGAAAATAACTTACGCATCATACGCGGAGGGTAGGGTATTGATGTGTCAGTGTTTTACAGTACTCAAGCGGCATCGCCTCCGCCTTCTCGACCATTGCGGCATGCCCCCGCTCTCAAAGCGCTGGTATTCCATACATGCAGATTTAATCTACATTCCCCATGCATCGCCTTCAAGCATGATTGTATATTGGAAGAAAGAATTCAGGAGTCGGAAGCCAGGATTCGGAAAAGAAGAAAAAATTTCAAAGAGGACATTATTTTAAGCCATATTTTGTTCCGGAGAACGACAAGGGGTGCGGTTGTTTTCTCCTGAATTCTGACTTTTTTTCCTCTCAACGGAGCCTTATGATCGGCCATTACATTCTCGCAGGCATGACCCTTCTGTTTGTCTTCATCATGTTTCTGGTGGTAAGCAGGACGCTTAATAACATGATAAACCTTCTCATCAAGATAGAGTATTCATTACAGAAGGAGTTCGATCTGAAGCAGGAGGCTCTGGAGGTGCGGCGGTTGATGGAGGAAGAGGCTTATCAGGAGCCGGAACTTAAACATGTAAAAAAGGAAGCGTAGGTGACGGATAACAAGTCATTAAAAGAGGGGAAAAAAGGCCGATTGATCGTCTTTTCCGCCCCCTCGGGCGCGGGAAAAACAACACTGCTCGATTATCTGCGTTCCTGTATCCCGGAGCTGATATACTCCATATCCGCTACCACCCGGCAGCCGCGTCAGGGGGAGCGGCACGGGGAACACTACTTTTTTCTGTCCGAAGAGGAGTTTAAACGCAAAATTGACGAAGAGGGTTTTGCCGAATGGATGATGGTGCACGGCAATTATTACGGGACCCCCCGCTCTTTTATCGATGAAAACCTTGACCGCGGCGCCGATATCGTGATGGATATCGATGTGTTCGGCAAGAAAAAGTTCGACGCGGTCTACCCCGATGCCGTCGGAATACTTATTGTGACGCCGGGCATGGACGAACTTGAACGAAGGCTTCGTAAGCGGCACAGCGAGAGTGATGAGGCGATCGAGCGCCGGATGACGAATGCGTCGGTTGAGATGAACTATGCACTTTGCGAAGGGAAATATGAGTACCGGATCATCAATGATGATCTTGAACGGGCGAAACAGGAAATATTGCAGATCGTTCGGAACATTATTGCTGATCAACAATAGGCGATCGTTCAGTGATCCCGATACCATGGTGAGGAGCCCGCGGAGGTATGTTTAACCAGATAATGAAGCAGAAAGCTGCAGACACCGTTCCTCTGCAGCTCGGGCATTATAAAATATTGTCCCAGATCGGCAAGGGGGGAATGGGCGACATTTACAAGGCGCTTCAGGAACCGCTCAACCGTGTTGTCGCCCTGAAGGTGCTGCCCGCTAAATTGTCCCGGGACGCCGAGTTCACAAAACGATTTGAGATCGAGGCAAAGGCGATTTCCCTGTTGCAGCATCAGAATATCGTCAATATTTACGAATATGGCGAAGAGGAGGGGCTGCGCTATTTTGCCATGCAGTTCGTTGACGGCACCGATCTGGGAAAACGGATCGCCGAACATCGCGTCATTCCGATTGTCGACATTATCGATTATACCAAACAGATAGGACGTGCCCTGCGGTATGCCCACAGCTGCAATATTATTCATCGCGACATAAAACCGGGTAATGTGCTCATAGAAAAAAACGGCGTTGTCCGGCTCAGTGATTTCGGTATCGCGAAAATTTTTTCGGGGACCGATATCACCATGACCGGATCGGCGGTAGGCACCCCGGAATATATGTCTCCCGAGCAGGCGCAGGGGAAAAAACTCGATGCACAGACCGATATTTATTCACTGGGCATCGTCGTGTACGAGATGCTTACCCGTAAACCGCCGTTTTCAGGCGCCAACCCGATGTCGATCGCCTATAAGCAGGTTCACGAACTCCCCGATCCGCCGTCGCTCAAACGCAAGGATACGCCGCGGCGTTTGGAGATGATCGTCCTCAAGGCGTTGAAAAAAGAGAAAAAGGAGCGGTACACTACCGTTGAGGAACTGCTCGAACATCTCGACAAGGTGGATTCCGAAGAACAGCCGACGGGCAGTACCGGCAGTAAATCACACAAGCCCCAGGCGGAAACAAACTCCGACTACGACCGTCGTATCACCGACCGTCGCAGCGGCGAACGACGCTACGAACGGCATACGCTTTTCTCTCCCGTCTACTGGGCGGACATGATCGCCCAGCAATGGCCGCTCTGGCTTGCCGCGGCGATTTTCGGAGCGGCTTTTCTGATACATCTTATCGGTCATCCCTGATGAAGCCTGCGGACGAATGCAGTTCCGGCAAACGGCCCGGCAAGGGTCCCGATACGCGTGAAAAGGGGGACAGGGGAGAGAATCAGGCAGTTGAGTATCTTCTCGGACGGGGGTACAGCATCGTTTGCAGGAAATATCAATCCCGTCGGGGGGAGATTGATTGCATTGCCCGCGATCCGGATGGAACGCTTGTTTTTATCGAAGTAAAATCATCGATGGGTACTTCATGCGGCAGCCCTTTTTTCTGGGTCACTCCCGCAAAGCAGCGTACCCTATTCAGCATGGCGCGTCAGTATCTCGCGGAACATCGCATCGGCGCAACACCCTGCAGATTCGATGTCATCGCCATCACCCGGGGTAAAATCGAACATCTGCGGAATGCGATCATAGGGATGTGAGGGGGGAGAAATGTTGAATTGCAGACCATGATTTCCTGAAAGCCATCCGGTCCGGAGCAGTATGTATTTTCAGTACATACCCATCAGTAATCCCGATAATTAATTAAGTTACGAGGTAAAAGTGCAATTTCTTGAAGAATTACGTTGGCGGGGGATGATTCATGATACGACATCGGGCATTGAGGAGCGTCTATCGAAAAGCGGGGTTACGGGATATGCGGGGTTTGATCCGTCCGCCAGTTCGCTGCATATCGGCAACCTGATTCCCATCATGCTGCTTGTCCATTTTCAGCGGACCGGCAATACGCCGATCGCCCTTGTGGGCGGTGCAACCGCAATGATTGGTGATCCGTCGGGAAAGGCCGAGGAGCGCAAGCTGCTTTCCATGGAGACAATCAATTACAATCTGGAGTGCTTAAAAAAGCAGCTTGCGAAGTTTCTGGATTTTTCCGGCAGAAACGCAGCTCATATTGTCAATAACCACGACTGGTTCAATGAAATCCGTTTTCTCGACTTCCTCCGCGATGTCGGCAAGCATTTGACGGTCAATTACATGGTGGCGAAGGATTCGGTTAAGAACCGGTGGGAGAGCGGAATTTCGTTTACCGAGTTCAGTTACCAACTGCTGCAGGGGTACGATTTCGTCCGGTTGTACCGCACCATGGGCTGTGTTTTACAGGTGGGCGGTTCCGACCAGTGGGGCAATATCACCTCAGGCGTCGAGCTGGTCAGGCGCATGGCCGGAGGTGAAGTGGATGCGCTTACATGCCCGCTTCTTACCCGCGCCGACGGCACGAAGTTCGGGAAATCCGCCGGAGGAGAGAGCGTCTGGCTCGATCCGCAGCAGACGTCACCGTATAAATTTTATCAATACTGGCTGAATATTTCCGATGAAGACGCACCCCGGCTTTTGCGTATTTTTTCACTTTTATCACGCGATGCCGTCGAATCTCTGGAAAAGGAGCATGCGGGGGCGCCTCATCTGCGGGTGATGCAGCGGGCGCTGGCCGAAGACATCACGGTGCGGGTCCACTCGCGCGACGATTACACCCGCGCGGTGGAAGCATCCGAGATTCTGTTCGGCAAGGGGACGAACGAGACATTGCATCGGTTGTCGGAGCAGGATTTCCTGTCGATATTCGAAGGCGTCCCGCAGGTGCAGATCGGACGGGCGGAACTTGAAAACGGCATTACGGTCGTCGATCTGGTGAGTGAAAAAAGCGGCATGTTCGGATCCAAAAGTGAAGCGCGACGAATGATTTTACAGGGAGGCCTTTTCCTCAACAAAGAAAAATGCGGTGACCCGGTGAAAACGATCGGCCCCCGGCTGCTGCTGCAGAATCACTACCTGCTTTTTCAGAAGGGCAAAAAAAATTATTTCATCCTGAAGGTGGTCTGATCGGTGAAGCTGACTGAAAGGCGGGGCATGCATATCGAACCGGTTCTTTTTTTCAGTGTGGCAGTGTTGATGACCGGTGCTCTTGCGGCTTCGTCAACACCCCCCCCCCCTCCCCGAATCACCATTATTGCCGGAGCGGAGTCGCACGGAATGCTTGATGCGTGCGATTGCGAATACGAACCGGGCGGCGGGATGGCGAAGCGAATGGCGCTGCTCGAGTCCCTGGGAGATCGTGAAAAAGTGCTCCTGCTCGATGCTGGAGGGTTTTCCGCCGGCGGTATCTATGACGATTATTCCGAGGGCCGCAGGAGCGATTCGGTACGCTCGGCGACCATGATTGCTGCGATGGGCATCATGCGCTACGACGCCGTAGCGATCGGCGACGATGATCTTCAGTACGGCGGAACCTGGCTGCTTGAGCGCGCACGCGAAGCGTCACTGCCGCTTGTCAGCTCCAATTGTTTTACCGCGAAGAAGAAACGGATCGCCGCTCCCTATATTATTGTGCGTAAATCGGGAATCACCTTCGGGATTACCGCCGTCTGCACCCCCGAAAAACTCTTCCCGGTTGGTCCGCATATTCAGGTGACCGATCCTGCCGCCGCCCTTCGCGAAATCTGGAAACCGATGACCGAGCAATCGGAAGTGCAGATTATTCTCTCGCATCTCGGCCAGGAGGAATCCGCCGCGCTTGCCGGCGCCTTTCCTGGGTGCGATCTGATTGTTAACGGACACCGTAAATCTGATAGCAATCCTGTAACAATGATCGGAAAGGTCCCCCTGATGCAATTCGGTTTTCAGGGGAAAAGTCTCTCCGGTATCGTTGTAACCCGCACTGCTAAAGAACTCCGTTTTGAAAGAGGACGATGGTTCGATATCAACCTCGAACTTCCCGATGATCCCCGGATGACGGAATCGCTGAAAAAACGCACTTCTCCGCTGATTTCCGAAAACAGCTACGATCTGTATATCATGAGTCAGTGTCCTTACGGTCTTGAGGCGCTCGGCGACGTTCTTCTGTTTGCCGGGAAAAACCGGTCGGTACAGTGGAACCTCTGGTTTATCGGAACGGCTGAAGGCGATACCGTGTTTTCATCCCTCCATGGAAAAGACGAGGTGCGAGATGAAAAGGCATGGCTTGCCATACGTAAATTGTATCCGGGACGATGGATCGAGTTCCTGCGGGAACGCGCGGTTTCGAACGAGCCGACGAAACGCCTTATGGAGAAACTGGGATTCAACGTGAATGAAATCAACGGCTGGGCCGCCCGTGACGGCAACGTCGAGCTGCAGAAGCACTACTATCGTTCAATGCGGCTTTCCATCAGCGCGTCGCCGACATTGCTTGTCAATAACCGGCCGTTCGGGAGGAATATCACCTACATCAATTTACAGCGTTTCCAGTGTTCCTTTAAACAAACTGCCGATCCGCGCTGCGATTCCCTTCCGCAATGCGGCGAGAATGCCGACTGCCGCGCCCCCGGAAAACTGGGCGCCTGTGTTGCGGGGAAATGCACCTACCGCGACGCGGTGCCTTTTACTTTTACGGCGCTCATCGCCGATTCGACACTTGAACGTCCCGAAAAAAAAGTGATCCGTACGACCATGGACCTGTTTCCGGGCGCTGATATACAGGTAATAACGCTGCAGGGCAAACGGGGAATCCGGCTTCTCAAACAGTATAAGCCTGATGTCCTGCCGTTGTATATCTTCGGCCGCGAGGTGAAACTGGCCCATAATTTTTCGACGATCCGGAGCGGTCTCGTTGAACGCAACGGGACGCTCACTTTCAAGAAAGGTATTGTCGATGGAAATTATCATCTCAAGCGGAAAAAGCGTCCCGGCATGCTGACACTCTTTATTGATCCTTTTTTCCAGGAGCTTCCCGCTATTTTCACGATGCTTGATTCAGATTCGCTCCTTAAAAAACGGCTTGCCGTCGAACCGGTATTCTATATGGACCCTGCCGCCGCCCGTCCGGGGACCGAAGAGCGGTTCAGGCAGGAGGAAGCGATGCGCTGGATTATTATAGGGAAATTTTCAAACAAGGCGCAACGAACCTATCTTGCGGCATACGCCAGGCAACCCGGAAGTTCCTACTGGCAAGCGCTGTTACGGGATACCGGCATTCCTTTCGATTCAGTGCAGGCAGCAGTGACGCATTTGCAGAAAAGCCTTGATGATCACTGGAACACCATCGAATCGCTTGAAATACGGGAACCGGTGGTACTCCTGATCGATAATGTCGAGACAGTTCCCATCAACGGCGAACGGGAGCTGCGCCGTATTCTTGCCAAACGGATCCGTTGATGGGCGAAAAACAGCTATGTTGCCGCTTTTACATGCGATTTCCTCCTTTTCTCTCTTGCGCGGCGTACTCCCTGTGGAAAAGATATGCGCGCTGGCCCGTAAGGAGGGCTACACGGCCCTCTGTATCGCCGATCGCAATAATCTTTACGGACTGCCGGCCTTTCTGGCATCGTGCCGCAGGTATGGGCTGAAAGCCATCATCGGCGCAGAAGTGAGCGACGGCGACCAGTCGGTCCTGCTGTATGCCGACGGGGATGAGGGGTATGCCCGTCTCTGCAATATTATCGGTAAACGAACCACGGAAGGCGTATTCTCGCTCTGCCGGGCAGTGGAGGAGTTCCGGGCGGGGATTCACGTGGTTTCCGACTCACGGGAAACGATCACCCGGCTTGGGCGGAACGGACCGGCATACTATCGTCTGATGAAGCCGCGGCGACTGCCGGCGTGGGTGAAAAAGTCGGGAATCCCCTGTCTGATTGTCCCTCCCGTCGCTTTCTCGAAGCCGGACGATTTTGCAACGCACCGCCTCCTGCAGGCCATCGGCGGCACGACGACCCTGTCGCGTTTGAAGGCCGCCGAATTGCTGCCGCAGGATGCATTATTGGTCGAACCGGAACAGTTCGCCGGGCGCTACGAACTTTTCGGGGAGGCATTGCGGACAACGGAGGAATTTGCTCGGGAGATCCGCTGCCGTCCCCTGCCGGACACTGCCACCATGCCCCGTTTCCCATGCGAAACCTCACCAGTCACGGCGCTGCGGGAGCGGACGTATGCCGGTGCAGTCAGACGGTACGGCGAGCTCACCGATACCGTTATCCACCGTATCGATTATGAACTCGAGCTCATCAACAGTAAAGGATTCGCCGACTATTTCCTCATTGTCGACGATATCGTCAGACAGTCTCCCCGCACCTGCGGACGAGGTTCTGGAGCGGCGAGCATCGTGGCCTACTCGCTGGGGATCACCAATGTCGATCCGCTGCGGTACAACCTTATGTTCGAGCGGTTTCTGAACCCCGGCCGGAGCGACCCTCCCGATATCGATATCGATTTCGCCTGGGACGAACGCGACGGCGTACTTGACTATGTCTTCAAGCGTTACGGCAGCGGGCATACCGCGATGGTGGCGACCCACCAGACCTGCGGCGCGCGCATGGCAATACGCGAAGTCGCGCGTGTCTACGGGATCACCGAACACGAAATCAGCGGCGTCACGAAAAAGATTCCGTGGTTTATCGATCTTCAGGAATATGCGGATAACCTGGAGGGGTTATTGCGACAATGGCCTTCGTTTGAGAATGTGTCGTTCGACCCTCCGTGGCCGGACATTCTCCGCGATGCGGGGCGCATCATAGGCCTTCCGCGCGGTATCGGAACCCACTGCGGCGGGGTGCTCATGACACCAGGTCCGATCCGGGAAATCGCCCCCGTCCAGCTTTCGGCAAAAGGGTACCCGATCGTCCAGTGGGAAAAAGAGGGCGTCGAGGCGATGGGGCTTGTAAAGATCGACCTTCTCGGGAACCGGTCGCTCGCCGTCATACGGGATGCGATCGCATCGATCAAACGAGAGGGCGTCCCGTTTGACGAGCAGACGTGGAACCCGCAGAACGATCCTGCAACGCAGATGCTCCTCGCCGAAGGGAGAACGATGGGGGTATTCTACGTCGAATCGCCGGCAATGCGCCTGTTGCAGCGTAAAAGCCGGTGCGGCGATTTCGAGCATCTGGTAATCCATTCGTCAATTATCCGGCCTGCGGCCAACAAGTACATTCGAGAGTATCTCCGCAGGCTCCACGGCGCTTCGTGGCAACCGCTGAATCCGCTGCTCGAAACTACACTCTCCGAAACGTTGGGCATCATGGTCTATCAGGAAGATGTGGCTAAAGTCGCCATGGCACTCGCCGGTTTTACCGCCGAAGAAGCCGATAAACTGCGTAAAATAATGGCTAAAAAGGGCAGTGCCACGACCTTGGACGACTATCGTAGCCGTTTTTTCGCCGGCGCGGCGGCAAACGGGGTGGGGCTTGAAGTGACACAACAGATCTGGGAAATGATGGAATCGTTTCGCGGTTATTCATTTTGCAAACCGCACTCGGCAAGTTACGTGCAGGTCTCATTTCAGTCCGCCTGGCTCAAGGCACATCATCCGGCCCATTTCATGGCCGCCGTTCTTTCCAATTACGGCGGATTCTATACCACGCAGGCCTACGTCAGCGAGGCAATGCGGCTGGGGTTGTCGATAGTCTCGCCTGATGTCAATAAAAGCGCCGTTGCCTGGAGCGCCGCCGGCTCGACCGTGTTCGTCGGACTGTGCCAGATAAAGGGGCTTTCATCCAAGGGGCGCGAGGCAGTCGTTACAGCCCGTGAAACAGCGGGTCCGTTTCGATCGATCGAAGAATTACTTGTGCGAACCGGAATCGAAGAGGCGGATGCCGAGAAGCTTCTGCTTGCGGGAGCGGCGGAAAATCTGCCGCAAAAACTCAACCGGCCGCAACAGTTCTGGGCGATGCGCACCTTCTATCGGTCGAAGGACCGGGCAACGGCGCCGTTTTTGCGACAGATTTTACCCCGTCACTACCTGCAGTATCAATACCGCGCCATGGGATTCCTTACCGAATGCCACCCGATCACACTGGTGAATCCCGCGCGAAAACGGCCGGCGCTTCGCGCCGAACGTATCGACCGTTTGGTGGGAAAGCAGCTATCGCTGTTCGGCTGGTGCATCACCTCGAAAACCGTTACCGCCAAAACCGGCGATTCTATGGAATTCGTGACGTTCGAGGATGAAACCGGGACGTTCGAAACGGTTTTTTTCCCCGATGTCTATCGAAGGTATTCGGCACTCCTCGCATGGCGGATGGCGTTTCTGATCGAAGGCCGGGTGACCGCCGAGTTTGATGTGGCCGTGGTGGAAGTGTCGGCGATCAGGAGGGTGTGAGAGGGAGGAGTTGGAAGATGGAAGATAGTATTCAGTAGTCAGAATTTCCCACTCTTCACCCTTCAATCTCCTGTCTCCCCCTATATTTCACTATCACCCTTCTGATTAAATTATATTAAACAACATCACAGGGCCCTGTCATATAAGGAGGAAATTTATGTACAGGAAAAGGTTCTTTCTCATCAGCTTTTTGGTAATCTCCGCAAAACTGTTTGCGGAGCAGTCGGACGCACCCATAGTCCAGTCGATACTGGAAAAGTGCGGGTTAAGCGGCGTAACCGCAAACGATGTGGCGGTGATGGAAAACGGACGTGTAGTAACGTTGAATCTCACCAATAAGGAGGTCGGCAAAGAAGGCATCACTGTTCTTCCTCCTGAAATCGGTCAGTTGACGGCGCTGCGCGAGTTGATCTGTATCGAAAATTCCATTGAAACGATTCCGCCTGAAATCGGCAACTGCGTCAATTTGAAAAACCTTGATCTGGCGAGTAACCGTATTGCCGCCATTCCGCCTGAGATCGGAAAGCTTAAAAATCTGACCAGCCTTGACTTACGCCATAATTCGATCGAAAAAATGTCGCCCGCGCTGGGGAAATGCAGCAACCTTGAATTCCTCTGGCTCTGGGGAAATAAACTGACGGAGCTCGATCCGGCAATCACGCAATTGAAAAAGCTCAAGGAACTCTATCTCAATGACAATCGGCTGACGACACTTCCGGCAGGAATCGTGGGGATGAAATTTAAATATATAGATCTGACCGGAAACAAGCTGTGTTCGATGAGCACCAAACTCGATGCCTGGGCAAAAAAGATCGATAAGGAGTACCGAAGCATGCAAAAATGCCAGTAGGGTTATACACCGTCCTCCTGCATGTAGTAATCGGTAAACTCCGTGGGGCGGTCCGTTGCGCTTCTGAACAGTGCCTTATTGGTAAGCTGAAACTTGTCTGTGCGGCGTCTATTGGTTATATTGCATGGAAACCGGCGTTGCCTCTATCCATGTGTAGTAAATAGGGAATTGGTTCTACAGCCGACGCTTTCACATCACACGGGGAGGGTGTAATGAAAAAAGCTGCTTTATTTTTTATCGTGATGGCGGTTTTTCCGCTGACTGCCCAGGATTCCGACTATCACAACGACATCATCGACGTTCAAAATATCCTCGATCGATGTGGAATGCAGGGAACGGCCGCACAGGATATATACGTCATGGAAAACGGTCGTGTCGTCTCCCTCGATCTGAAAAACCGGGACATCAGTAAAGACGGGATTTCATTTCTCCCTCCGGAGATAGGAAAGCTGACCGCATTGCGGGTGCTCAACTGCAGCGGGAACATCATCGACAGCATCCCTTCGGAGATCGGCTCTCTTGGTAATCTGCAGAAGCTCGATATGAGCAGCAACCGGATCGTCGTCGTTTCACCCGCGATCGGGAACCTTTCCAGCCTGACGCACCTTGACTTGCGTCATAACCGCATTGCCTCCCTTCCGCCTGAGATCGAGCAGTGCAAAAAGCTTGCCGTGCTCCAGCTGTGGGGCAACAAACTCATCTCGCTCGATGATGCGGTGACAAGGCTGCCGGCACTGGAGGAGCTTTACCTGAATGATAACCGGCTTACATCGCTGCCGGCCGATATTGTGAAGCTAAAGCTCAGATATATCGATTTCAGTGGTAACAGGCTCTGTACCCTTGACGCGACCATCAGTGCATGGGCAATGAAAAAAGACCCTCATTTTAACGAAACACAAAAGTGCTGGTAACTGACGAATGAAACAGATCGCAGGCTGTGCCAGAATCCGTGAGGAAATCCCCGATATTCTGCACGATGAATCGCGTTTTGAAAGCGGTGTTCCGTCGCTGGTCTGTTTTCCCGAAACAATCGAAGATCTGCAGAATGTTTTATCGGATGCGGCGGCGCACGGCCGGGGAGTTACCTTTATCGGTGCGCAGACAGGAACAACCGGTGGTGCGGTCCCTGATGAAGGAACCTGCGCGATTGCATTCTCCGCCATGAATCGGATTCGCACGATATCATGGGAAGAGGGGAAGCCGGTGCTGGTCTGCGATCCCGGGGTTACCCTTGATACCATCGAGCGGTTTCTCGATGCACCGGCAACGTGGCCCTATCAAATTCCCGGAAGCGAAAAGCTTGCTCCCGGCGCTTTTTTCTACCCGCCCGATCCGACTGAAATGACCGCTCAACTCGGCGGCACTGTTGCAACCAATGCTTCAGGGGCGAGGTCTTACCGCTTCGGGCCGACGCGTTCTCACATCGCATGGCTTGATCTGGTCCTTGCGGATGGTGATACGATTACGGTGCGTCGTTCTCGAGAGGGCAGCGCTTCATGGGATCGCCGGCTTACTACCGATCGGGGAACAATACTTACAGTTCCTGCATTACCCTTCAACAGCCCGGAGATAAAGAACGCCGCAGGATATTTCAGTTCTGCGACTATGGATGCCGTAGACCTTTTTATCGGGTCGGAAGGGACCCTCGCAGCAATTTCGGGCATTGGTATTGCTTTGCAGCCTGCACCTACAATTCTATCGGGGCTTACGTTCTTCGGCAGTAACGACGATGCATTCAATTTCGCCGATTTTTTACAAAAGGAAGCGGATGTCGCCGCTATCGAGTTTTTCGACAACGGCTCCCTCCGTTTTATCGACCAATACCGGATCCGCCTTCCCGACAAAATACCGGAATTCCCCAAAGAGGCAAAAACGGCAATTCTCTGGGAATATATCGAGGACCAGCCTGGAAAATTTGAAACAATCATGGAGCGATGGGAAGAAGCACTTATCTCCTGCGGATCATCATTCGACGCCACCTGGAGCGGATTTGATGATGCGGAAAAGGAGCGGCTGCACTCTTTCCGGCACGCACTTCCCGAGATGGTCAACAGCATCATTGCCGAGAATAAACGCTCGTGCAGGGAGATCCGCAAGATCGGCACCGACAGCGCTTTTTCTGCTGCCGAATTCAGACCCGCCTACAGTGAAATGATGCGGATGATCGAAACAAGCGGTCTTGTTTTTGCCGCTTTTGGACACCTTGGCGACCATCACATCCATATCAATCTCATTCCTTCAACCCCTGAAGAACTCTCCGCGGCACTCAAACTCTATGACGAGTTGATGGCGCTTGCGCTGCGTCATGGCGGCACCGTCAGCGCGGAACATGGCATCGGGAAGATCAAGAAGAAGTATCTTCGGGCCATGTACGGTGAGGAGGCCGTTGCAGCGATGTGCCGTGTGAGGGCGGCGCTCGATCCGAAGGGAATGCTCAATCCGGGGAATCTGTTTTAAATCATTTGCTTCTTTATCTTCTCCGTCCTCCCCCCGAAAGATCGTAATCAAATATCTTATTCAACAATAATTGTTGATTATTATAAATGATTAATATAAAATAAATTATCTAATAAATTGTAATCAATTAAAATGAATTATATTGAATAATTTTCCAATTCTTGGTATATTATATAGATGGAATATCTATTCAATGGAGTAAGCGTACGAAACGAAGCATGGGTATGGCCATCACGGGGCGGCGCTGAATGAATATCTACGAATACGACGATTTCCGTCTTTATCTCAGAGATTGCTATAAAAAGAAGTGCAGGGAAGATCCCGCATATTCCTATCGTAAATTTGCCGCCGATGCCTCATTCACCAATCCGGGATTTCTCAATGATGTTATCAGAGGCCGCCGAAAGCTCAGCAGGGAAGCTGTTGAAAAAATGGTGAGGGTATTTGCATTATCGGAAATCGAGGCGGAATTCTTCCGGTTGCTGGTTTCCTACCGGCAGGAAAAAAACGAAGAGCAACAGCAGGAACTTTACCGCAAAATTCTTTTTCGCCGTAATCGCAGCAGTTTTGCACGGCTCAACCCCGTGCTGAACAAGTATTATCAGGATTTCCGCTATTCGCTCATCCGTACTGCAATCATGACCATCGATTTCAAGGGTGATTATGAGGAATTGGGCCGTTTTACCATTCCCCCAATCCCTTCCGCACAGGTTAAAAAATATGTCCGGGACCTGTGTGAGTGGGGAATGATCACCCAGCAGCAGGATGGGCGATATACCGTGACTGATCGAGTCGTCGAGCCCCCGGAAAAGCTCCGCGATCAGGTGAAGCAGATTAACCGTGAATGGATCATTCAGGCAATCGAACCGCTGATGAAACTTCCTGCAGATAAGCGGCATATTTCATCCATGCTGATAAGTGTCAGTAAGGAGACGCGCAGGAAAATCCTTGAGCGGATCGAGTCGTTCAGGGAAGAGATCTGGGGCCTTGTCAACAACGATCCTGCGGCGGCTGAAGCGATCATGTTGCTCAATATTCAGTATATACCGAAATCAAAACGCTCGGAGCGGATATGAAACGTACAGTTACGGTTGGCATCGTTTGTATCGTTGTTAATCTCATACCTCGTTGCGCAGTCGGTCCGGTGGAGAATGCCGGCGGTGATGATTTCCCGAACATGATCGCAACGGCGGGAAAATCGATCGCCGAGAACCTCGGCCAGCAATGGGAGAATCCGGCTGAAGCCTCAACGGTTCAGCTCTCGGTAATTGACAGTGCCGCTCAAACGTTCAGTTCGTTGGAAAACGTATTGGGTAAAAAATCGGCCGTGCACAAACGAACCGCCTGCAATGATTCGACATGGTTCAAACTCGATCTTTCAAATGGATACCTGGCCGTATTCAGCCGGAAATGTACCGATACGACCGCTAAAAGCGATACCATCGTAATCGACGTTAACGGTGAAGATACCGTTTTCGTTTCGCTGGCCGGAGCATTGGTCCAGACTGTTGCGCCCTACACCGTCCTGCACTATCGTTGCGAAGATCTCGACGGTGATTCGGCATTATACAGGGTGGGGGCTGAACAACAGCAGGCGTATATTGTCTTTACCCGCCAATATTCAGGCGGCCGCATTGAAATCATTGAGGTCGGGTATGATGGCGGCGGCGACGGTAATTTCTTGACCGAGGATGATAATGCCATCCTCTTTGCATCGGCAACCGTCACACTGGGGGGCGATACAATTTCCTCAATGAGCGTCAGTGATGCCGATGGTGACGGGTACATTGCGACCGGGAATGCCGCAGGCGATTCGAGCATCGTCGATATTTTCATCCAGACGGGGAGAAGCGATGAACAACCGCTGCCGGTAAGCAGCGCCACCACTTCACGGATGGTAATTTTTGCGGAAGACGGTACGAAAAATTATGCGGTCCGCTACGGTATCGCCGATCAATTCGCTACACGGATTGTCCGTTGGATCATTCAAACCATCCATGGGGACTCGACATTTTATCCGGGTGATACGGTGGAGGTGATTCGTTCCACACAACCGCTTTCCGGCGACTCGCTGGATACCGATACGCTTATCCTGCGGGCGATTCTGGGTGATGAACCTGCAGATTCGCTCGATGATGCGCTTATCGGCATTTTTCTCCATTCGAAGTTTCTGCGGGGAAACGACCGGGAGGTTATCTTTTCGTGCAGTTTGCGGACGCCGCTCTTTACGGGCCAGAAACCCCGTGACGGTACCGTGCATTACAAAGCCCTCTACAGTGACGATACCTGGATTGAAGCGAACGGCTCGATCGACGGCGACACGATCAGCGCCGAAGTGACGACATCAGGGGGGAAACGGTATGCGGTGACCTGGGATGCCGAGGGAACGGTGCTCACGGTGACGGTATTGTAAACCCTCTCATGTATAAAAATACACGGGCAATTGATCGTTGGTGTCCGGGGCGATACTGCGGAAGCGTTTGATCGAATCGTTATGAAATCCCCCGCCACTGAGCTTCGGCAAGCAGGTTCTGCTTCTCTTTTTGCGCCTCTTTGCTGTGGATACCCTGGGGACGATCGCTGACCAGTTCAAGGAGGCGGTTCCACGAATCGAGCGCAGCTTTAAGATTTTCGGAGGTCGGATCCGTTCTGAAAATACTGGTGAGCATACGGGATTTGTAGAACTGCACCTCGCGGCCGAGTATTCTTTTGTCAAGAAATTCACAGGGAAGCGACTGCGCTTTTTCAAGGTTGATCAAGGCGTGTTTAAAGTCTTTTTTACCGAACTGGTAGCGGGCCTTGTGAAAATAGTATTCCCCGTCGAGCACTTCGGTTTCCTTGAGCAGTTTGCCGAGTTCCTCGCCGCCGCGACCGAGCGCACGCAGCTTGTAGAGCAGTACCTCCTTGGACTGGGCCAGGTCGGGGGGAAGGCGGTCTATCAATGAAATCATCACATCGAATTTTCGTGAAGACCACGCCAGGCGGACGGAATCCATGAGTGCCGACTGAACCGTATTTCTCTCCGTCGCGTAAAAGTCACCCTCCTCGGAGGCGACGGGAGCATTGGAAGGGGGCGGGGGAGTCTTTTTCGGAACGGATTCTCCCGGAGAGGTATCGGCTCTCATCTTTTCCGATAAAGAAGGCAGCTTTGCCGCCAGTCTGGTCAAATGCAGTTTGCCGCTGCGCGATTGCAGGAGGAAAACAAGGGCGATTGCAACCATTCCTGCCAGAAGAAAAACCAGTCCTATCGTCCGCAGTATCGCAGCCGCGGTCGGCAACGGCCGGGGCAGGGAAAAGGGTTCATTAAGCTTACGCTGGTTAATATACGTTTGAATGGTGTTTTCAGGAGTCAGCCGGGTCACCGACTGGTGGACCAGTTCCAGGTCTTTACGAATCGATTCGATGTTGATCGGCCGGTTATCCTTTTTAAGGCTCAAACACTCTTCAATCAGATGCAGCAGATCGGGAGGGATGGCTTTCGAGAATTTCTTGAGCGATACATACGTATTGGTCGAGCGAAGCTCCATCACCGATTCCTCTTCGGGTCCGGGAAACGTTTTAACCCCTGAGAGCAGTTCGTACAGGATACACCCTAGGGAGTAGATGTCGGACCGTACATCCGGCGGCGCCTGACCTAGAAGAAGTTCCGGTGCAATATACTGCGGCGAACCCACTCCGGCCTTGGGATAGAGTCCGCTGCCGACTTCCTCCGAGGGGGTTGAAAGCCCGAAATCCATTATTTTAAGCACCCCCGACTCGGAGAGAAGAATATTGGACGGTTTCAGGTCGAGATGCAGCAGTCCCCGGTACATCTTTTTATCAATTTCATAGGTGCACGAATGAAGGTACTCGAGCGATTTGCAAAGGATAATGCCGATGGCGGTGACGAGACCGGTCGGGAGCGGGCCGAACTGGGCGACGATTTCGGAGAGTGAAAACCCGGTTATTTTTTCCATCTCAATGAAAGGCATTTTATTCCACTGGCCGATGCTGTGGACGACGGCGAGGTTGGGATGCGAGAGTTGTATGCTGATGCGGAATTCACGCAGGAAGCGGTTGTAACTATCCCGTGTAAAATGCGGTTTCAGCAGTTTTACCGCACGCTGGAGCCCGAGTTGCTTGTTCTTTATTTCGTAGATGATCGCGGCGCCCCCTTCACCGAGAATCCCCGTAATGAGTCCGGAGCCGAGCTGGATCGGCGTTGAACCGTCGGGGAGCAGGGGGAAATTCGTAACGGTTGATTTATCCTGAAGTCCCGAGGTTTCCAGTTCAGAAGAGCTCATATCGATTGCGTCCCGATCAATCCGCCAGGGCTGATTGACATTGTTTGAAGGTGTTTTCCTCGCGAACAGACGACCAAGGGACTTTTTGAATAAATAACCCGGAAATGATCCCATGTTCACTCCTGCCCTGATAATGATATTTTTTTGCAGATGCCATCGTGCCTAACCTTATCGATGATCAGTTCTGGCGATAGAAGAATATAAAATATTTCCGGAACGCTGAACAGGGTGATATAAGTTTTTCATTTTGCGGGACATCGACAACCATCCATTTGTAATGATACTATTTTCCAGCGATGAATGCTTGAAAAATAATCTATCGGATATACGGGAGATGTGCGGGGTGTGTCCATGATCATAATTTTCTCATCAGGAGTGCCGCAACTCCCTGAAAACAATTCTATATCACGGTAATGAGCTGATGGTATATTTCATTTCCATAATATATTCGGGGTTTAATGATGACTGATGAAGTTCGTGTCCGTTTCGCACCGTCACCCACCGGCTATCTCCATGTCGGGGGGGCGCGCAGTGCGCTTTTCAATTACCTTTTTGCAAAACGGCATAGGGGTACCTTTATTTTACGTATCGAGGACACGGATCGCAACAGATTTATTGAAGAGGCAATGCGGGAAATCTACGAGAGTCTCAAATGGCTGGGTATCACCTGGGACGAAGGACCGGAAACGGAGGGAAGCTGTGGCCCCTACATCCAATCCGAACGTCTCGAACAGTATCGTACGCACGCGGAGCTGCTGGCGGCAAAAGGCCATGCCTACCGCTGTTTCTGTTCGCCGGAACGACTCGCGACAATAAGGGGCGAACAGGAAAAAAAGAAGGGGAAGCTCGGCTACGACGGGTTTTGCCGCACCCTGTCGGACCGGGAGATACAGAGCAGGCTCGCATCCGGAATGCCGTATGTGATCCGTTTTAAGATTCCCTCAGGCCGGTGCGTCCGGTTCAACGATCTGATCCGCGGCACTATCGAGTACCGGAGCGACCTTCTCGACGATTTTGTTCTCCTGAAAACCGACGGCTATCCTACCTATCACCTGGCCAATGTGGTTGACGACCATCTGATGCGGATCAGTCACGTTCTCCGCGGTGATGAATGGATCGCTTCCACCCCGCGGCATGTCCTTCTTTATGAAGCTTTCGGCTGGTCGCCGCCGTCGTTTGCCCATCTGCCCATCATCCTTTCCTCCAACGGGGGAAAACTCTCAAAAAGAAAGGGCGCCGCTTCGGTTATGGACTACAAGCGGGCGGGATATCTTCCCGAGGCGCTCTTCAATTTTCTGGCGCTTCTTGGCTGGGCGCCGGGTGAAGACCGGGAAAAAATGAATCCCGATGAAATGATCGCCTCTTTTTCGATCGAACAGATCTCACCGAAGGCCTCGGTGTTCGATGAGAAGAAACTCGAATGGATGAACGGGCTGTATATGGCCGAGCGGCCCGTCGCATCGCTGACCGGAGAGGTCGTTCCGCTGCTGCGGGAGAAGGGCTGGCTCGACGAAACGGCCCCACTAGACACTCGATACATTGAAAAAATGGTGTTGCTGTTGCGGGAGCGTTCCAAACGTCTCAGCGATCTGGTTGCCGCGGCGCACTATTTTTTTATCGATCCCGTTGCCTATGACGAGAAGGCGGAAAAGAAATATTTCCCGGCTGAAGCCGCCGACCATTTGCTGCTGCTCGATCTTGGAATGCGCAACTGTCCCGACTTTACCCGTAACAGCCTGGAGGAACTCTTCAGGAAACTTGCCGAATCGAAAGGCATTCCGGCCGGTACATTGATACACCCCGCCCGGTTAGCCGTGAGCGGCGTCAGTTTCGGACCGGGACTATTCGAGCTGCTCGAAACGCTCGGCAGGGAACGGGTGCTTCGGAGAATCGAAAATGCGGTCGCCCATATCCGGAAAAAGGCAACCGCCCGACCAACTGTCCACGAACGTTGATTGACATGCCGTCCTGGAAATAATGCTTTTAATTGAATGAGGAAAATATGGAACCGACATCCCACATAAACAACGCAGGCGATTCCACTTCGAAGGTTGCCAATTTCATACGTGACATCATCAACGAGGACAACCGAACCGGAAAACGGGGAGGAAAAGTCGTCACCCGTTTTCCGCCGGAACCGAACGGCTATCTTCACATCGGCCACGCAAAGGCGATCTGTATCAATTTCGGCATGGCCCTGGAATTCAGGGGAGAGTGCCACCTTCGCTACGATGATACCAATCCGAGCAAAGAGGAGGAGGAGTATGTCGAATCGATTCAACGCGATGTCCGCTGGCTCGGATTCGACTGGGGAAAACACCTTTACTATGCCTCCGATTATTTTCCTGAAATGTATGAATGGGCACTGCAGCTTATCAGAGACGGAAAAGCGTATGTTGATGATCTTACTGCAGATGAAATCCGTGATTACCGTGGTACATTAAACCGGCCGGGACGTGAAAGTCCTTACCGGAACCGCGGCATTGAAGAAAATCTCGACCTGTTTACCCGCATGCAAAAGGGGGAGTTTCCCGATGGTTCACGGGTGTTGCGCGCAAAAATCGACATGGCCCACCCGAATATGAACATGCGCGATCCGGTGATGTACCGGATACTGAAAGTTCCTCACCATCGCAGCGGCTCCCGCTGGAACATCTATCCGATGTACGACTGGGCGCACGGTCTCGAAGATTCAATCGAAGGGATAACCCATTCGCTCTGTTCGCTGGAATTCGAAGACCACCGTCCTCTCTATGACTGGTTTATCGATCAGCTCGGGATCCACCATCCGCGGCAGATCGAATTCGCACGACTCAATCTCACCTTTACGGTGATGAGCAAACGGAAGCTTCTTGCAATGGTAAAGGGGGGGTCTGTCGGCGGCTGGGACGATCCGCGGATGCCCACCCTCTGCGGCATGCGGCGGCGCGGTTATACCCCTGAAGCCGTCCGCGCCTTCTGTGAGAGGATCGGCGTGGCGAAACGCGACAGCGTCGTCGATTTCGCGCTCCTCGAACACTGTCTGCGCGAAGACCTCAATAAGCGGGCGCTGCGCTTCATGGCGGTACTGCATCCCCTGAAAGTAATCATCGACAATTTTCCCGATGAGACCGTCGAAGAGGTCGAGGCAATCAATAATCCGGAAGATTCAAATGCCGGAACCAGAAAACTGCCTTTTTCGAAAGTACTGTATATCGAGGCTTCCGATTTCATGGAAGAGCCGCCGAAGAAGTTCTTCCGCCTCTCTCCCGGACGCGAAGTAAGGCTCCGGTACGCTTATTTCATTACCTGTACGGGCGTTGAGAAAGACCCTGCGACCAATGCCGTCACTGCGCTCCACTGCACCTACGATCCGCAGACAAAAGGCGGCGCCGCTCCCGACGGCCGTTCACCGAAAGCAACCATTCACTGGGTAAGCGCCGCCCATGCGCGCGATGCCGAAGTGCGGCAGTACGGAAATCTCTTTGCCAGGGAGGACCCCGATGACGCTCCCGACGGCGATTTTCTGAGCAATCTCAACCCCGATTCGCTCGCGATAATTGATAATTGTAAAATCGAACCGGCGCTCGCGGCCTGCTCCATCGGCTCGGTCGTCCAGTTCGAACGGCTCGGATATTTCTGCGTCGATCCGGATTCAACACCGGAACTGCCGGTATTCAACCGCACCGTTACCCTGCGGGACGAGTGGGCGAGGATCAGTAAGAGGGAAGCGGGTAAGAGGTAACATCGCGCATCGGGATGCGTTTTATTTATTATTTTCCGCATTTCACCTGAATCAAGTTTATTGATGCGGGTGGGTCGCCAACCGCCCGCCTTCGCCGTAGCCGGCTTCGGCAAAGGCAGGTAGCAGTT
>JAFGIW010000162.1 GCA_016929415.1 Chitinispirillaceae bacterium | reverse complement strand
ATAAAGACCTTCGGCGGAGTGCCGCTTATCACGCATCCGCTCGATCCGGATGAGTATTGCCAACCAAGGGCCACCATGGAAGAGTGCTGGGCGCAGATAGAGAAGGATTTAAGCGACGCTGCCGATGTTCTTCCCGTAAAGAGCGCTTACCCCGCTTCGGACATGGGGAGAGCGACGAAAGGCGCGGCCAATGCGCTGCTTGCCAAGGCCTATATTTTTCAGTCAAAGTGGAGCGATGCCAAGAAACGGGCTTCCATGGTAATCGAATCCATGGAATACGATTTGGAGCCCAACTACGCGGATAATTTCAGGCTTTCGCATGAAAACGGCATCGAATCTGTATACGAGATCCAGCACGTCGAGGTTCCCACCAGTGACTATGGTGATAAAAACGAAGGCCAGGAGACATCCATTTATCAAGGGAGCAGAAACGCCACCTATTTTACTGGATGGGGATTTGACTGTCCCACACAGGATTTTGTCGATGAGTTCGAGCAGAACGATCCCCGCCTGAAGGCGACTGTTGTTTTTGATAAGGATATCATCTACGAAGGCGCTCCTGCTCAGCAGAAGGCTGACAACCACATGAGCCCCACCAAGATGCTTTCACGCAAGTATGTGCTGGAGTATCAGGGGGCTGAGACACCGGAAATAAGCAATGCTCCAGCGAACTGGAGGGCTATACGGTTTGCCGATGTACTGCTCTTTCATGCAGAGGCCGCAAACGAGAATGGTGAAACAGATATGGCATTAGAGTCGCTCAACCGGGTGCGCAGGCGTGTCAGCATGCCTGCGGTAACAACCACCGACCAAGGAAAACTCCGGGAGGCAGTTTATCACGAACGACGCGTTGAACTAGGCCTCGAGGGCCAAAGGTTCTTTGATCTGGTGCGGCAGGGAAGAGCGGCGGAAATCCTCGCGGATAATGGTTTTATAGAGGGAAAGCACGAGTATTTTCCGATTCCCCAACTTGAAATTGAAGTTTGCGATAAAGTTGAACAAAATCCCTATTAATGAAATGCGACGGTGATTTAACTAAAGGGGAAATTACATGTTACGACATGGTTTGGTTATAGCAACAGCAGTGGCGGGAGTGATGTTCGGGTGTGGAGAGAAGACCGTCTCAATCGGAGATCCTCCGCCGGAGCCGGAATTCAGCATTGACCAAAGCGATCCAAACAATATCGTCTTTACCGTGACGTCGGCCGAAGGGTTCATGGTCAATTGGGATTTCGGGAATGGAAAGCTGTCGCAAAAAGAGATCGACACGGTGTATTATCCGTTCGCCGACACGTATAAAGTCACGTTGACTGCTTCAAATAAGGGCGGGGCCACCACCACCAACGAGACGCTTGTTATCGCGACAACCGACCCGGAGATTTGCGAAAATCGCTATTATGAGCTATTGTCGGGAGGGTGCGATGTCGAAAGCAAGACCTGGATGTTATATGACGGGGATAGCACGTATGGCAATGGTCCTCCAACACCTGTAGATTCTTTGGGAAATGGCACAAGTTCCTACAATGATCCAATCTCACATTGGTTTAATTCGGTAAAATCAACTGGTGAGCCGCCTCCCCGTGCTATGGATGATGAATATGTTTTCGGACTTAGGGGTTTCACGTACAAAAATGATTGCCACGGAGATTTTTACTTCAATTGGAAGTGGACCAACAAACTGTATGGAACCACTCAGGAAACGTACGCCGATACGATCCATGGCTACACGCCGAATAATCCCGCAACATGGACGCTGGACATGGATACCGTGGCGGATACCGCGGGTGGAAAAAGAGGGTTCTTCACCGACAGCACCACCGGGAAAAGCTTCAATCTTATTCTCACTTTGTCAAACGACAATTACATCGGTTACTGCAGCGGCGTCAGCATCTATCAGATCCTCACCATCACCGAGGATACGATGTACCTCCGCCATGAACTGGCCGAACCGGACGATCCGGCTGTTACCGGCCCCAACCGACTGGAATGGAGATATCTGCGCCTTGTGACAAAGAAATAAATTCCATCATGCGCACCATACACACCTCCACATTTAAAGAGGAATTGACGTTTCCGCTGAAGCCATTGAAAAACCCAATAATGATACAGCAGTAGATAAGGAGTCCCGGATGAAACGATTTATCGGCGCAATCGGCCTGCTGAGCATCGCCGTGTCACTTGCCTTCGCGCAGCAGAGCGATATGGAGAATGAAATTAAACGCGCGCGAAAAGAGCTCATGCAGCTTCAGACCGAGAGGGAAAAAAACAGATTGGATATGGCCAAGGACCAGGCGAATCTCAAGGAATACACAAAGCGGACCGCCGAGCGTCTGGCGGCGGTCAAAAACGAGACCGCCACGATCAACCGGCAGATTACCGTTCAACAGCGCAGGAACGATTCTCTTGCCGCTTTAAACAACTCCGCCAACGCGCAGGCCGGGCAATTCGAAAGGAGCCAGGATGCCATGCGGGAGAAGCTTGCCGGCTCGTGCGACCGGATCATCGCCAATCTCAAGGGCCTTCCGCCGATGGTGCGTCAGAATCTGATCGCATCGGCCGCGCTTCTTAAAAACGAGCTTCGAAATAAAAGCATTGATAATGTGGAGGCGCTCAACCGGATGCAGCAGATTATGACCCGCGCCGAGGAAGTAACCGGGAGCATTCAGGTTTCGCAGGAATCGTCGCCGATCACCGAAATTCGCGGAACGGTATATCGCCTGCGCATTGGAGCGTTTTTCGAGGCTGTCGTGAACCTTAAAGGCGACGAGTGCGCCGTCTGGTACGGATCGGACAGTACGGGCTGGAAAACAATAAAGGATCCGGCGATTGCGGCGGAACTGTTTAAAGCGGCGACCATTCGGGAGGGGAAATCGATACCTGCGTTTGTTAATCTTCCTCTTGTCGCCGAGGCGGAGAAAGGCGGTAAACAATGAGGACGATATTCTTGTGCGCGTTCGCGCTCTTCATCGCCGGTGCGGCCTATTCCCGCGACAGGAAAAAGGACGTGTTTGAAACCGAGCTGAAGAGCATCAACGAGGTTCTTGAGGGTGTCCGTGATTCGCTGGAGACCGAAATCGCGGCACGGTATACCTTCAAGCAGCATACGGTCGAGCAGCGTGAAGCCGACAAGGAAGAATATGAACGGTTTAGGGAAAAGCAGGAAAGAGCCCTTGTCAATTTGTCTAAAACCAAGGAAGAAGCGCTGGTAAAAGAACAGAACCTTGGCGAGGCGAATAAAAACGCCAAGGAGAAAAAGGACGAGTGGGGTTTTGTGAAAAACAGCTTCGATGAAATGATGCAAAAGGAAGCTGATGCTCTCGTTGAGGCATTTCCGATCGACCTCGAGCGCCGGCAGGGCGAGCTTGAAGAGGTAAGACGCCGCTTCCGCGAAAAGGGCGACCCGATTTACGGGTGGAATGAATTTCTGGACTACCGGATCACTGCGATGGCCGCGGGGCGGACGGTGGCGATCATGCAGGAGAAGTTGCTTCCGGACGACGGGGCGGCGCGGATGTTTTCGCTGTCGCGTTTCGGAAACGTATTCGCCTACTGCATGGACACCGCTCAACAGATCTATATGATTCGTCAAACCGGGCGTATCGGCGCCGATCGTTTTTCGATCGAACCGGTGCTGTCGCAGGAATTGCAGGGATTTATTCTTGATGCCTTGCCGCGATGGATACAGGAAAACAGGGTATCAGGGACGGTAATGACCGAAGTCATGCAAAATGAGCAGGCAAGGCTGCTTGTTGCGGGGAAGGAAAAAACGGCATTTCAGAAGTTCAAATCACAGATAAAAGCCGGCGGATGGGTCATGATTCCGTTGCTGCTGCTTCCCTTCTGGGCCCTGGGCCTCGTGCTGCAGAAAGTACTGCAATTCGGGGCACGACGCAGGAGTTTTGCCAGACAGATAAGGACCGCTTTTGCATTCATCGATAAACAGGACGCCGCGCAGGCCCTGGCCTATGCGAAATCGAACAAGGGACTGATGGCAAGGATTCTTGAGGCATGTCTTGACTCGCCGAAGAGGCGCGATAGTGCCGAGAATGAGGTGCGCAAATTGATCATGCAGGAAACACCCGTCCTCAATCGCAATCTGAATACGTTGGCGGTGATCGCGGGTGCGGCTCCGCTGCTCGGTCTGCTCGGAACGATCAGCGGTATGATCGCCCTGTTTGCGGCGGTAACCTATTACGGCACCGGGGATCCCAAGTTTCTTGCCGGCGGCATCTCCGAGGCGCTTATCACCTCCCAGACCGGGCTTGCGATCGCGATTCCCACGCTTTTTACTCACGATTATCTCCGGAACCGCAAGGAACGCCTGCTCGCGGATATCGAAGCCATGGCGCTGCGCGTGCTCGACAAGACGGTTCCGGAGACATGATCATGGTCCACGCCTTTGTCAAACTCTTCAACGAGGGCGGCTGGGTCCTCTATCCGATATTCCTTGTATCGGTTATTGTCTGGTACATAGGAATCGGTAAAGCGGTTCGGCTCCGAAGCTGTTTCAAAGCGCGCCGGCGCCTGCTTTCGGCCCTTGCCGGGAACACACCCGCCGCATCCCTCGCCGGTTTGCCTCCGCCATTCAAAACGCTGGCGGTAAAGCTCACGTCCAGCCGCAAGAAAAGCATGCGTCAAAGGGCATGCTCCGAATTCATGGGCGTGGTTATTCCCCAGGTTCAAAGCGGCGTGTCGACCATTGCCGCCTGCGCGGTGATTGCGCCGCTTTTGGGACTCCTCGGCACGATTACCGGAATGAACAACATATTCTCGGTAATCGGCATCTTCGGGTTCGGCAATCCGACCATACTGTCGAACGGCATCAGCATCGCCCTCCAGGCGACGTTGACCGGCCTCGGCGTCGCCATCGCGGCGCTTTTCATGTATGACTACGTTCAGCGCGCCAAAACGAAATTACTTGACAATCTTACTTCGGATCTCGAACGCCTCGGTGAAGGCGACGAGACGGAAACGGAAATCGGCAAAGGAGCTGATATGCAATTCGCACAGCATCGATCAGTGTCGGATGAAACGGAAAAACCGGAAATCAATCTCGCCCCCTTCGTGGACACGATGACGGTTCTGCTCATCTTTTTCGTCGTCACGGCGAACTTGTATATTGAAACGGGCGTTGATGTTTCGAAACCGAAAGCGCTGTCGGCGAGACCGATGAGCCAGAAATCGATTCTGATCGGCATCACGCGCGAAGGAACGGTACATGTTTACGGGAGGCAGGTGAATCTCGAACGGCTCAAGCTTATCGTCGAACAGGAAACAGCGAAACAGCCCGACATTTCAGTGGTCATTATCGCCGACCGTGCGGTCGATGTAGGGCGCGCAGTGGAGGTAATGGACAATTGCATGCTCGCCGGGGCGCAGAAAGTATCTATCGCGGCCAGCAAGGAGGGACGATTGTGAACCCGGCAGTCCGCCTCTTGTTGAATATCGGGCGATTTGCCGCGGCATGCGCGATCAGTTTCCTCTTTTTTATCGGTATCTCCATGCTGCACGCAATGATCGACGTGGGTCAAAAAACCAACAACAAGTCTCAAGCGGCGCACAAGGTTTTAATGGAAATGGTACGCAAACCGCCGGAAGAGGAGCAAAAAAAGGCTATGCCGAAGGTCCGGAAGATAACGCAATCCTCAGATGAGGACAAAACGCTTAAAAATCAACTGACGATGAAGCTGGTGCCGGATCTGGCGGTCGATGCCGGGGTAGGCGGGGATGACGCTGCGGCTGCGGTCGTGCAGGTTGATAAATCACAAGATCTTCAGGCGGAGGTGTTCGAAGAAGGTGAAACCGATGAGCGGCCCATACCATTGGAGACGACGCCCGTGGCATACCCGCTGGAAGCGCGGGAGCGGGGTGTGGAAGGAACGCTTGTCGTGTTTTTTATCATAGGGCATGACGGGAAGGTGAAGTCCATTGACGTGCAGAAATCGCCCTCGCCGATCATCACTAGGGAGGCAAAACGGACTATCGCACGATGGCGATTCAAGCCTGGCAAGAAAAAAGGAATTCCGGTAAACGTACGCGCGAAAAAGGAGATTGTGTTTGTACTCCAGAAATAACCTGCATATCATAGTGCTTTTTCTTTTTTTCCGGACTGCCGCCGTTCATGCAGGTCCGACCCTCGATTCGGCGAATGCGCTCTATACGCGGGGAAAACTCATTGAGTCCATCAAGCTTTATAAAAAGGCATTGACCGCGGGCGAAAATCCCGCGTTGTGCTATTTTAACTGCGCAAACGCCTACTTCCAACTCGACAGCCTTTCAAGGGCACTCACGTTCTACCGGCAGTGCATCTACGCGGCGCCTGATTTTGTCAAGGCGCGTTTGAATCTCGCCATCATTTACTACATGCTCGGGGATCTCGGACCATGTATCGCCGCGTCGAAACAGACACTGCGCCTGGATCCCGGAAACCAGAAGATGCGTCTGGTGCTCGCGGCGGCGTTCGCAAAATCAGGAGCGATTCCCGAAGCGGCCGCGGAATATGAATATATTGCGAAGAAATATCCCGAGATGACTGAAACGTTTCTGGCGCTCGGAGAGATTTACCGTAATCTCAACGATTATGAAACGGCAATCCAATGGCTGAGCGAATACCCGCATACGGGGCAAAACTATCCGTATGTGCTCCTGCTCATCGCCGATATTTACGATCGGGCCGGCGATCTGCCGCGGGTGTTGTTTTATCTCCAGAAATCCTTTAACCTTGATAAGAAGAATAAAAACACCTTCTACAGGATAGTGCAGACCCAGAAACGGATGGGAAACGATTTAGTCGCACTCGAAACCGCTATGGATGGAATGACGCGGTTTCCGGATTTCGTCGGCCTGGCGATCGAGGCAGGCAACATCGCATTCAACCGGGGAATACTCGAAAAAGCAGAATTCTGCTACTCGAAAGCATATGCGCTCGGAAGCCCCGGCGCGGTTGTCGGACTCGAGAACGTAAAAATCGTCCGCACCCGGAAAGCCCTCGGAATACCGGCGGGCAACGGCGAGTGAAAAATAGTGAATAGTTAATAGTGAATAGGCAGCAGGCAATATGTAATAGTAAGAAAGAGAAGATTTCATTTCAACTGATGGCGCCCCGCCATCCCCCCTGCCCTTCCATCCCCGTACTGTTACATCATGTTACAATTTCGATATACTTCCGTTATATAAATTAAGTATTATTTCATTGAGGACCCGCCATGAATGAAAAGATACTCGTCATCGATGATGATCAGGAGCATAACTCGCTCCTCCATGACTACCTAGGTGCCAATGGTTTTCTGGTGCATGCGGTTGAACATCCCGATGACGGGTTTGAATTTCTTGAGCACGAGATGCCCGATGCGATCATTCTGGATGTGATGCTTCCCGACATGGACGGTTTTACAGTATGCAAAGAGATTCGGAAAAGGCATTCGGTTCCCATTCTGATGCTTACCGCCAAGGGTGACGTTCATGACAGGATCGTCGGATTGGAGATCGGCGCCGACGATTACCTTCCCAAACCTTTTGAGCCTAGGGAGCTGGTGGCCAGATTGCGTTCGATTCTTCGCCGGTCCAACGAAAAGGCGGCTGGACAGATCGAGCGCTACGGGGCTTTATCGATCAATTACTCCAGCAGGACCGTGACGCATTCCGGTGAGGAGGTCAACCTTACCACCAATGAATATCTCCTGCTTCAGTACCTTATCCGCAACAGGGGGAGGGTCATGGAAAGAAGTCAACTCATCGAGCATTTGCGGGGTATCGACTGGGAATCGTCGGACCGCTCGATCGACATGCTCATCAGCAGGATCCGCCAGAAGCTTCGGGATGATTCCCGTAACCCGTCTTACATCAAGACCGTCACCGGGATGGGGTATATTTTCATCTGCAAGAGTCAGAGCGCGGGGTAACAGTCCGGACAAGAGGAAAACGCACCTATAAGAGTGCCGACATGAAAAAATCATCTTTGTTCGCCAAATTCACCATCCTGATCGTCCTTGCCGCGGTCATTATCGCCGTTGCCTCGCACGCGGCATTGTATATCAACTTCAGCAGGATGAGGAACAACATCGAAATCTATAAGGGCTTCCGGCGCTATGCGGAATTCGTCGTGACCCATATTGACTTCAACGATACCGTGTCAGTCCGCGCACATCTGGCAGGTATGGGATTGAATGTGAGATATGGGGGTGAAACGTTCGAGTGGTCCACCTCCGGGGATGTGCCCGATTTTGAAACAGCGAGGAAAAGGTCTGATGACAAGCCGGCATTCTGGCTTCACAACCGTCTTGTCGCAACCGTAAGAACAGCCGGCGGAACATTTGTCGTTCAGGGAATCAACCCTTTTGAACGGCTCCGCTTCCCCTGGGACATTTTTCTGATCTGGTCCATCGTGCTGACAGCGGTCTTCGGAGTTACCCATCTTATCATCCGGCAATGGCTCAAACCGGTCCGCGCCATGCAGGCCGGCGTCAAACGGATAAGCGACGGGGATTTCGATATCCAACTCCCACGGACCACCTCCGATGAACTGGGGCAACTGATACAGTCTTTCAACACCATGGCCCGACAGATCCGCAACGACATCAAGTCGCGCGACCAGCTGATCAGGGACATCAGCCATGAGCTGCGATCGCCGTTGAGCCGGATGCGCCTGGCGCTGGAATTCGTTCCGGAAGGGAGCGCCCGGCAGACCCTCAAAAACAACATCGCCGTCCTAGAGAAAATGACCGGCAGCATTCTCGAAGAAGAGCGCCTCGACAGCCCCTTCGGGAAAATCAACCGGGAGCGGTTCGACCTCATGAAGTTTATCAATGAAATCGCATCAGGCAAATCGCATGGAACAACTCCCGTCGTCCTTGATGACGCCGGACCGGTTGCTGTCACCGCCGACCGGGAACGGCTCAGGATGGCGCTCTCGAATGTCATTGACAATGCGGTTAACTATTCAAAACCCGGGGGTGATCCGGTCAGGGTCACGTGCAGACAGGACGGCCGATCGGTACTCATCACCATACGGGACAATGGAATAGGAATTCCTGAAGCCGACCTTCCCTTCATTTTCGAGCCTTTCTACCGGGTGGACAAGGCGCGGCGACACAACTCTGCCGGGTACGGTCTTGGCCTGAGTTTGACAAAAAAGGTGATCGATGCCCATGACGGTTCGATTTCGGCGCAGAGTATTCCGGAAAAAGGAACGACTATAACGATCAGGCTGCCGGCATGAGATCACCCGTCATTGCCCGCCGGCGGGCACGCCGCCTGAAGGAGTTGGTCCGGTGCGCTGCCGCATTGCATCTATCGCAGCCGGCTCTCTGTTACAACTTGTTACAACCGCGAAAAACCGCCGTTACGCCGGATGAATATATTTTCACATGGATCGTAATCAGGCTTCATCATCTCCAGGGTCATTGTTAAAAGGAGCATTTGTGGAAAAACACGCATGGGGAAACAATATACCCGCCCTGCTGACGGCAGTACTCTTCTCAGTCTATCCGTCAATCGCGCAATCGACGGGCCGTGCCGTGGAGCTCTCGGCGGCGCAGGCCGTTGAAATGGCAATGAAATACAACTACGCACTCAGATCGCTCGACCATCAGGTAAAAGGGAGCGGCTACGCCGTCAAGAGCGCGGTGACCGGCTTTCTGCCCCAGGCAACGTTAAACGGCACCTATACCAGAAAAAGCGGCAATGATATGTTCAGCAGGTTTCTGGGGAGCAGTCTCAGAAACGCCTACAGTATCGGGCTGGAGATACAGCAGCCGATCTTTACCGGATTCGCGACGCTGAACAGTCTGCGCAGCGCGCAGGCCACCCGTACGCTTCAGGAAACGACCAACGAAAAAACGAAGGCTGCCGTCCGGTATGCGGTTTTGCAGATCTATCGGGGTCTGGTCAATCTTCAAAAATCAAAGGCGGTTGCCAATGAAGCAGTCAAACAGCTTGAGGAGTTGACGTCAAACCAGGCTGCCTTGATGGAACAGGGAATGGCAACGGAGCATGATTACCTGCTTACCAAAGCATCACTGGCTCAGGCCCGGATGAATGAACTGGAAGTCGATAAATCAATCGCATCGATGAAACGTCAGTTCGCGGTGCTTCTGGGATTGCCGGTCACTGCGGAAATCACCCTTAGTGATACCGCAGCAACGCAAACCGTTCCAACTACCGCGGATATGGATTCTCTAGTAAAAGCCGCCTTTCAAAACAGGCCGGATCTCCGGGAGACCGACCTGCAGATGCACTTGAGCGATCTCGGGGTGAAACTGACCCGCGCGGCATATTTTCCCACGCTTGTCGCGGGTTATTCCTGGTCAAACAGCCGTCCCGATCAGACGCTGCAGGATCAATGGGGTGACGACTGGCATGCGTATGCAGCGTTTAATTTCACTTTGTTTGATTGGGGGAGCCGCATTTTCAAGGTGAAAAAAGCAAAAGAGCAGCATCTTTCACTTCTGGAACTCAGCGCGCAGAAAAAATCGTTCGTGGAAAAAGAGGTCATCGATGCGCACCAGAATGTGGAACAATCTTCAAAGGAACTGGAAGTTGCCGGATTACTCGTGGAAGCCCGCGAAAAAGCGTACGACGCATCGCTTGCCAAACACGAAGAAGGGGTCATGCCCCTGTATGAGCTTCTCAATGCGCACAGCGCCTGCATTACGGCAAAATATCAGGCATTGCAGGCGGCGACGAATCTGGAACTTGCCCTGATCAATCTGGAAATGGGCGGGCTCGGGACAAGTTCGGGGAATCAGTGATGTTAAATAAGTAAAGGAGTTGTCGCCTCACCCCCGTCCCCTCTCCACGAGTGGAGAGGGGTGGCTGAAAGCCGGGGTGAGGCGAGCTTCGAAGAATTTTTACAGAGGAAACCAACAGTAAAGGATGCGGTAATGAATAAAAAATCAGTCATTATGGGGATTGCCGGTGCAGCGGCGCTTTCACTTGTTGCCGGATGCAAACCTCCGCAGCGTCCGAAGGTTCAGCGGATCGTTCCGGTTGAACTCTACATCGCGCGGCCGGATTCCCTATCCAGCTTCATCACGTTGACCGGAGGAATCGAAGCGCAGCATGACGCCATCGTTTACAGCAAGATGGCTGAGCGGCTTATTTCGCTGCGGGTGAAACCGGGCGACCGCGTCAAAACGGGCAAGACGCTCGCCGTCCAGTACAACGAGAGCGCCCTGCAGGGAAAAACCGTGGCCGCGGCATCGCTTAAAAGCGCGGAGATTCAACTGCAGGCGCGAAAAGACGATTTTACCCGCATGGATAATCTCTTTACAAAAAAGGCCGTCACCACGCAGCAGCTCGACGCGGCGAGGGCCCAGTTCGAAATCGCCCAGGCCTTTTACGAACAGGCCACGGCGGCACTGGAACAGGCCACGGTTCAGTATGAGAACACGATCCTGCGCGCACCGTTTGTCGGACAGGTCGCCACAGTGTATTTCGATCTCAACGAAATGGTCCCTGCGGGGCAGCCGGTCATCAAAATCGTCAATGCCGATAACGTCAAGGCGAAACTCAACGTTCCCTCGGTGGATATCGCAAGAATCGCGGAAGGCAAAAACGTCACCGCATCATTCCCGTCGCTTCCCGATACCGAATTCACCGGAAAGGTGTATCGCATGGATGAAGCAATCGATCCCGCGACAAGAACGCTTGCCGTTGAAGTGCGAATATCGAATGCGGGCAACCTCCTCAAATCGGGTATGTTCGGCGAATTCAAAATCGAAACCGCCCGGCATACGGGAACCGTCGTCGTCGGCGAATTGACCGTCATGACCCGAACCGAGATCGCGACCGACGAACTGGGCATCCAGACCGAACGCCCCGAATACTACGTGTTTTGCGCCAAAAACGGGAAAGCGGAAAAAAGGATTGTTATTCCCGGTATTGTCTCGGGCGGACTCACCGAACTGTCCGGCGGCATCCGTTTCGGGGACAGCGTCATCGTTGTCGGCCAGAATATCATCAAAGAAGGTGATTCAATAAAAATCATTACCGCAACGGAGCGTTGATCATGAAACTGGTAAGTGTATCCATACAGCGGAAAATCACGATGACGATGATCTACATCATCGCCGTCGGATTCGGCCTTTTCTCATTGACGCAGCTCAAGGTGGCGATGACGCCGGACCTCGATTTCCCCATTGTCCTTGTCATGACCAGCTATTCGGGAGTCAGCCCCGAGGACATCGAAAACCTGGTGACCCGCACGGTGGAGGCGGCGGTTTCGTCAACGGAGAACATCCAGAAAATAACGTCGCGTTCATCAAACGGCCAGTCGACGGTCGTGCTCGAATTCGACTGGGGGACCGATATGGACCAGGCGGAGACCGACGTCCGCAACAGCCTTGACAGGGCAAGGGACTACCTTCCGGACGACGCCGACGAACCGATCGTTATCGCGCTCAATCCCTCGATGATGCCCATCATGATGATGTCCATGAACGCGAAGGATCTGAGCCCCGCCGCGCTCCGCACTCTCGGTGACGACAAAGTGACGCCGCTGCTCGAACGGGTAAAGGGTGTCGCGTCGGTATCAATCCAGGGCGGCCTCAAGCGGCAGATCAACGTCAGGCTCAATCCCGTCCTGCTCGCATCGCACTCCCTCTCGCCTTCGGCCGTCGCGCTGGCGATCCAGAGCAGCGCGGGGCTTGTGTCGTCGGGAAGCATCAAGACCGCCGCCAAGGAATACAATCTCCGCATCTACAGCGAATACCGCTCGCTCGATCAGATACAAAACATAACGGTAAAGGCGGGCGCCGTGCCGGTCCGGCTCAAGGATGTCGCAATTGTCGAGGACGGTTTCGAAGAGTCCACCGGTGACGTACGGGTCAACGGCGGCCAGGGCGTCGCCGTTGTCATAAGCAAGCAATCCGACGCGAACACGGTTCAGACGGCAAGGAACATCCGCAAGGCGCTGCCGAACATCCTGAAAATCCTCCCCTCCGGCGTGGCGTTCACCGTCATTTTCGATACGGCGGAATTTACCGAACACTCGATCAACAATCTTTTCCGTACGGCGGTAATGGCGTTCATCGTCGTGGTATTTGTCATCTACCTGTTCCTGCGCAACTGGCGCGGGAGCCTTATCATGGCGCTGTCCATGCCGATTTCGATGATACTCACCTTCGCGGTGCTCTACCTTTCCGACCTGACGCTCAACGTCATCTCCATGGCGGGGCTCGCGCTGGCGATCGGCATGCTCGTCGATAATTCGATCGTGGTGCTGGAGAACATATTCCGGCGCCGGGCCATCAATCCCGATATGGCCAAAGCGGCGGATGAGGGCGCATCGGAAATGAGTACGCCCATTATCGCCTCGACGTTGACGACGATAAGCGTGTTCGTTCCGGTACTCTTCGTTCCCGGCATGACCGGCCAACTGTTCAAAGAGATGGTGCTCACCATCACGTTCAGTCTGTCGGTCTCGCTGCTTGTGGCATTGACTCTTGTGCCCATGATGTCGTCGGTTCTTCTGAAAAAGCGAAAACACGAGGTTACAAAGCCGGTGGCGGCCGCTCCAACAAAATCGTTCTTTACTTTATTTGCCCGTCAGTACCGGAGATTGCTGCACTGGGCTATTTATCATAAGAAATACGTGATCATCGCGGCAGTGCTGCTTTTTATCGGCTCATTCACTCTCGTACCGTTGATCGGCGGTGAATTCATGCCGCAAACCGATGAGGGACGGATCAATATCACCATCGAATGCGCTGCCGGGATTCCTTTGACAAGTTCACGCCGGACCGTTATGGAGCTTGAAAAAATACTCAAAAAAGAGGCGCCGGAAATTGTAACGGCAATGTTTCAATTCGGCACCCAGAGCGGGTTCAATCCGCGCGGGACCCTGAGCAACACCATTTCCGCGACCATAAAACTGGTGCCGCTCAAGGAGAGGAAGCGGTCGCAAAAAGAGATCGAGATCGCGATCAGGAAGCGGCTGGACGATGTCGCCGGAATTTCCTACTCCTTCGAGCAGAGAGGATTGGGCGGGAGCGGCCAGAGCGCGATTGAACTTAAAGTCGTCGGCGACGACCTGACAAGGACAAAGGCAATCGCCGACGATGTCAAGGCGCGCATGGAAAAGGTCCGCGGCCTTGTGGATATAAAGCTCAATATCAGCGACTACGTTCCCCAGCTCGACATCCATCTGCGGCAGGACGTTCTCAATGATCTCAATCTCTCCGGCATGCAGGTCGCCTCCATCGTGTCGATCGCCATGCAGGGAAGAACCGTGGCGCAGTACCGGGAAAAGGGCGACGAATACGCCATCTACGTTCAGTTTGACAAAAAATACCGGCAAAACAGGGACGCCCTGGGCAACATCGTCATACCGCTTCCCGCGGGAGGCACGGTTCCGCTCCGGGAGATCGCCGACATCAGGGAAACCGGGTCGCCGGTGACGATTTACCGCGAAAACCAGGAGCGGTATATTTCGGTGAGCTGTAATCTTGCCGGCATCGACCTGAGCAGCGCCGGCCGGGAGATCGAACGGATACAATCGGAAATAGTGCTGCCTTCCGACATCATCTTCATCATGGGCGGAACCGCCGAGGATCGGCGGGAGTCGAATTTCTACCTTATGGTTGCCTTTGTCATCGCAGTGATTCTGGTGTATATGGTTATGGCCGCGCAGTTCGAATCGCTGGTCGATCCGTTCATCATCATGTTTACCGTACCGCTTTCAATTATCGGCGTTCTGGGCATCCTGTTTCTCACCCATACGCCGTTGAGCGTCATGGCGATCGTCGGCGTGGTGATGCTCGTGGGAATCGCAGTCAACAACGGCATCGTGCTCGTTGACTATATGAACCGGCAGCGGCATCGCGGCATCAGCCTGTATGAGGCTGCGGAGGAGAGCGGCATCGTCCGTTTACGCCCAGTCCTCATGACGGCGCTCACCACCATTGTAGGCATGGTTCCCCTGGCGCTGGAAATCGGGGATGGCTCCGAAACCTGGGCGCCGCTCGCACGGGTGGTGATCGGCGGACTCACCATGACAACCCTGCTCACGCTGGTGGTAATACCCGTCGTGTATATCATCTTCGAGGAGTGGGGGGACAAGGCGAAGAGGTTCCTCTTCCGCGAGTGAAATGCGGGGTTCCCGCCTGCCGGGTGCATTCCGGTCAGTAGGATAAACCGTACCCGAAGGCAAACAGACCGGTTTTTCCATCACCGGCGTTGACAGGCTCCTGGGTGATGTCCTTAGGCCATGTAAACGGAAGCCTGCCGGTAAAGGTATATTCCGGTTTGTCGCGGAACAGCACCTCGGCGATCCCCTTGCCTTCGGTTCCGGGCAACCATGCCACCACAAAAGCGTCGCAATTGCCTATAACGGTCGAAATGTCAAGCGGCCGGCCGGTAATGAGCACCGCGATCACCTTTTTGCCCGTTGCTTTCGCGCTCGAAACAAGCGAACTGTTCGTGGCGTACCCGGGACTCCGGTCAAGATCGATATGGGTCCATGTAACCTCGGAATACGGCTTTTCGCCGATACAGACGATGATATAATCCGCGCTCCCCGCGTCGCCGGCTGCCGAATACCCGACATTTCCGGTGCAGATCGATTGAACGCCCTGGCGAATAGTCGTGCCCGTTGTGACATTCCCCGCGGCCCCCTGCCAGGTGACGGTCCAGGCGCCGCATTGAAGACCGATATCGTCCCCGTGCGGTCCCCAGACCGCCACGTTGGCGCTCTTGGGTATCGGCAACGTGTTATTGTCGTTCTTGAGCAGAACCAGCGAGTTTCTCACGCAGGCGCGCGCGACGTCGCGATGCTCTTCGCAACCGATGAGCGCGGTCATCTTACGATCCGTCAAATAATTCGTGAATAAATCCATGCGGTATTTTACCCGCAGGACCCGCTTGACCGCATCGTCGCACCGGGCGCCGGAGCCGCCGCCGTACATATCGTTAAAATCGGCGATCATGGCGGCCATTGAATTCGGAGCCATGGGAACGTCGAGTCCGGCGTTAACACAGACCGACGTACCGCCCGTGATACTGTGGCCTTCCCAGTCGCCCACGATAAAACCGTCGAATTTACGGTCATTCTTCAGCCACGCGGTTAAAAGCTCCGGGTTTCGATGCATCGGAATTCCGTTCCAGCTCGAAAATGAAGGCATAATGGTCGCCGTGCCCGCAGCAATTGCCGCTTCGTACCCTGCAAGGTGAATCGCACGCAATGTTGCATCGTCACCCGTCGTATTTCCGCGATCCTTTCCATCGGCCGTCCCGCCGTCACCGGCAAAATGCTTTGTCGTTGCAGCCACGGCAACAGGAAGCGAGAGATCGGTGGTCTGCAGCCCGAGAATGGCATGACGCGCCATAGTCCGCGTGAGATCCGGCGATTCGGAAAAACCCTCATATGCACGACCCCATCGGTCGTCGCGAGGCACGGCGACGCAGGGTGCAAAAGTCCAGTTCGCCCCGGTCGCCCTCATTTCGATCGCCGCAACCCGGAAGGCCTTCTGGACGAGCAGTAAATCCTGAATGGCGCCCATTCCCATATTATGCGGAAAGAGCGTCCCGCCTTTCATGGAATTCATGCCGTGCACGCCGTCAAATCCGAAGAGAACCGGAATTTTGCACGTTGTACCCAGCATCGCGTTCTGGTAACTGTCGACCATGTCGGCCAAAGCCGTAATGGCCATCATCGAGAAATCGTTGGCGCCGCCGAACAGACAACCAAGGTTATCGGCAGCGGCAATTTCTGCCGAAGCCTTCGAATAGAGCGGCATCACGAGCTGACCGACCTTTTCAGCCTGGGTCATCCTGCCGAACAGAGCGTTCACCCGAGCTTCGATATCGACCGGATTCAGCGTCACCGAACCGACGTCGGCGGTGTACGAACCGACGGGAACCTTGACCGGTGTATATCCCGTCTTTCCGATACGGATTGTGTCGATGGCCGTTGCCGCGACGAACTCGATAAGCCCGGTCCGCCGGTTTGCCGGAACGAAAGCGTTTCCGGAGGGAATAAACCCCGTATGATCCCATGCGAGCATTCTCCGGCAGTACTCGGTTCCCCCGGTTTTCACCTTGACGATGAAAAGGCTCCGCGAATGCCGCCGTGCAGCCTGTTCGAGCAGATAGGAGCCCGCAACGACCGTGGTCGTATGCAATGATGCGATCCTTCTGCCGCCGAGATCGAAAAGAGCGGCATCCAGGGGACCGGCGGCAAGGGTGATACGGTCCGCCGGCTTCGAACGTTTCGGACGAACGACGGTGACCTTTCCGCCGAAATAACCGTTTGGGTCGGAAAAATCCCATGAGAGCCTTTTAGCCGTATTTGTATAGGTGATCGTGGCATCGGCGATCCCTGCGCCGCCCGAGGTTACCACCCTTCCCCTGGTGGTGAAATCCCCGCTCTGGCCGAATGCCGCGAAAGCAAAAACAAGGAGACATGAAAGCCCGGAAAGAAAATTCCGGCAAAGGCACCATTGAACCTTCCTCACCCCCGATGTAACCGGTAACCGTTGCACTATGCGCCATTCAACCATTTAAAATTTTAAATGAAATCCATTACTCTGCATATCAACTCTTTTGTGGCCTTTTTCCGCCATCAGTTCAAGTGTTTTTATGCAACGGCTTTTGACGACATTGCTACCGATGAATCGGGAGTCTTGTGCATGAAAGAAATTATAGGTATCACCTTTGCGGATTCGGCATCGCAACATAACGTGGTGAAGGTTTGACAGGATTTTCATTATCTGCATGCCATTCGGCCGGATTGTTGCGGATGTATTGCCGAATACGGTTCAATTCATTTTCATCTCGACCTATTCGGTCGTAAAAATCACGGCCATATCGAACCGCCTCGTTTTCCGCCGTTGTTGTCGTCGTGAGGGCGGACACAAAGGTCAACAAGTCCGTCACGTACAAGGATTACCGGCGCGTGCAGCAGACGAGAGTCCGGTGCATCCGCTTGTTGGGCGGCAAACTAATCTCTTAAATTGTTTTTAGAGTACCGTTCTTTTGCAATTTTCTCTGCTTTCCATAGGACGTCGCTTCCGCCACAGCAACCCTTGCTGCAGATATAGTCATACCATTTTGTGGTAAGGAGTAATTCTTTAAACTCCTCCGGAAGAGTTTCTCCCTTTTGGGCTAAAAGATGAATTGCACTGAGATGGTCAAGAATCCGGCACCCATCGTTATTTGCAATTCCTTGTCGAATCCCTTTGATACGGAGCGAAAGGGAACTCGTTACCCCAAATTTCTCAAGAAGAGAAACAAGAGATCCAACAATGGCATGTTTCTCTATGTACTGCTCGATATTGTTCTTGACCTCATCCGGCAAATCTGTTGATTCTGTCGACGAATCATTCAACCAGCCCAGATAGAATATGGCTTCCTCTCTTTCCTGCTTATTAGATGAGAGAAGTCTATTGGAAAATTCCTCTATCAATTCTGATGTTGGTTCCCGCAAGTCACGGTTGAATTTGTTGATACTTTCTGCCAACTCTTGTGTGGACTCCGCATTTGCCGGAACCAACGAAGTGAAAACGATGAAAATCGGCATGAACAGGATACTTTTCATCTTACGATACCTCCCCACTCTACTGCGACAAATCCTTTTCTTGGCGGTGGCTGTTCTAATTTCGGTTCTTGAACGGGTTCGGGTTCCTCAAGGTATTGATAATCCATCATAACCCGAATAAAGGAACCTGGCGATGGATGAATAGTAACGGGATACAGGTAATCGATTTCAGAACGGCTTAAGAAACTTATGAAACAATAAGGAGACTTCGACAAAATAGGAATCCAATAGTCAGTGAAATCAGTTGTTTCTTTGTGGTTGAGGCCAAGAAGGCGAAGCTTTTCAGAGAGAAAACCATGAAGTTGACCTTTCTTGACAACATAACCCTCCTTTGGGATCGGGTTTGCGACCGATCCACCCTCCCAAAACAAATGAGGATAGACTTTATCGGGAGTACCTTTAACACGAATGGCCCCCGAGGGCTCGACGTCGAGGAGCCACCCATTTCTATAATCCGGATTTGCTGCAATGACGCCGCGTGGTGGATTGATTTTGACATGAATATCCATCCGGGTTGAGGGATAGAGGTAAATCAGGGGTTCAACGGCCATTGTATTGAGATAATTCACATAGTTATATCGATGAGCTCGTCCAAATGGGTCGATCCAGAACAAGACCGGTATAGATTCGATAAATTCTTCATATGTTTCATGAATTTCGTTTCTATAGGGAAGGTAATCAAATTCGAGTGTAGAAATATTAAAGAACTCCTTAAGTAAGGGGTGATCAGAAGATGAAAAAGTCAGCAGTCTCTCCCCGTCTTCCGTTTCTCCAGCTAAAACCAAATCCGCTTCAATATCAAGTTCTTCCGAAGAAGCAATTCTGGAATAGGGTGAAGTCGGGCCTCCATAAGACCCTGCAACATCGTTTCGATCAATGGCATTGTTGATGTAAAGACTGTGTTTTTGGCCTTGAAAACCATTTTTCCAGTGAATCGTCTTCAAGGTGACATCCCTGTAGTTGTCGTAAGTGAGAGCCGAGCCATCGTTGCGAAAGATATAGAACTTATCGGGATTTGACCGATGGAGAGTAACCGCCCCCAGTTTAGGGTCCTTGAAAATCTCCCTGTATGAATCTTTGGGCGGAGGTGAGTAAACTTCCTCAATTAAGTTCAGTTCCTGGTTTGAATTTGGGCCGGAAATACTTTTCGGATACTCATATTCGGGGATAGAGGCATCTTCATCTATTTCTGTTTTGTATCCTATAAATCGAAATGCGGAAAGCAAATCCTTCGCATAGGGCCCTTGTCGGGAATTTCTCGGTAGATAGGTAATTGTCTTGTCCCTTAAGAGAAACCTCATCCCATAGCGATGATGTTCCGTGACTCCTCCTTTCCCGACACTTTTATAATGCTCATGATCAAGAATGGCTAAAAGAAAGACCGTTTCATTGTCCGGGAATTTGATATTCAATATTTCATAGAGTTGGACCTTCCCGCCAGGAACGCTAAATGGTGGAAGAGGTACCCTATCAGGGCCTGAATTGTCAATTGGGCCTATGTCTACATTTCTGTAAGGGGTGGTTCTTGCGTCTCCAGATGGGCTGGTATCCTCTACAGAGGATTCATCAATGGTGGGAGTATCATCAATAGGGGAAGCATCACCATCCATCACCTTACTAACAACCGATGAGGGGAATAATTCGTTACGGGAAACAAGGAAGGGGCCACTCGCTTCTAATACTCCGCCAACCAGTAGAGTAACAACCGCAAGCTTAATCTTCAATGCTTTTTTCATGCGAATCGTCCTTTTTTCGGGCGGTGTTAACCCGGATTATTCATAAACTTTTCTACTGCGGCGCTGGACTGCCCGTCATCTCGGGCCGTCCTCACTCAACGCATCCTCAAAATACCGCAAGTATTCCTGCGGTGCGTTTCGCTGCGGGAGGCCCGATCCAACAGGCATTGCAGCGCCTCGCTACGAAAATTCATGAATAGTCCGGGTCAATTGGTAAATCATTTTTGTTAATTGTTATTATTATAGCTCAATTATACACTTTAAACTCAGTTTAGGGATGCCCATGTTCATACTTCTTTCATCGCCTTCCAATGAATGGAGGGTAAGAATTTTGGCGGGAGTGTAGGACTGGCAGGTTACCCTGCCGCCCGGCGGGACCGCACCGGGCTCCGAACATTACTCGCTTTCGTGTTCCGAAAAGTATAAATATAATCTACATTATACCTCTCTTATGTCGCTGTTGCAGGCAGTATCGCTTTATGGCAGGAAGCCGAAAAGCGACAATCCATATTCTTAATTCTTTCTTAATTATTTAATAATGCTATCAAAATCGATAACTGATACTCCAATGAATTCCTCTACAGATTCATTATTATCCACTTTTTGTCCCGCCAAATCACTGATTGTTAAAGTCTTTTCTTTATCATTAAAATATGCGGAAACATATTTAACCGGCCAAGGTTCAATAATACCATTTTTAAAATATAGAACCTTCTTGTCTTTTTTAATAAACAGAAGTGAATATTTATCCTTTGGATAATTTTTATTCCGGTTAATTTCTTTCCAATTTTTAATGCTGATTTTCATCGCTGTTATTTCGCTTTTATTACTGATTTCAGCTATTGAATTAGCCCAATCCGCATATAGTTCATTGTCGGTGTCTGAATTTGATTCTGACATTATTTCTTTATCATTCATAAAAATGATCATAATATTTTTCCTTTGATTCAATAATTCATCGTGGCGTGTTTTAAATTGATCTTTGGTGTAATACAATGGATTATCCGATACACAGGCGCTAAAAATCCAGCCTGTTTTACCTTCCCATGTTGTTTGAATCCATTTGCCCCGCATATTACCGATTACTTCAATTTTACTTTCTTCTCTCTCTATATTGATTTTAGAATTAACAGGAATTTTTCCAACTACTATAGATTCAGAATTCGGTCTATCCCTCATATCGCAAAAAGGTTCACAAATAATATATTTCGAATTGTTTTCCGCAAACGATAAGGATGATAACAGTGTTATGAGTAATGCTAATTTCTTCATCGTTCCTTTCTCCTTTTGATATTCATTAAAGATTTAACAGAATGTAATAACGATCAATAACCACGCCCGCGGACGGGCGCGCAAGAGATTTAAGTCGTTTCGCAGTCAGCGTAGGACTGGCAGTCACCCGCCAGCCCCGCCACAGACTTGTACCGAGCCTGTCGGGGTATCCCGGCGTGCGGAAATCATGCCTCACATCCTGTTCGGCCCCCTTCTGGCGGCTTTGAGCGGTCGTCTCCGCACATCACCTCGACATTTCGACCTCGCTCAATGCAGCGCTCCGGCTCCCTGTGTACACCTCTTCCGCTTCGTTCTTCGTGTCGATGCTCGGCATTTGATTCGCTGCGCTCACCCTTCGGGCGCCACGGCGTCGTCTCCGCTCCGGCTCAACTTTCGAAAAAGCGCCGCTCACGACACCTACACGTAAGCAACACTCGGTACTGGCCCGTTCTCCGCCCGCCTCCGCCGTAGCCGGCTTCGGCAAAGGCAGGTAGCAGTT
>JAFGIW010000161.1 GCA_016929415.1 Chitinispirillaceae bacterium | reverse complement strand
TTCATTGCCTTTGACCAACGCCTCACCTCATCACCCCGCCCTTGTTCCGGCTCTGCTCTTTTACGTCGGGCGCCCCTCTTCTCCGCAAGGGGATGCCGGCCGGAAGTGATGGAAGAGTTCAATACTTCAGGGGGAATAATGGAGGCGGCAAAAACGCTTTCATAACTGCCTGAAATCCCGACTGAAAGTACCCGGAGGAGACGCAAGCGCTTTCTTCCCATCATTGTAAAAAGGCAGGGCATGATACTATCAAATATAGCAATTTTTATGCAATGCGGGCATTTTTTGAACATTCGCCGAGTATCTCTCAACCAACTTGCCATCAGTGGCCTATCTCCGTGGATAAGCCTCGGTGAGCGAAGTAAGAAATGATGACGGCAGTCGCCGGGAGTAGTCCCCCTAATCATATAAGGATTAAATACTCGCTTAAAAACGTATATTAATCATAAAGAGCGATTTTCGGAGTATATTATCCGGTAATCATCCAATTTCCCAGAGAGGTGTCGTATATGACTCATTCAATTTCACGTCGTGATTTTTTAAAGACTTCTTCAGCGGCCGGATTAGCTGCCGCCATACCTGTATCGGCTGTAACCGCTTCCGCAAAAAAAAACCGTATCGTCATCGCCACCGATGCGACTGCGGTCAGCAACGGCTCACCCGTGGCGGCAAAAATTAATGACCTCGTCGATCATGCGATAATGACATTTACGGGTAAATCGGATAAAGCCGCGGCATATGCGGCGCTTTTTCCGGCGGAGATATCGGGCAGTACGAAAATCCTCATGAAAAGAAATGATGCAAGCGGACTTGGTGCAGTCAACACTGCCGTTACCGATGCATTTAAAAACGGACTTGTCGGTACCGGAAAAATAACAGCTTCCAATATAACCATTCAAAAAAGAGGAGGCGACGGATCCAGTTATACGAAAGCGGCAACCTATATAATAAATTGCCCGGTCGCCTGGGAACATATTATGCCGTCGAATAACTATGGGGTGACCCTCTCTTTAAAAAACACCATGACCTATATAGGCCCTCCCAGCAAACACCACAGTGATTCCACGCATGCGTGGCTCTGGAACAACAGCCTGAGTTCAGCGATCAAGACCAAACAGGTATTGTCGCTGATGGATGCCGTTGTCGGCAGGGCCGGGGGCGGACCGGGTGGAGAACCGGACTTCGTTGCAGGCACGATAATCGTCAGTAATGATCTTGTCGCGGTTGATTATCAAACCATTCAACTTATGAAAAAACAGACCAAGGCGAAACTCGTAAACCTCGAGCAGGGCGAGAAAGACCTGCGGAAGGCGGAGACAGCCGGACTGGGCACCTGCACCCCGGCCAATATGGAAATTATAAATATATCTCCCCCCAACTGGGGGAGTGTGGGGACCATAAACGGTTCCGAGAAGATCATGCGGGCAAGGAACGTCAGGGTAATAAACCAGGGGAAGAGAGTCGATTTCGTCATACCCGGAACTTCACCGAAACAGGTCGCCATTGTTGACATGATGGGCAATGCGGTCTGGCAACGGCGGAATATTCCGGGGGAATCGGTTTCCTGGGACCATACCACCGTGCATGGCATACGCGTTCCCTCAGGCATGTATATCTTCAGAATCATCTGCGGCGGTTCCGTCATGAGGGGAACCGTCATGGTGTGTTATTGATGGCGGGCGCGGGCGCCCGCGGTTTTGACCGACGGATCGGCGGATCCACGGATGGGGCGGACGGCGATGCCGGCGGCTACGTTGATTTATCGGAAAACCAATCCCCGATTTCCACCGGTGTGCTTCCGACCTCCACCCATACACGGCAGTGATTGTCGATAGTAAAAGGCGGAAGCGCACGAGGCCGCCGTGTCGAGGATTTTCGCGACGCGAGGCAACCCTCCTTGAATGACAGTCCGTTTCCGCTTAACGAAGCGTGAAGCATCCGGCCTTTTCCCCCGGCGCTGAAAATTGAAAAGCCGTCGATCGATAGGGGATTGAAAACGAGGTCGAGGCCGGCGGCGCCTTTTTCGGAGATTGTAAAGGATATGCGCTGACAGGGCATTTCCCGGGGCCATTTGCTTTGCGGGAAAGCAACGGCGTTTGTCAACTCGGAGGAGACGGACAGCCGGGTGGAGTAAAATCCCGCGCCTTCGAGCTTCCCGATGAAAAACGCGACCCCTTCAACCAGGGAAGGTCCCGTGGGCTCATTGGAACTTACAAGATGCAAATGAGGGCTGGAAGAGATAGCGGCGTTCCATTCCCCCGCCGAATCTATCGTAAAGGGCTGGTCCCCGACGGGACCTGAAATAAACAAAACGGTGTTTTCACCCAGGCCGGGAACCCGGAGCCGGGCGGGATAAACCGTCAGGCCGGTCCGGACATTATCGGGATCGAGGGCGTTGATGCTTACCGACATGGTCACGGGCTGATCAACGATACCCGTGAGGTATGATGAGGCCAGCGGGACCGGTTGGGTGCACTGGAAGAGATATTCGTCCGTTTCATCGATGAAATAGGGAAGGGGAGTCCCCGGTTCATGGAGTTTCGTGCATGATTCGAACCATATCATGGCGCCGTAAAGGTGAAGATCCGTGCCGATATTCAAATAGGCGTCTTTGACAAGCGTCCCGATGTACATCCGGTCGGGGTCGGACGGGTCAGGTATAATCTCCGTGTCGAGAGCCCCGCCTGTTTCAATGCTTCTGTTGTCGGAAAACCGCAGTGTACCTCGCAGATGCGCCGCCGCCCGGCCATTTTTGCATACGAGCCGTATGCAGCCGTCGGAAAGGACGACACCCCTTGCGATTTCCCAGATCCCCGGGGAGGTTTTCCCCTCGCAATCAACGATTGACAGGCTTCCGTCTTCATTTCGCTTCAGTGATATGGCGCCTTGTAGTGGAACGGACTTCCGGCCGCTTGCGTGCGGCGCCCGGATTTTTCCGGAAATGGAATATTTTTCGATGATTCCATTTTGTGCGTCGATTTGCGTTTGATCAATCGAAGGGGTTCGGCGGGATGCATCATTGAACGGCTCAAGCAGAATGGAATTTTCTTCAAAAAGAGCGCCTAATTGCAGTTGAATGAGTTCATAGTTCATGCGGGAAATATACTATTTCACCTGGAATCGAGCGTAAGCCGATCTTCCGCGATGAGCGCGTCCCTCCCGTTCCTAGTAGGCCCCTTTTACAAGCGATAACGGGGTTCTGAGCAGCAGGGCGATATCGAAGAAAAAGTTGCGGTTCCGGATGTAATGAATATCCATGCGCACCATGTTTTCAAAGGAGGTGCGGCTTCGTCCGTAAACCTGCCAGAATCCGGTGATCCCCGGTTTGACTTCCATCACCCGTCGGCGGTGCCAGAGATCGTAGATGTCGACTTCGTACTGCACCGGCGGCCGCGGTCCGACAAGGGACATATCGCCGCGCAGGACATTGAACAGCTGAGGCAGTTCGTCGATGCTCGTTTTCCGCAGGATGCGCCCGACCGGGGTGACGCGATGGTCGTTGACTAATTTAAACGCTCCGGTTTTACTGCACTGTTCGGAATTCCTTGCTTTAATGAAACTTGTAATGAATTCCTTATGGACCGTATTGTCGTTTCCGACATGCATCGAGCGGAATTTGAAAAACGTGAATATCCGGCCCCCCAGCCCGACACGTTCCTGTCTGAATAAAACCGGCCCGGGTGAGGTCAGTTTGATTGCCGCCGCCGCAACCAGCATGATCGGAGCGCCGATTACAAGCATCAACAGTGCAACGGCAATGTCCATCGCACGTTTGCAGATATGTTCGACAGCTCTTTCAGGAGTGTCCACTTTCAGTTCCGGGTAAATCCGGTTGCGAATGGTCGCATCAATGGATTCGTCTTCCGGAAAACAGATGAATGACACGACCAGACCACTGTGAAGGGGATCGGGGAATTTTTTTTCGAGGGCGATGAAAAACTTTTGCCGGAGCAACTCGATCATTGTCCCGGATACGTCGGGACAGATTATACCGATAATCGACTGCTTTTTATACCACCCTTTGATATCGACCTCCCTGTAACACTCATCGAGAATCCCGGCAAGGTCCCGGAGACTGCTTTTCGCGTTCATTTTTATGAAATGACTTATTTCGATTATTATCAGCACGAACGGTATTTTCGATCGCTCGGTGCGCCTGCGCTCCAGCCTTAGAAATTCCGCGAATATATGCTCTCTATAAAGTCCGATCTCATCTTTTCCTGTTCGCATCTTGTCCTCCCATTGCAGCTGTGGTGTAAGGAACATTTCGGTTGGATCCGGGCAATTAAGTTTTTAGAAGCGATATTCATGCCAAAGTTATTGGAAAAGTTGTTTCCCTCCCCTTTATGCAAATATTTCATTGCCACACTCCCACAGCACCCTGTTTTCCCACCGTAATATTATGATGAAGCTGATGATTAAAACCTGGAACATATTATTGTCTCATAATTGTCTGCATAGGTTCATAATAGACATAGTATCGAGGAGGTTTTCGTCTCTTTCACCCCATCCGCCTTTTGCACGTCGGCTTCGCCGCTACTCCGCGTTCCGGGGTCCCCGTTATTGGGAAAGGGGTACAAAAACGGAAAAAGTTGTATTTCCCATTAATTCATCTTAATTCATCGGTGTATACTGTTATGCGCCCGTTAATAATTCAAAATTCATGATTATTATTCATAAATCATAGGAAAGTACCTGGGAGGGTGAGCAATCGGATCCTGTCCGGAGTTTTGGACACATTGTCCGCAAAACAATACAATCCTTGACGGAAGGACCCGCACCTTATATCTTAAACCGTTACTCCGCAGTAAATTATCGGTCGGTCGGATCGGTTCTTTTTGATTTCTCTAAAGGATGATGCCCTATGACCCAACAGGTTTTTCCCCGTTTTCCCATCCTTATTGTCGATGACGAGGACGATGTCCTGCAATCATACAAAATGACTTTACGGTTCAACCGTATCGACAATTTCGAACTCTGCGGCGACAGCCGTCAGGTTATGGGACTGATCGAACGGAACACCTACTCCGCCGTCATGCTCGACCTTTTCATGCCGCACATTACCGGATTGGAACTTCTTGAGGCCATTCGCGAAAAGCACCCGGAAATGGTCGTTATCGTGGTGACGGGTTCTAACAACGTTTCCACCGCCGTTGAATGCATGAAGCGGGGCGTCTATGACTATCTGGTCAAACCGGTTGATGTAAACCGTCTGGTGACGAGTCTGCGTAACGCCATTGAACTGGGTGAACTGCGTCAGGAAAACAGCTCGCTCCGATCGCACGTGCTTACTGCGGGTGTGCGCAATCCGGAATTGTTCGCGCCCATCGTAACGATCAGCGAATCAATGCGGTCGATTTTTTCATATATCGAAGCGATCGCGACAAGCCCGCGTCCGATATTGATTACCGGTGAGAGCGGGACGGGTAAGGAACTCTTCGCCCGCGCGATACACGCCGCCGGAAAACGGGCCGGAAAATTCGTCGCCGTCAACGTCGGCGGCCTTGACGATACCATGTTTTCCGATACGCTGTTCGGCCATCGCAGGGGAGCGTTTACCGGTGCGGACGGGGAACGCCCCGGGCTTGTCGAGCAGGCTGCCGGCGGGACGCTCTTTCTGGATGAGATCGGCACACTGCAGCCTGCCTCGCAGATCAAGCTGCTGCGCCTTCTCCAGGAGGGGGAATACTATCCGCTCGGATCGGATACAGTCAAAACCGTCGAGGCGGCGGTAATTGCCGCAACCAACGAGAATCTGGACGCATCCCTGCGCGAAGGAAGATTCCGTAATGACCTGTACTACCGTCTGTTGACACATCATATCCATGTCCCGCCGCTGCGGGAGAGACCGGACGATATTCCCCTGCTTGTTGAACATTTCGTGTCCGAGGCGGCGGCGGCGCTGGGAAAACCGTCGCCGGCAGTCCCTTTCAACGTCGTCGCGCCTTTGCAGCAATGCCGGTTTCCGGGGAATGTCCGCGAACTGCAGGCGCTGGTTTTCGATGCGGTCACCCGATGTCGGGACAGCGAACTCGGTTCCGAGGTCTTTGAACATTTCGCACGTTTTCAGGGCTGCACATCAGACAACCAATCATCCGATCCGCCGCAGCCCCTTGAAACGCTGCTGCATGGCGGTATTCCGAAGCTCAAAGAAATCGAGGAATATCTTATCGCGAAAGCACTCAGGAAGTCGGGCAACAACCAGACCATCGCGGCGCAGATGCTGGGCGTTTCGCAGTCCACCTTGAGCAGACGCACGAAGCCGGATGAAGCGTAAGCAACACCTCATGAAACCGCAAAAAGCCATACCGGTCGTCGGTGGCATCGTTTCCATTGTTGCGGTCTGTTTTTCCCTATCGTCTTTTAGGTGTTCAACTCATTCGCATCATCCGGGTAAACCGCCATCAGCCGTCAAGGGTGTTATAGACCTTTCCTCATGGGATTTTCAGACGCAAGGTTCCCTGCGCCTTGATGGCGAATGGGATTTTTATCGGGGGAAACTTCTGGCCCCGGCCGAGATCCTTTCCGGTATGACGCCGAATTCGAAGCAATATATCACGTTACCGGGCCCTTGGAAGCATCCCCAAAGAGTAAGCAAGACATCTGCTTCCGGCGGTTCGACCTACTCTCTGCGTCTTATCGGGCTTGATCCGCATACCCCGCTGGCTCTGGCGATCCCCGAGATTCGTAATTTCTATCTTATATGGCTCGATACCGCCGAAGTCGCATCGAACTGGACTGCTTCATCAAACAAACCGGATGCGACCCCCCTGTGCCGGCCGTTGACCGTTACGGTTTTTCCGCGGGAATCGGAAGCGCAGCTTATCGTCCGGGTTGCGCATTTCTACGGCGGCGACGACGGAATTCCCCGAAGCATTCTTGTCGGCACACAGGAGCAGATCGTACATCGAACGGTTGTCCATCATGCGTTTAATATTTTTTTGATCGGTGCACTGCTGGTTATATCGCTTTATTACGTCGCACTCTATGCCATGGGTAAAAAAGAACCCGGCCTTCTCCTGCTTGGAATATTGGGAGCAATAGTAATCACGAAGGCGCTTACCGTCGGCGACCGCCTTCTGCTCCAGTTTTTTCCCCATTTTCCCTGGAATGTCATGCTGAAAATCGAGACGGTCCCCATGTGCCTCGGTGTAGCGTTCTATACGAATTTTTTCTATACCCTGTATCCGGAAGAAATTAAACGCCGTGTATTTATGTTTTTTTTCTGGATAAGCATCGGTTTGGGAGGTTTACTGGTGGTACTTCCGGTTCAGGGAGTGCTTGCGGTGCAGCCCGTTACTTTTTACCTTCGTTCAATAGCGGCGCTTTGGGGTATGTACGCGCTGGTGCTGGCAATCATACACAAACGCGACGGCGCGATTGTTATTGCCCTCGGATTCTTTTTTCAACTCTGCACCATCATCCATGATACATTGAATGAACACAACATCATCCAATCGGTTTATCTCGTGCATGCGGGGCTGATCCTTTTCAGCGTGTTCGCGGGCGGCGTGATAACCCGTAGGCTCATTAAAACGGAGCAATACGCCCGGGAGCGCCAGGATCAGCTGGCGCATATCGAGAAGCTTGCCGCGCTGGGAACGGTGGTGGCCGGCGTTGCGCATGAGATCAACAATCCCAACAGCACCATCCAGCTTGACGCGCAAACACAGCAGAAGGCGCTTTCCACTCTTTTCGGCGTGCTCAAGGAACAACCGCCGCGGCGTGAAATTAAAATCGGCGGCTATACGTACGATGAGCTGAAAAACGATCTGCTCTCATCCGCCGAGCGCATGATCCGCAACTCGCAGCGGATAAGCCGCATTGTTTCCAATCTCCGCGCACTCGGCAGGAAAGAGGTGCCGATGAACGAGGACATCGACCTCAACGCCACGGTGGTTTCGGCGCTCGGGGTCGTGGACCATGTGGTAAAGCGATCGACCCGTACCCTGAACCTGAACCTTGCCCAGGGCATTCCTATAGTCAAGGGGAACCGGCAACACCTCGAACAGGTCGTCATCAACCTCGTGCGGAACGCCTGCCAGGCGCTTGAGGACATGGACCAGGCGGTGACGATCTCCACCGCCTTTGATGCGGCGCAACGCATGGTGACGCTTACCGTGACCGACGAAGGGGCGGGCATGGATGAGGAAACGCGTCGGAACGCCCTTACCCCCTACTTCACCACCAAGGGCGGGGAAGGCACCGGCCTCGGTCTTCCTATCTGTAAAAACATCGTTACGCTCCATCGCGGTTCCATCTCCATCGAATCAGCCCGCGGCGGGGGGACGACGATTCGTGTCGCGCTGCCGGTGACTCCGGCGCATGTGTAGACCGGCGACGGAAAAGAGGCGCCCTTCCACCGCGCATAACTGCCGGGACCATCCGTCATCCCGGTATTACCGGTAGTGAAAAATGGACCTTGAATCCGTCGGCATTGTTGATCTCGAAGACCGCGTCGTTGTTGTACTGCAGTTCAAGCCGTTTTTTGATACTGCCGAGGCCGTACCCGGTGCCGGGTGAGGATTTATCCGGGCCGGCGCCGTCATCCTCCACCGTAACATCGCATCGTGTATCGGTGATTGCGATGGTGATGGTGATCCTTCCCCCCGAGGGGCGCGGAGAGATGCCGTGTTTGATGCTGTTTTCGACAAGCGGCTGGATCAGCATGCACGGCATGCGAACAAGTGAAGGGTCGCCGTTGATCCGCACCTCATACGACAGGCGGTTGCCGAAACGGAGTTTTTCGATGTCGAGGTATTTACGGATAATCTCCAATTCTTCTTCGAGGGTGACGAGGCGCATCTCGGCCGTGAGGACATACCGGTAGAGCGTCGATAGCTTGATAATGGCGTCTTCGGTCGCGTCGGGATCGGTATGACAGAGCTCGGCGATCGAACTGAGCGCGTTGAAGAGGAAGTGCGGGTTGACTTTGGATTGGAGTTGCTTGATCTCGAGGTCGTGGAAGAGCGCGTTCTCGATGGAGATGATTGCCTGGCCGCACAGGCCCTTGAGCGGATTCCGTGTCAGCATGCCGGTGAGAATGCCCCAGAAACAGATGGCGACCGATGCCGCGCTGAACTGGCCGTAGGTGCGGGTGCGGAGGATAAGGTGCGTCACGATGGCGGCGACGACGCGATGGTTCTGGAAGGTAAATGCGTAAAGCCAGAGCCTGCTCAGTATGCGGAACGAAAACAGTATCGTGTCGGGAACGGCGCTGCTCACTGAGGAGTCGTCGTTGCCGGAACGAATGATTCTCCGCATGGCGATCGCCGCCATGCCCATATTGACAATAAGATAAAAGATCGACGGCCGTTCCGGAAGGTTGATTCCCATTGCCCTCAGGCGGTTGAAGCCGACCTCGATCGAAAGTTCGGTTTCCTTGCGGTGGTCGAACGCCAACATTCTGACAAGGTCGACCGCCGCGAGCTGCTGCTGGTTGACGGCATGGTCGCCGAGCGCGGAAAGGCGCCGCAGCGACCCGTCCATACGGGAGAGCATATATTCTGATTCCGCGAGTGACAGCTCGAGATCGAACCTGAACTGCTGATCGGTCTGCCAGGCGGCACCGGGGAGAAAGGTGATCGCCGCGTTAAGGAAATCGATAGCTATTTCGCAGGCGTTGGCATTGCGTGACCGCCGCGCGGCCTCCCGGTTCAGGACGGCGAGTTCGCTGCGTTCCTTTGCATCGGTAATCGACTGGTGAAAGGGGTTGAAATGCTTGACAATATCAAAAACCGAGGATTCAGCGTCCCCCGTTGCTTCCGCCTGAGCAGGCTCCTTCCGATCAGCAGATGCAGGCGGGTGCGTTCCTCAGGATCAATGCGGTTGTAGATTGCCTCCCGTATCCGGTCGTGGCTGAAACGGAATTCACGGGGTGCGTTCCGGATGTCGGAAGCCGCGGCATACTGCAGGATACCGACGTCGAGTGCGTCGGCAAGCGCCTCCTCCGCCGCTTCGGGGGACGTGGCGTCGATCGCGCCGAGCATGGTGCAGCCGAATCTCATACCTATGCACGAACCGATTTTGAGCAGATACTGCGTGCGAGGGCGGAGCATTTTTGCCTTGTCAAGAACGACGACATCAGTTTATCGTTGAAGGATGTGTCGGGTATTGCGGCGATGTAAAAACCGGTCAGGTAATGGATGCCGGAGGATATACTCTTTAAAAAAGATAAAGGCGAAAGATTACGGTGAACGATGCCGACATCATGGATGCGTCCCAGTAATTCCGTAAGGCTGATCGCCGTGGTGAGAAATGCCTGAGGTGAAAGATTCCCGTAATCGGGACTTAAAGCGAGCGGAATCACATCGTAATTTTTATATTCGACGATACATCTGTTGTTGATCCTGACAAATCGAATCGATGTGATGACCTGTTCACTGGTGATTTTCGAACAGATGGCATATTCATTTTTCAGGAAGGAAACCGCGGGTTCGGGAATGGTTTCATAGGCCGGCAGCTTGAGAATGAACGATGTGTTGTTGAGGTGGCAACGTGCATGATAGAGTGAGATAATTCCATCATTGTTGATGCATTGCAGGAACTGGTAATCACTCAATGATTTAATCACCAGCCGCCAGCCTTTACCAGCCGATTCGTGGAAGCACGGGGGCGAAACCCAGATACGCCTTGGCGGTTACGATACTCTTTTCGTCAACGCATATTTTAATATCGAGCCACCGTTCAAGCGGGACTTTTTTTCCGGCGAGTCCGGCAGATACCATGGTTTTCCCCGGCCATTTGAGCAGGTCCCGGACCTGTTGGCGGGTGACAAGCCCGCGGCTAAACAAGGAAGCGAGCATCGGCTTTCTCCGGGGATCGGTGCGCAGCGGCGAATTATATTCGAGTTCCAGTTCGAACCTGTTGCATAGAGTTCCGGTCATGCAGATATTGCACTTTATGCGTTTCTCGTCCGGGGCGAATTCATCGCAGAGTGCGGTAACGAGGGTACGATCTCCCTGCCATTTCAACGATTTGAGCGTGGCGTCGATGTGGTCCTTCCTGCGGTTATTCCTGCATGCACGCCCGCCTCTTTTGCCACACGCGGTGAAGGGGAGACCCGGGCATAGAAGAGGATCCTTTGTATGAACGAAGGAGCAATTACCACGGTCATTGTCGAGGACGAAGAGCCTTCACGCAAACGTTTGAAACGTCTGTTGCTCGCTTTCAACGATACGATCGAGATCGTGGGGGAGGCGGAGGATGGGCTCAAAGCGGTCGATCTCATCACCAACCTGCGTCCGCGACTGCTTTTTCTTGATATACAGCTCCCCGGAATTGACGGACTGCGGGTTCTCGAAAAAATACCGTACCAGCCCGCGGTTATTTTCACCTCAGCCTACGACAAATACGCGCTTGAGGCATTTAAGGCGATCGCCGTCGACTACCTTCTCAAACCGGTTGATGTGGCGATGATGGAAAAAGCCATCAATAAACTGAAAACGGTCTGCTTCAAGCAGGAAACACTTTCGGAAAAAATCGAATATCTGCTTCAGGCGACGCAATCCATGCCGCAGAACCGTATCCCGTTGCGGGTGGGTGACCGTATCGACCTGGTAAGCCCCGATGATATCATTTATTTTCAATCGGATAACAAATACACAAAGGTGAAAACGAGTGCGAAAGAGTATATCATCGATACGACACTTGCCGACTTGGAACAGAAATTGAATCCGAAACAATTCGTCAGAATCCATCGTTCCGCCATTGTCAATATCGACTGGGTTACCGGGCTTCACAAATGGTTCGGCGGCAGGTTGAAAGTCCGCCTGCGCGACCACCCTGAAACCGAACTGGTCGCCAGCCGCTCGTATGCCGCGAAACTCACCGCGTGGTGATGGCGATCCCTGTTGCCGGTATCGGGCGGAAATATGAGCGACCCGTGTTCGATGATTGAAACAGCCGCCATTTCCCTCACCAACCGCTGCAATCTCAGCTGCAGCCACTGCGGAAGCTCCGACATTTACTCCGGCGGCGGTTCAGGTCCGGAAATAGACCGCACAGCTCTTCGTAAACTGTTTATCCAGCTCCGGGAACTCGGCGCCTCCACAGTGATTCTTTCCGGCGGCGAGCCCCTCCTGCGAAAAGATCTTTTTTCGATCATCGGCGATCTGGGAAAAACCGGACTTCCATGCGCTCTGGCCACAAACGGAACACTGCTTACCCGCCGCATAATCGGGCGGTTAAAGGCAACCGGCGTCGTTACGTTCGTGCGGCTTTCGGTGGAGTTCCCCGGAAAGACGCCTGCGGGCAGCAGCTTTCACGATGCCGACCGAGTATTCAGGACATTGAGAGAAGTAGTCGATTGCGGCATTGCGGTCGGAATCAATATGACGCTGCTTCCCGGCAATCTGCACCATACCGCGGAGCTTGCTGGGAAATCGAGAGAGGCGGGAGCGTCGTTTTTCCGTGCGGTGCCTGTTCTGCCGGTCGGAAGGAGCGCAGGCATACGGCTGCCCCGACCTTTTTTCTCCAACTGTATTGCCGCAATGCTGTCAGTGAAAGCTGAATTTACAAGAGTAAATATTCTCGACTCCGATTCAACGGAAAACCGGCTGCTCCAGGCGGGGGATCGCTTCGTTGGTGCCTGCTTCGGCGGCTCCCGGGTGCTTTCCATTACCGCCGACGGCAGGGCGCATATCTGCGCGATGACCGATCTCGGCGGAAGTGGCGTTTATGTTACCGAACGACCGGTCCGCGACTGCATTCGCATTCTGACCCGGCGAAGGGCATATCTGCAGCGGAAAATCCTCATGTCGTACGGAAGCGCTTGCCGCGACTGCCGTATGGCCGACACATGCCGCGGCGGATGCCTAGCCGAATGGGCCGCGCGCGGCGGTTCAGGGGGGCAGCCTTGCTGTTACCGGAAATGCTGGAGGGAAGCAATTGGGAGATTTCGTGATGATAAACGGATTATGAGCGTTGCCGCAGGAGTCGTTGATGGATATGAGAAATACCTGCTTTTCAACCTGCCGGTACCCTGCCTGCGGGCACTGCCGATATGGACGGTGGAATTATAAAAAGGACCCCGCCGTGTTCTGTCCGGCGGGGTTTCATACACCTTCACCCTTTCAAAGGAGGTTTTGGCAGTCGCACTGCCATTACATCCATTTATACTACTTTTACTACGAACGCCGGGAATAAAATATTGCAGGAGCGAGACTGTTGTTTTTCACCGGAGCATTATTTCTTCTCCGTTTCAACCTCTTCCCCCTCTTTCACGGGCACCACATCCTTCAACCGGAGGGACGGGGCATTTTTCCCCGCGTTGAGTTCGACCCGTGCGGGTATCCCATGGTGAACGACAGCCTATAGGGGGGGGCGATCGTGGTGAAACGCCGCCGTTACCGTGTCGTAGTGCCCGTTTGGGCCTTTCCCTTTTTTAACCCATTATAAAGCATATACCCGACAAAGGCGACGCCGCACAAAAGAAAAAAAATCGATATGCGGCTGTAATACCTTTCGAGCAGCTCTTTCCGCGAGTAGAGAAAGTAGCCCAGGGCGGTCAGGATGAGGTTCCAGATTCCCGAGCCGAGTGCGGTATACAACAGGAACTGTTTCAGATCCATCCGTGCAATTCCCGCCGGAAGGGAGATTAACTGACGTATTGCCGGGACAAACCGTCCGATGAAGGTGGAACTGCGGCCGTGTTTGATAAAATAGGCTTCCGCCTTTTCGAGACTCTCCCGGGTGATGAGAAAGAAATGGGAGATCCGTGTATTTGCAAGCCGGTAGAGCACTCTCCTGCCGAGCAGCAGGGCAAAACAATAATTGAAGAACGCTCCCATTAGCGCCCCTGCCGTTGCCGCGCAGAATACCCCCCCGGCATTCAGCGTTCCCTGTGCCGCTTTATACGCGGCCGGAGGGACGACGATTTCCGATGGAAAGGGGATGAATGAACTCTCGATACCCATGAGCAGCGTGACGGTTACATAATTGATATGGTCCAGGTACCAGGAGGTAACGGAAGAAAACAGTTCGGAGATCATGGAATCCTTTCAGATTTTCAGGTGAATGCTTATGCCTGCCAGCCCTGTTGACCGATGAGTGGTACGAAAACCACCTGGGCGGCGCAGGATTGTTCAACGCCGTGATCGGTCTTTTCGTACAACATAAGGTCCTGATGGTGCTGTTCGCCGGTGGGAATGACCATCCGCCCGCCCACGGCAAGCTGATCGAGGAGCGTTTGCGGGAGAACCGGCGCGGCGGCGGTAACGATTATTTTATGAAAAGGACTGTGTTGCGGCCATCCGAGAGAGCCGTCGCCGATCTTGAATGCCACATTTGCATATCCCATTTCGTTCAGACGTTTACGGGAGACTTCTCCCAGCTCATGGTCCCTCTCGATGGTATAGACCCGCCGGGAAAACTGTGCGAGGAGGGCGGTTTGAAACCCGGAACCGGTACCGATTTCAAGGATCTTCTCATCCTTTTCAAGTTTCAGAAGTTCGGTCATCAGTGCGACGATGTAGGGTTGTGAAATGGTCTGGCCGAACCCGATCGGCAGCGCATTGTCATCGTATGCCTGGGCGTACATGCCGCCATCAACGAAGAGATGCCGCGGCACTTTGCCGAAAGCATCAAGCACCCGCTCGTCGGAGATGCCTTTCTCACGGAGCTTTTTGATAAGGCGCCGCAGGGCGATCGCAGGGTTGAGATATTCCATGGCTGAATAGTGACCTGATCTGTGTAGCGTTGTCTTACCGCCCTCGTATGCTACGACTGCGCTGCATACGGATACGCAGGACGGCAATGATCCACCGAATGGTGTCGGCAACATGTGAAATGTGGCTTGGACCATTCAAATATAATGTCTGTATGCCGGTAAAGGTAACAGGATAACCGAGGAATGCCGCTTTCATGAGTATTTCGGATTCCATTTCGAAACGGTTGAAGATGATATCAATACGTTTCAGCAATTCGATTGAATAAAGCCGGTAGCCGGACTGGCTGTCGATGATCCTTATTCCGCAGAGCACGCTTAAAATCCGTGAGGTGATCAGGTTGGAGAGTATCCGTTCAGGCGGCATGACCGCGGATTTCATGGCGCGTGCACCGATACAGATGCCGGGCGGCGGCGTTTCGCGGGATGCGGCAATGAATTTCGGCAGGTCCTCCGGCGCATGCTGGCCGTCGGCGTCCATGGTAACGATCCATCGTGCATCGGTCGACGTCAGATGCCTGAAACCGGTTGCGAGCGCCGCGCCTTTTCCACTGTTGACACCATGCGTAAGGCAGGTGATGCCGTATCCGCCGCATACCTGCGCCGTCCCGTCGTCCGACGCGTCGTCAACGACGCAGATATGGTCCGCGGGGGCATACTCCATGACGCGGGGAAGTACCCGGTGCAGCAGCAGGGCCGATTTATAGGCGGGAATAAGAACGGCGATGTCAGGAGGCCAGGGCGTCATTGCCTGACAGCCTTTCGTTGATGGATTTCCGGAAACGTTCGACCGATTCATCGGATTGAGCGTCAGGCGGGGGGGATAAGGGGTTGCAGAGAGTCACCGTAATCCGTGCAAAGGGTTTGGGGATCATGAACCGGTCCCATGAACGAAGGCGCCATGCCCGGTCGGCGTGCAACCTGATCGCGACTACGGGTGCCGAAGCGACCATCGCGATCTGTGCGACTCCCGCTTTCACCTCTTCGCGCGGTCCGCGCGGTCCGTCGGGTGTAATGATGACGCAGTGCCGTTCTTTAAGGACACGTATGCACTCCCGCATGGCGGAGTTGCCGCCGCGGCTCGATGATCCGAAGATGATTTCGTGCTTCCATCGGCGTGCAATCGATGCCGCAAGGCGTCCATCCTTGCTTGCGGAGGCCAGGGCCGTCTTACCGGTGTTGCGGAAGATAAAGGCAAGAGGGAGCAGATGCGCGTGCCAGAAACAGTAGATGCGGCCCGTAGTGCGGTCATCAAAGAGACGCAACCGGTGAGGGTCATTGATGGTAACACGCCAGGTAGCCCCGAGCAGCGTGCCGATAAACCAGATAAGAAAATCCATAAAATCCGTTTCCTGTGAAATGCTCGGTGGGACAATGCTTCCGAAATTCTTGTCACACAGCGTTAGGGCACCCGCGCGGTCGAAGCTGGAATGGGATTATAAAACCGGTTCTATACACTGCCGTTCATGAAATTGCTATGGTTTAAAAACAACAAAATGAAAATTCGCAGCTACTTTAGCTCCCGAGGAATTATTCGCCCATATATAGAGATAGCCGCTTCCACTAGAAGTTCCCATATATGCATTGCCGATGCATGTGGCTACTGTTGCATAATTGAAATAACTATAAGATACATCAGTAATTTGAATTTGATAAACGTTTGGTTCGGTGGCGCCTAAAACACAGGCAATATTTCCGGAACCGCTTCGGATAGTGCCATCTGCAGCTATACTGCCAAAAGCGATACATTTATCCGGCCCTGCAGGGCCAACCGGACCTTGATCGCCAACCGGACCTTGATCGCCAACCGGTCCCTTATTACCAACCGGACCTTGATCGCCAACCGGTCCCTTGTCACCAACCGGCCCCTGATCACCATCCGGGCCCTTATCACCAACTGGTCCTTGTTCACCAGCCGGGCCTTGATCTCCACCTGGTCCCTTATCACCGACCGGACCCTTGTCACCATCCGGTCCCTTATCACCGACCGGACCTTGTTCTCCCGATCCGGGTAGATTGGTAAGACCGCTTCCATCGCCAACCAGCTTTTTAGCGGAAAAAGTACCGTTGAATTTCATATCACCATTTTTCACGGTAACACTGTCGGTAGGAGTTTGAATAAAAAACTCGCCGTCCGCTTTACTGCCGCTCCACCCGAATTTCGATACCGATTCCGATCCGGTCGTATCAAAAAACTCGATTGCAGACTTCGATTGAGCCGTAACAAGACATACAAGCGTCAAAAGTATCACCAGTGAATTAATGGTACGCATTTCATCTCCTCCGAATACCGCTATTGAAAAATAAACCGAACGGTACCCCATACTTTAATAGTACCGTCATTATAGAGCCCCTCTTCAGGGCATATGGAACCGGGACGAGCCGAAGACTGCGACGCTTCCCGTATTGCCGTAGTAAGACTTCCGGAGTGCAGTTGAGCACACCCGGTGGTTGCTTTCCTGGTGAAATGTGCGGTTATTTCAATGTCGTCGATCATGGGAACCTTGATTTCCTCACTGCCGCCAGAGAGGTCACCGCTCCACTCGTTAAAATGGAAATTTTCATCGGGAACCGCTGTAAGAGAAACCGTATCACCCCATCAATAAGTATCTTTTTCCGGATCAGCTTCGATCGAACCGGAATCGGCTTTTAAGGTGAGCGTGCAATAGCGCGGCAGTACCTTGACGGATATGGTCGCGGTATCAGCTCCGCTTTCCGAGTTTAAAATAATCGGGAGAGAATAAATACCGCTGTCATGCCTCCCGGCGAAAAAGGAAAAAAGTGAACCGCCGCTTAATGCGGCATTTTCCACAGACGAAATGAACGTCAGCGTGGGATCTTCATCGGAAGGAACGGAGTAGTAATCGTCGATTGCCACCTTCAACGTCTCACTCTCGTAAAGTGAATCGAGGTAAATACCGAATTTCCAAAACACTTTTTTACCCGGAAAGGTTTTCACGATAAGGGTTGCCGATTTACTGGTATCGGATCCCCAGGCATTCGACACCGTACAATAGTATTCCCCCGTGTCGCCTTCCTGAAAATAGGGGATAATGAGAGTGTCAAGCGTATCGTTTTCACGTTTATCATCACCCTTGATCCATTGAAAGTGGAGCGGTTTACTGCCTTCGGCGCTTACACTGAGCGTGCAGGCATAGCCCGGTTCAAGGGTATACAGATTGGACGGCTGCCTGGTAATACCAGGTTCATCGCCGCTGATTATCAGGGTCAAAGATGCCGAATCAAGGGATCCGTCTTTTTTAAATGCCTCAAGCGCCAACGTGATGGTGTCGGGAGAAGAGAAAACTTTTTTTATTACGATTGTGTCCTGTGTTTTTATACTGTAATCACAAACGATGGCGGTGTCTTCATCACCGATAGAGAGCTTTATTGTATCTAAAAGATGGGGAAGCTCCAGAGCAATGGTTATTGTAACCGTATCGCCTACGCGATAAGATTCGGTGCTCTTTTCATCGGTAAAATCGACATCGCAATTGCCGTAATTCTGCAACGGGTCGGTGGGGAGAGGACAGTTACAGAGATAAATTGCCAGCAACGGGAGGAATAAACGAAGCACTTTCATATGAAACCATATCTGAAAGATAAAAATACAACGTATTACAAGATAACTGATCTAACTTGAAAAAGCAAATCATAGCAGGCATAGTTAGTCGGTGTCACTATGAGCTGGAACATGGATCGGAATGAGAAGGAAAACTATGCCGGAAAGTATCAAAAAAATGGTGAAGCCGATGCTCCCGAACGCTCTATATTTCGATCTCTCCCGCGTTGTCAATTGCCGTCATGCGCGGTCGTGTATCCTCGGCGTTGATGTCGTACCCGGCCATTTCCGCTCCATACGTCAGGAGAAGGTATCCGGAGCCCGTCAGTTCTTTTTCTATAAGGGGAATAACTCATTTCCGCAATGATGCTCGTAGTAAAACCATGCCCACAATCCCCGAGATAACAGATGCAACAGCGGCAGCAATAAATACCCCCGGTAATTCCCAGATCTTTGAACCTATCCAGGCGAGTGGGATATAGAGGATGATTGCGCGGAGCGAGGTTATAAACATCGCCAGGGCCGGCTTCTTCAGAGCGTTGAAAAATGCAGACGTCAATCCTACAATACCATAAAAGCCATAGCTGAGAGATACGATTATCAGGTATTGGTATGAAATGGAAACGACATCCGGGTCTTTATTGAAAGTTAAGGCAATCTGTTTACCGAGAAGTACTACGGCGATAAATATGGCCACACTGAGAAACATTGAAAAAGAATAACTGTATTTTACCCCTTCTTTAATTCTTCCAAGTTTATTCGCACCCGCATTCTGACCGATAAAAGGGATCATGACCGCACCAAGTGACATCAGAGGTGATAAGGCAAACATTTCAATTCTGTTGCTGATTGCAAAAGCGGCGACGGCGATATGTCCATATGAGGCGAGCAGGCGTGTTATCGCGGCTAACGAAAGAGGAAGCATTAGTTGATTCAGTGCGGCCGGCGCTCCGATATGTAATATCTGTTTCCAGGAATGCAGCAATTGTGATGGTGATGGAAGCCGTGTTGTGAGCATATCAAAGCGATAACGCAAGAACATAAGCGAGGCTACCATTGTCATTGCCCGGGCAATCACTGTTGCGATAGCCGCACCTTTCAATTCGAGCCGCGGAAAGGGACCTATCCCGAAAATCAAAAGCGGGTCGAGAACGGTGTTTACCACAATTGCAACAAGCATTATAATACTGGGAATCATCGTATTGCCGGCTGCCCGGATGGCATTGTTACCGACCATCGGTATTACGACAAACGGTACTCCAAGGAACCAGATGAACATATAATCGTAAACCATTTCGAGAAAATGCCCCTGTGCACCGAGAAGTGAAAACAAGGGTCTGATGGTGAACAGACCCGGGACGATGATGCAAATAACCAAAACAAGCGAGAGGAAAAGACTGTCCACCGTCAGTCGTCGAACCTGCTGGTTGTCTCCTTGGCCGATTGATCGAGAGATTATTGCCGCTGTCCCGATTCCCAATCCCATTGATATGGAACCCTGTAGTAAAACCACCGAAAGTGTGAAACCCATTGCCGCCAGCGCGTCTGTCCCGAGTTTTCCGACAAAAAAGGTGTCGACAAGATTAAATGCAACCATTCCGACCATTCCAATCATCATAGGGATGGCCATGTTTAAAATCGTTTTTCCAACAGGTCCTTGAGTTAATATTGCTGTTTTTTGCATGGTTTGGTCGCCGCAGACGGGCACTGCTAAGGAGAATGGGCGCTTGCGGTGCCAGGCGTTAGTGCGTTAATGGATCTGTTATATTTTTATCGCCATTTTTCTTTACTATTGATAAAAATTTATCATTTCTAAAAACTGAATACTTCGGCGTAAGGCTGTAATTGAGTTTCGCAACAATACCGTTTTTGCTATCATATAACCATCGTCCGCCATGATATTTTGATGTTATATCAAGTTTTAGATCCCATTCATATGCCATTGTTGTGTTGGATATATTCCTGAATTCCATCCATAATTTATTTAAATCCGACAAATCTCCTGAAGTTGAAATTTTATTGATAACGTTAAAAGAAGTGTCACGAACTATTACCTTTTCGATCCAAAAGCGATTATCTTTCTGTTGAGAGCATAGTGTTAAAAAACAGATCGTTATAATTAAAGGCAGATTTTGTAACATTTTTCTTTTATTTCTCTCAAGGCACCCGGATTTATAATTCGTTTCTTTATTCCTGTCAGCTGGTGACCGAATTGACTTCAACAATGTGTCGGCCAAAGCCCGCTGTTTCGCGCCTATGTATTTCGCGCACTGCCCAAGGCAGCCGGACACGGAGCGTCTCCTTGATATACTGCGCGAAATGGCGGGCTTGGTCTGGTGGGCGAAGTTCTTGGGCACCACTATCAGCTATCATTATACAACCGGCCATTTTAAACTGCAACGTCATATGAGGCAAAGTACCGTAGCCGGTAAGCACTATTGCTTCGTGAGAGTGATTGCCGAGTACTTTGCGTTCGTGCTGCTCTTTGCGGCATCTTGAGAATCCTCCTCTGAATATGCTTGTATACTTACGGTTGCACCAGGTTCTGGATTCCAGGTGAATTTATGGTACTTGCCAGTATATGCTGGATGATTCGCCCATTTGAACACAACCAAGTTTGCAGTATTGTCATACTCCAGGATATCCCCCGCCATTACAGTGCCACTGTAGTCCCATGTAATTGTAGTGTTTGTAAAAGTTATCGTGAACTGCACAGGCTGGCCGTTGTTGGTATCGGTGCCGGTCCAACGAAGTAGAATTAGCGCTTGCAGTGCAGGGTTCGAGCGGAATTGTGCATAAGAGATTCCCCACTTGAGATATGTATTGTCTTCAGACAACAGTATCTATAGATAATGGTTGGCATTTCTTTAATTTTATTCTAAAGTATGGATGACCGGCAGAGGGCGTACGTCGGCAATTCAAAAGGAATCGGGAAAGGGGAGTATATCGTGAACAAGTATGTTCTGACGCTATCGGCGGTTTGTTTTTTATTCTTTGCAAATCAAGTGCAGGGTCAATGGGTATCGACGGGCGGCCCGGAAGGCGGACATGGTTACACCTTTGCCGTGAGCGGCGACACTATTTTCGTCGGCACCGATAACTCTTATGGTGATGGTCATGTCTATCGTTCAACGGACAACGGTTCTTCATGGACCCGGGTCAATAACGCCGACGCCAACACCATTACGACTGTCACCGCCCTTGCCGTGAGCGGCGACAATATCTTTGCCGGCACTTACGGCAACGGCGTTTGGCGCAGGCCTCTTTCCGAAATGACATCAGTCCTTCCTCCCAATCGACGGAATAACCCTCTGCAAACAAGGATTCGCGTCAACGCTTACGGATATTTGCATTCGGATGTCATGGTGAACTACAGTATTCAGGCGCGCTGTTTCGTACGACTGGGAATTTATACGATCTCCGGGGAAAAGGTGGTTTTATTACAACAAGGAGAGCAGTCGCCGGGGGAATATGGCATCAGGCTTGAGAATGGCGCAATTCCGGCAGGGCTTTATGTGTGTTGCTTTCAGGCGGGAATCTATCAGGAAAGCAACATTCTAATGGTAATGAAATAAACGGAAATGACGCTCGACACGGCGGTTCAACGCTGACGGCTTCGCCGCAGGTTAATCTGGGCGTGGCGCTTGTCGAAATATGAACGTTCTCATTTACCGCCCTGGTTGGCTGTTTCGGGTTATTTGTGTTCCGCCCGCATCGATAAATTGATATTGTCAAAATGCGGTAACGCGCTCGTCCTTGACGGCGAAGAAAACGCGGCATGGTTGATCCCCCCTCCAATTTCCCGCTTGACTCCCTCCCGTACCCACCATATAATCATTGCTTAAACCGGGCATTCAACGGAGGAGCGTTTCCCATGCGCATACGGACCACGGGCATTCTTATCAGTGTGTTCATTCTGCAGGCGGGTGCGGCGGATGATTTTTCCGGCGGTACCGAGATAGAACTGCCGACCTTCGAGGCACGGGTGGGAATCGGATTCAACTACGACCTGCTTCATGATCCGTTTGACGTTTCGTTCGAATATCCGAAAGCGTATTTCGGCCTGAACCTGCCGCTTGAAAAAACCGTCAACATACGGGATTACACCGGATACTTCAATCCGGCGGTGGATTCACTCTTTGCCGACGAATCGCTTTTTAAAAACGGCGATGAGTTCCGGCCCACGGCGGGTGCGCGTCAGAATCCCAATCCGACGGTCCGTGTCGACGTCCCGATGATGGGGGGTGTGGCATCGTTTGCCAGTACGCAGAATTTTTTTCTGAGCTACGATAATATGTTGGGAAATCCGCTCATCGAACTCGATACCTCGATCGAAGGCGGTATGGAATTCCTCATGCGCGGTACGGTAAATATGCCGGTAAGCCTGACCTCTTCATGGGAGACGATGACGTTCGGCTACGCCTTCGAGGTGAACCGGTATGTCAAACTGGCGCTCAACCTGCATCGCCATGTGTTCGTGCTCGATATGCGGGGAAAGATCGATGTCGATCTGCTCGGCCGTTACGACATTCCCGTGAGCGGCGGCGAAATGTCGGATTTTGATATCAGCAACGAACTGGATTATCCTTCCGAGAAAATCAACGGGGTTGCGTATGGCCATTACGAAACCGAAATGTGGTCGCCTACTATAGCTTGTAAAGTATGGCGATTTTCGGTAGTCGGCAGATTCGGATTCACGACAAAAGCGCCGGGGAGTTTTTATGCAAAGTACGAGCTGCCCTTTTTTATCGATCCCGAATCGGGGGAATTTCTCTATGACCTCGAAGACCCTGATGTCCTGAACAGTTTCGAAGTGCGCCAGGGTCTCACGGCAAATGCAACCGACAGCATCATCTATTCAACACGCACAAAGGTCGGCGACGGGTACCGGGAGAGCGACCTGATATGGAAAATGCCGACCGGGCTTACCTTCGGTTTTGAAATAGTACCGGATAAACTGAAATTTTCCTATACGAAACTCTTCGGTGAAGTCGGCATGAAGCTCGACCGCATCGCCCGCGAACAGGTGGCGCTCGAGACGGGAACGACCCGTTCCGCTACCAAGGATTCCATAATAATCGATTATGGTATTTCAGTCGATCATGTCATGCTCTTGGAAATCAACCTTTTCCACAGTTTCCTGAATCTCGGAATTTTCGGGATGGATTTCCGTTACGGCGAAAAACGCAATCTGCTTGGAAAGAAAATGGACGAAATCGAGTTGCCCATGAAGCTCGGCCGTTCCGCGCTCCTTCCGGTACTCAGCCTGGGGACCGCCCTCGGTACTAAACTACAGTTGCTCCTTGAACTTGATATTCTCCCTTTGCCGGCATTAAAAACGGGCGTGTTCTACTATTTCTAGGCTGTCGGCCGTGTACCGGCGGCGCTATGAAAGGATTTGATGCATGACAATGCGTACTGCAGCGGGAATAGTGGTCTTTCTGGCGGGGCTCTGCGTGTCCGCTCAGCAATCCACCGATTATGTGATCGTTGAGGCGCCGATCGGCACTCAAGCGGGAAGCAAGGTGCTCTGGGTGAAATGGGCGGGGGTTTCGCGCAGCCCGTCCTTTCCGGCGCCCGATTCGGGGAGTATCTATTTTGACCGGTCGCCCGGCGGAGGCAATCCGGCGAATTACCGCTATTCTATTACTGCACCGTATAATACCGATACCGTCAATAATTCCAAGGACAGTCTTAAAAACAATATTTATTTCGCACCGACGGCCTCCAGTCCGATCGCAAAACGCGGCACTGCTTTTCGCGCGATCGATCAGAATAACATGGGATTCGGTGTTTTCTATTGCATCGTCGCACTGCCGATGAAAAACGACACCTTCGTCTCAAATGAGTTTCAGCTTATGATCGAAAGCCCCGATCCGGTCGACTGGGTCGGTCCGACCGGGACCATCACCAGCATGACGCCGACTTTCCAGTGGAACGCGAATACCGGCGTTCCGTATTATCATCTGGTTTTATCCGATGATATAATAAAAATCGACACGACCGGAGAGGTCAACCTTCAGGGATTGAGCATCATCTGGCAGGCAATTACCCCATCGACCCAGATGATTTACGGCGCACCCGATCCGTCGAACACCATCACCGCCGATCCGCCGCCGCTTTCTCCCGGACAGTACTATTCGTGGGTGGTGCTGAACAATTACGGTAACCATCCCGCGTTTTCGTCGACAAAAGTCAAACTGCCTCCCGGGGAATTCACTATAACCGGCACATCGCTCCGGAAACCGGTGGCCACGTATCCGGAAAATGTCACCCTCACCGCCGAGCGAAACGGAAAGGTCGTTTTCAAATGGAAAAATTGCGACAGCGCGGCGAATACCTATAAAGTGTATATCTATGTCGGCTCCGATTTTGAAGGGCTCAACGCACAGCTTGTGGTATATCAGACCGAAGTGGTCGCACACGGAAACGGCGGGGCGGACGAGGTCGACTCGGTTGAAATCGATGCCGCGTCGGTTTTGACGAGCAACAAATACGTATGGCGGGTGATCGCGGTAAACAACCAGGGCGCGGGTACGGTAGGCGATACGGTGGGATTCAACTATGAAGCCTCGACCGGAAGTATGAGAATTTACACAAAAGAGCTGATTTCGGTCGGCGCCGGAGACGATCTTGATACTATTCCCGTGGGGCTGGTTCAACTCAAAGTCGAGGTTCTCGAAGGATCGCTCGAAGCGCCGTTGCTTTTTTACACCGATAATACCGGATATATCGACCGTGAGCGTCCGGTGGGGACGTACCGGGTCACCGCCGTCAAGAATGAATTCGAGGAACAATCGAAAACCATCGTTGTGAGGAACGGGGAGAAAACGACGGAAACCTTCTTTCTCGAACGCCCCGACGCGACCGTTTACGGTAAAGTGCTCGATGCGTCATCCAAGGGCGTTAATCTGGCAAATGTCCAGGGAGTTTCCGATAGGGGCGATACGGTGGACGTAAAAGCCGATGCGCTGGGCAATTTTGTCCTCAACTGTTATGCGGCGGATTGGCGCATAGTGGTAACCATGCCGGGATACCGGACCACGCTTCCGAAAGCTATTACCGTCGAAACGGCTCAAAATTATAATTTCGGCACGGTCATTCTGGAAAAGAATCCCTTTACACTGTCCGGCATTGTCAACAATCCCGACGGGAACGCGCTGCTCGGCGTGCGGGTACGGGTTTACAAAGACGGGACGCTGATCGGCGAAGTCCCTTCAACGCCCGAGAATGGTTCGTTTGCGTTTACGGTCCAGGCCGGGACTTATGCGGTTACGGCGGAAAAAACCGGGTTCACCTCGTATAACAAGTCGATCGATGTCATGAGCGCCAGGTCGGTCACCGTCGTCCTTGAACCGGGTGCAACGCTGGTGACGGGGTATATCTATGGAACGACGTGGGTAGGGGGGAGTGAGGTCACCGCCCCGATTACCAATGCGAAGGTGCTTTTTATCAGGGAGGGTTCGACGGATTCATTAACCGTTCTGTCCGACCCGACCTACGGCGATTTCAGGGCAAGCCTTGCCGGGGAAAAACGGTTCATGATGTACGGCGGCGCCGACGGCTTTTTCGAAAAAAATGAGCCGGTTGTTTTCACGACATTGCCGAAAACGACACAAACGATCAACGATACCCTGCAGGGGCTCGGGATACTTGCCGGCGCCGTTATCATGACGGCGACCGGCGCCGCAATCCGGAATGCCGACATCAGCCTTATCGAGGTGAGTACCGCAATGGTGGCGAGTTCCGGGAAATCAACGTTCAACGGCACTTTTGAACTGCGTAATATACCCGACGGCCGGTATCGGTTCCTCGCGGGAAAAGACGGGCTGGTGCTTGACAGCGTCGCCGGCAGCGACACGGTAACGTTCGCCGGCGGGAAATGTGGGCGCGCGATCGCACGGTTGTATCTGAAACCCGGCGACAAGACCGTCGTCTGGCAGGCAACCGGGCAGACGACGTTGTCTGCATCGATCAAGATACAATCTCCACTGGTCAAAACGCTCCCGCTGCGCGACTCGTTGCTGAAAACCGGATCCGGAATCTATATCGTGTCGATTGACGCCGCTCCTGATTCCGTTATCGACCTGTCGTACCATCGTTTTACCGTGGCCGATTCCGAGGCGGTGCATACCGATACCGTTGACATGAGCGTCGTTCATCGGGTGGCGGATACGCTCCGTCCCGATCAAGGAAGGGTCTCGCTTGAGATACGGTCGGGAAGCAGGCTCGATTCGGTCGCCCTTTACTACAAAGACGCCGTCGCCGCCTTGTTCGCCTCCCTGCGCGACACTACCGATGATACCTCCTACACCTTCTCCTTCGTACCGCCGCGCGACGGCAGCGTGATGATTTATTATTTCATCGGATGGAGGGGGAGCGATCGCTACGGGTACGACAGGGAGACGTTTGCCGCTTTTATCATGCCCGACCGCAGCATGCTTACCCGTTTCGAGATTGCACCTTCGACGGACGGCGTTCTTTCGTTCCCATCGAAATACGAGGTAAATTTTGAATTGAGTGGATATGTAAGTTCCTCGTTCCTTCCCGATACGACGATGAATCCCGAAGGGATCTCCTGGTCGTTGATCAATGCACAGGGATCGAGCATGAATCCGGGCGACGGATTGAAAACAACGGTGAAGACGGGAACCAATAAAACGACCGCGCCGGTGACCCTGGTAGCGACGGTGGATACGTCGAAAATCCCGCTGGCGCCGGGGCTTGCGAAAAGCGATACCGTCACGTTTATGGTGACAGGCTTCCCCATAAAATCGATCGCGGTTGTACGTATCGACGCAAAAAACCCGGGTCCGATATCGACCGCCGCAACCGATCAGGCCGAATTCATCGCCCGTGGACGTGATGATAAAGGCGTCCTGCTCGATCTTACTCCGCAATGGTCGATAAGTCCGGGTGATGCGGGAACGATCGGCGCATCGGGCGTATTCAAACCGAAAAGAAATTTCGCCGGTATGGTGAGGGTTTTTGCGTCCGTGGGTGCGGTGAGCGGCGAATACCGGAATAACGAGAGCTCCCGGCCGGGCCTGAACGTGCAATTCATGATTGTCGACAGGGCTTCGTCCGATACCGTCGGCAATCGAGCCGGCTGCAGCGTTGTCTTCCCGCCGTATGTGGTAAGCGGCGGCGATATCGGGTTGCTTGAGATTGGAAATTCGAACTTGAAAAACAAGTTCAAGCGGGGATTCGGCGCAATTCGTACCGTCGATACGCTCGCCTATGAGATCCGGCAGCTTGAAAACGTGGCGCTTGATTTCAGCGGAGACGGCATCCGCCTGCGACTTGACGTTCCGAAAAACATGCAGCAGCAGGCAGCGTCGGGAAAACAGCGGCTTGCGGTGGCTCAGTGGATTGAGGACAGTCTCCTCTGGAAGCCGCTCATCAATTCCCGGGTCGCATCCGACGGGAAAACGGTAAGCGCGGCATTGACCCATTTTTCACGTTACTGTCTCGTGTATGAACCCTCGGACGCGCTTCTGATGGAGGTCGCCCCGAATCCTTTTTCACCCTACATCATTCCTCATCACCATCCGTTCGACACCGAAGACCGGACACCGCAGCACGGCGGCGCCTGCATACGGATTCAGGCCGACATAAAAGAGTCGCGCTCCGAGGTGCGCCTGCGCATTTACACCATTCTCGGAGACCTTGTATGGTCGTTTGTTTTGCAGAATGCCGATAACCTGCCGTACGAGGTCTGGTGGGACGGCCGCACCTCCCCGCAGGAGCTGCATCCCGCGGGGAACGATCATGTCATCGCGATGAAGGGCGACAGGATGTGCCGCAATGGAAGGTATTTCGCGGTGTTGACTGCAAAAGTAAATGGCAAAGAGCGGCGGGTAATGAAACATATTGTTCTTATGAAATAAGGGGAAAGACACCGGAGGCGGCTGTGAAAGCACTGTTGGTTGTACTATGTATCGTGTCGGCAGGAACGGCGGCGGCGAAGGATCCCGATACCGGGGCGGAGAGCCGTATCAACATCGGCATCCTGAACTTCGAGCAGTTCGACCGTGCGGCGGAAATCGCCGGAAAGGCACAGTATGACCTCGTCGCGCTGGTAAATGATATCGGCTTTTACCGGTGTTATGACCAGGCTGCGCTCGAAAAAGGGCTGTCGAAGAGCGGGAAAAAGATGCCCCTGCACTGCCGCGACCCGCGGTGCGTTCTCGATATCGGAAAGACAACGGGCATGGACCGCATGCTTTTCGGGAGTATCGAATGGAGAAACAGCCGCTGCGGTGTCCGGATGACCCTGATCGACGTTAGTACCCGCACAACCGTGGAAACGGTAAACATTCAGGGTGCGCCCGGTGTGGCGCCCGCCGATGTCCTGAAGGCGGCCGTAGAGAAACTGCATGGCCATGAAGGCGCGAAAAACAGTGCAATGGAGAACTATTACGGTCCCAAGGTACACAACGAACGTCAATTTCTTATATCGTCCGCGGGATGCATCGGGGCCGGCCTACTCTATGGAGCGATCAATTACGGCGTTGAACAGAAGACGGAAAAAATCGCGGCGGAGTATCTCGACGAACCGCAGAGCGGGCTGGCGACGACCGGCGTGCCGCTTTTTGCACGGCCGGCGGCCCTGGCGAACGCGTATGTCGCCGCCTCGGACGACGCCTACGGAGTGCTGTACAATCCCGCGGGACTGGCCTGGGTGGCGGGACCCGAGGCGGTACTTGCCTACCAGTACCGTTTCGGACTCGACAACTTTGCCGCATCATATGCCAATAAAGCGACCCGTGAGATCGGATTCGGACAGGCCCTGCTCTACCGCGCAGACCGCGACCATTTAATGACCGAACTGTATTTCGTATCGGCATTCGCCTATAAATTCAACCGCCTGCCGTCGTTCATACGCCCATTCTCGCTGGGCGCCAATGTAAAGGTACTCGGCAAGCGCGTTAAAAGCACTTCGGATATTTCTTCGGGAGGCAGTTCGCTCGGAATGGGGCTTGACCTGGGGTTGCTGTGGGAGGTCTCCGACCAGATACGTTACGGCCTTCTTTTCCGTGATGTGCCGGTACTCAACTACTGGAAGAACGTAAAGACCGGCATGCGGTATTTCGAACCGCAGCCGTCGACACTCCTGATGGGCGGCACGTTTCAGGCCGGGTACTCAACTTTTCTTATCGCGGAAGGACAGATTCCTCTTTACAAAGACCAGCCATGGAAAATGGCGGGCGGGCTGGAGCATGAATTTTTCAATCTCTTCCTTCTGCGTGCGGGCATACAGCGTGAGATCATGGCACCGTACGAAACCCCGTGGAAGATCACCGGGGGATTCGGACTCAAGGTGAACACCGAGCAGCTGGCAGGCAGGTATCTGTCTCTGGACGGGTCGTATGAATACAATACGCTCCATGTGTTCGATGTGATCAATATATCGATGCGGTTCGGATTCTGAACCTTCCGGGTTTGTCAGAAATCGATAACGAGCAGTGTTATATCATCTTCAGGTGAGAGGTTTTCCCCGCAGAATGTTTTCTGATCGGTGAGAATGGTGTTGACCGCCTCTTTCACCGACTGATGAAGCGTGGTTTCCGCGATATATTTCAACCGTTCAACGCCGTACATTTCATCGTCCTCTTTTTTCGCTTCTATAAGACCATCGGTATAGAGAACCATCCGTATGGTTCCGGGAGTGTACATGAGTTCGGTTTCATGAAGCATCATATCGGGGAATACGCCCAGAAAAAGGCCGTCGGCCTTGATAAGGCGACATGAAGAGGAATTTCGATCGAGGAGAATGATGGGACAGTGGCCCGCGGAGGTAAAACGGACGGAGTGATTGACCGTGTCGAGGATCGCATAGAAAAACGTGACGAAATGATCGGTTTTTATTTCCGATAAAAAAATCTGGTTAATCCGTTCCAGCGTTTTTTGCGGAGAATGTTCATGCCGGGAAAAGGTTTTAAGGAGGATCTTACCCATCGACATTATGAGCGCTGATGCCACTCCGTGACCTGACACGTCGGCAACGACCAGCCCGTAAATTCCCGGCTCTACATTAAAAACGTCGTAGTAATCGCCGCCGACCGCATCGGCGGAAAGATAATAGGTCCCTACCTTGAATTCCGGAGTATCTTCAAGGTCCTGCGGCAGCAGCCCCTGTTGAATGGTTCGCGCATGATCGAGGTCACGATTGATGCGTGCATAGGCGACCTGCAGTTCATTGTTGATTATCTTGAGTTTATTGTTGATTTTTTTCTCGCTGAGGTTGGCCTTTTCGAGAGCGTCAAAGATGCGGAAGTTCTCAATGACGATTCCCGCCATTGTCAGGCTCGCCGTAACGATGGTGATATCGTCACTGGTGATCGGGGTTTTCCGCACGTTACGGTCCATCCATAACACCCCTTCAAACTTGAAACAGGGACAGACGATGCACGCCGCCCGGCGCTCATCTTCATTTTTTGCGTCACTGAGCAGTCCGCTTCCTTTTATACTCCAGCAGTAAGGGTTGTAGCCGCCATGGGCAGGACAGGCGGTTTTTGTGCACGACTTCATTTCCCAACATTTTTTATTGATTTTATTTATGAGCGGGATGACAAGGTAAGAATCAGCGCCTAAAAGCGTGTGGCACGGATCGTTCCTGTCGGGTTGCTCGACGAGGATATGGCGGTTTAAAAACAGGGCGTCGGTTATTTCACCACCGGTAAACCCGAGGGGAATCGAAATGTCTTTCAATTCGGTCTCTTTGATTCCAACGAAAGCATCGGGTTTAAGGCAGAAATGTTCACAATCGATGGTGAAAAGGATGACACGGTCAAAATCAATGATTTCCTGCATTGCCAGCAGAAGCGTTTTTATTATATCCTGCAGATTCGTGCAGGAATGCAAGACTTTGGTCAATTCATGAATAAGCGATGTATTGAGAAGCTGTGCCTTGAGCTGCTCATTCTGCTGTTTCAGACTTTGAATCGATTCCATCGGGTCCGTATCGGTTATTTGATTCATAGTGTCAAAATAATGAAAGTTTCAGATATATCAAAAGAATTGTATCATAAATACTTCGAAAGGAGAAGCGGCCTTGACTTTTCCCCTTAAAGAGAAGCATTTTTGTATGCTTATAATAATTTTTTCCGTGGGGAGAAGGGGGAGACGGTTTCCGGGGGTGGTGCGCCGGTAGGAGCGGTTGGGTTTACAAAGGAGGTATATTGAACATTAAATACAACAAGCAGAAACAGATTTCGCGTGAGGATCCGGTTCTTGACGGACTTCTTAAAACAAAGGATTTCGTCCGGAAAAACAGTAACAGAATTGTCGGTTCAGCGGCGGTGATCGTTCTGGTTGCCGGGATTTTCCTCGTGTTCGGTTATTTCCAGAAATCCCGCACAAAAAACGCGCGGGAAGAGTTCGGCAAGGCGATGATTGCCTACAGCGAAGATCGATCGGCGGATGCCATCGACCAGTTCCGTAGTATAGCGGAAAATTACCGCCGGTCGGTTCCCGGGACAATGAGCGCCTATATGCTGGGGAGTATTTTGTATCAGCAGGGACGTTACGATGAAGCAATTACCTGGTATGATGCGGTAAATAAAGGAGCGAATATCGGTTTTATCAATGCGCAGGCATACGAAGGTCTGGCGGCCTGTTATGAACTCAAGGAGGATACCGCTGCCGCCATAAAAAATCTTGAAATGGTACTGGCGGACGACCGGGTAGCGTACCGGCACAATGCCGCCAGATGGAAAATCGCGCTTCTTACCCGTACGACCGACTTCATGCGCGCGAAAAAATTATGTGAAGAGATTATTGCCGACACAACGGCGCAGGAATACCGGCAGAACGCCGAATTTCTGAAAGCAACCCTGATAAACACAACGGCCGGTTGATCGACAGGGCGGTACCGGTCGAATACGGTACTGCCCATCGTCGCCACGACAACCGACATAAAAGGACGGGAGCACCCATGCGTATTTTATTGATGGATGATTTGAGAAAACGCAGAAACCAGATCAAAGACCTGCTGGCGAGGCAGCATTCAGTGGTCGACTGCTGCATTTCGAACAGATTTATTGATGAAGTGCAGAAGGAAGGATACGACCTGCTTGCGCTCGACATGGACACCTGGAAAAAGGGATCATCGATCTATCATTATTTCCGTATCGGTAAGCTGCTTGAAAAAATGCCGGTCTTACTATATAATACTGATGACGACACACCGTGTCTGCCTGATCGTGCACGTCACGAAAACGACCGTATTCTTCCGAAACCCTTCGAGATGGAATCTCTGGTGGAATCGGTATAACATGTCAACCGTTGATTGCAGTGCAGTATGGGAGAGTACCCTGAAAATACTCTGATCTTTACCGACACCGATGACGGCGGTATCATTCATATTGCAAATATCAAGGGTGGGGTAGGAAAGTCGACCGTCGCCACCAACCTTACCGCGGCGCTTTCACAGCGCGGACCGTCACTTCTTGTCGACCTCGATGTCCAGGGCAGCGCAACGGTCGCTTTCGGGCGTGCGATCGGCGATGACGGACATTCTTCATGGGAACTCCTGCGTAAACGTTTCGCCGCCCCCGGGAAGAACATTCCTTCCGATAACCTCTTTGTACGGTTTCATCAGAGGATTTCGGCGGGGGAAAAAAAAGTATTCGGATCGGTCATCGGGAGCGGCAGTATCAGGTCGCTCGTCGTGCCGGTGCAACAGGGTCTCGACCTGATTCCCGCGGGCACCGCGCTTTTCAAGACGCCGTCCGGTTTACAGCTAAGCAATCTCAGGTTCAACCTGGCCATCTGCCGCGAATATTACAAATACATCGTCATTGATACGCCTTCCGTCTGGAACGGCCTTACCCGTCTGCTGTACCTCACGAGCAACCTCAATCTCATTCCGGTGACGCTCAACGCGCTCTCGACAAAGAGCCTCAGAGAGTACCTGTGCAACGTCCGTAATCTCGCTCATCGTTATCCGCATACCCGCTTGCGTATTGTTAAAAACGAGGTTTTCGGCAGACAGGACTCAAAAGTCATAGGGAAGACCCGTACGATGAATGAAAACCGGCGGTTTCTCGAAAACCTCTGCGAACAGGTCACTTTTACCGGCGGCAGCGGCGTGTCGCTTCTCCCGCAGTCAATCATCTTCGATCTGGAAATACCCGAATCGGCGATTGTCCGCAACGCTCAGGATGAGGGGATGTCGGTGTATCAATACCAGCAGTACGGTAAAGTCAACAAGGCGTTCGATGAGCTTGCGAAACGGGTACAGTTCGTCCTGAATTCGACTACCGGCGTGCACCGCCGCCGGTACGCATCATGCCGGATCGAAACGGGAGTTCTGGCAGTCGCCTGCGCACTTATACTCTTTATTTTCGGAGCACATCCGCCGATAGCACCGGGCAGTGCGCCGCGGCCGATTGCTCCCCAGCAGCTGGTTGTCCCTTCGGGTGGAGTTTTTACCCATACCTTCGGACCGGGTGAATCGATGCACAAGCTCGCCAAGTATGCGATCTGCCGTTTCAGGGCAACGGTACCGTCGTGGCATGAGGTCAACGAGTACATCGACGAAGTGGTCACCATCCATAATCTGACACGACGGGAAAACGAACCGCGGATAACCGAGCATGTCGTCCCTGCAGGAATGTCAATCACCTTCTACCCGCCCATGAAAATTTTCAACGATAAAGAGTCCCGTTTGGTTCCGGTCTATCATTACTTCGTCAAACTGGTCGACGATCATTTCGCGTATGTCACCGGAGACTGGTGTGAACGCGGGACCGGAGGCGGGCAGCCTCATTACGGGATTGATGTGGCTGCGAATCGGGGCAGCCGCATCTTCGCTCCGATCAACGGCAGGGCTGTGCTTCTGACCAATGCTCTGGCGGGACGCACCCTCGGCATCGTCAACGACGAGACCGTACTGTTTTTCTGCCATATGGATAAACGGTTTTTCGCTGAAGGTGACAATGTCAGGCAGGGACAGGTAATCGGCACGATCGGAATGACCGGTCGAACCAGCGGCCCGCATGTCCACATCGGATATGGGATCCGCTCGCAAAGCCGCGGCGATATGAAATTCGGCAATGCCCGCTACCGCGTTACCGATCCGAAGCTCTTTTTCTACCGTGAGATGTATTTCGAACAGCTGGCGGCCAAATAGGCACTATAATATCTTGATGGCGATACACTTCGTTTCCAATCGATTCTCTTCGTATATCCGCTCCGAACAAGAAGGTTCAGTGACAACCATTATTCAAGAAGCTGGAGCTATCGCGATTAGAATGCACCGGAGTTCTCTCAATGTGCTCCTCATTTTATCGCGGAAAAAGCCTCGTGTACGAATCTTCCCGAAAGGCCATATTGAACCGGGGGAAAGTGCCGAAGAGGCGGCACGCCGTGAACTCCTTGAAGAAGCGGGGGTTACGGGTGAACTTTTAGGGGGGGCAGGAACGATTTCGTATGAATTCAGGGGTAAAAAGTATCGGGTAGTTTATTATTTGTTTCGATTCGACAAAAGGATGCATGACGGAGAGGATGGAAGAGACCCTTGTTGGTATGTACCGGAAGCGGCATATGAACTTTTACCTTTCAATGAGATGCGGCAATTATTGAAGAGAACCGTCGAGCAAGGCGCCTTTATTTAATCGGAACACGGACATTATAGCCCCCTACGCAGGGTGATGCAATTCATGGTTTCGGATTCGGATAAAAAAAGACCCATTTTCCGGTTGATATCCTTGTCCGGGACAACTATAATAAAGATGATATACCTTTTGTATCTGCCAATAGGAACAAAATGACGGCGCATCAGATTCGCAAAATAGCTCTTGATCAACTCCGGCCTGGAATGTTTGTCGGAAACGTGTTCAATGAACGTGGTGTCCTGCTTTACAGCGCCAATACATTGATTAGGGATTATGCACAGATCGAAGCTTTACGGCGTCAGGGAGTGATCACCGTGAGTATCAATCTGAATAAAGGAACGGGGCGGGATCTTCCGCCCGAACCATATGAAAACGAACCGCAGGAAGAACCCAGCCAGGTTCAGAACGTCATTGACGAAGATGTGTTTGATGAAAAAAAAGTTCAGCGTGTGATGGAGATGCGCACTACGATTATCGACACTGTTCAAGAGGTGATGGCATCGGCCAGGACCGGCCGGCTATTTTCGATCACTTCCATCACCACCTGCGTGGAGTCCATTATCGATGTAATGCTTGATGAGCCCGATCTTCTGCTGAGCCTCTCCCGTATGAAGTCGCAGAGCACCGTGACGTATGAGCATTCGGTAAATGTTGCGGTGCTTATGGTCGGGTTCTCTGCGGCGCTGGGATTTTCACGCAGCCGTATACTCGATGTCGGAACGGGCGGCATGCTGCACGATATAGGGAAAGTGAAGCTGCCTGAAGAACTGCTGCACAAACAGGGCACCTGCACACGACGGGAATATGAACTCTTCAAACGTCATCCGGCATTCGGCCTCGAAATTATCGATCACAACGGCAAAAAGACACCGCCCGTAATACGTAATATAATCAGCCAGCACCATGAACGGCTCAACGGCAGCGGTTACCCCAACAGGTTGCGGGGCAGGCAGATCGACGAGGTGGCCCTTATCTGTGCCATCGCCGATATGTATGATTCTTTAACGACCCAGGGATTGCATCATAAAAATTATATTCCCCAGGAAGCCCTTGCGCTCATTTTCCAAGGTGCTGATGATGATTATCCCCGCCCCATGGTAGAGCATTTTACCAAGCTGCTGGGGATTTACCCGGTCGGAAGCTTCGTAAAACTGGACAGCGGTGAAATGGGTGTTGTCGTTAAAAACAACCGGCAAAAATTGCTGACGCCGTTGGTCAAAGTACTGTTCGACGGGCAAGGTATCCGTCTTGAAACGCCCTACCTTAACGACCTCTCGGTTACAGACAATCAATTCGAGAGGAACGATGTGCGGATCATTCATTCACTGGACCCGTTCGCGTTTAACGTCACCACCGACGAATTTTTCCGGAGAGGGTGACACGCCGGTTTTGCATCAATGCGATCGCGTAGATATATTAAGGGTGTAGCTTCGGCACAGAAAAAACCGCAGGTCCCCCTCGACACAGGAAGCTTCGATGAAACGAACCGCTTTTTACTCCGAAGATAAAATATCCGGTCTGATGTTCGGGATGCTTGCCGGGGACGCACTGGGATTCAGATTCAATGATAAAGGACCCGATGAAATCCCGCCGCTTGATATGGAATATATTCGGGCACATCCGCCTAAAAATTACACCGATGACTCACAGATGGCGATCTCCGTGCTGGAAGAGATGACGGAGAACGGGTTAATCGACCAATCTTCCCTGCGTGACCGTTTTCTGCGTCGTTTTTCTCCATGGCGCAGTTATGGGGGGGGGATGCTTGAGGTGATCGAGCGATGGCGGGATGGGGAGGCAATTGAGTCCACGGCCGCATCGCTTTACAACGGTTCAGGTAATTTCGGTGATGGTGCGGCGGTGCGGGTTGCTCCCATACCTCTTTTTTTTCAATTGGATGAGACTGCCGCTCTTCAGAAGGAGGTAGACCGTTGTGTCCTGCTGACACATACGCATCCATATGGTCGTGCGGGAGCGCTTCTCCATGCTACGGCAATTCTTCTGGCGCTCAATGATGTGCCGGAAAATGACTGGATAACGCGGATTTTTAAATTACCCATAGAAAGTGCGTTTAAAATTAAACTGGGTCGTGTTGCACAATGTCTTGATCGGAAGGCATCGGCAAATGAAAGTGCCAAGGAGATCGGCAACGGTCCTCAGGCTATCGAGGCAGTGCCTGCTGCCCTTTTCTCGGTTTTACGTCATCCCGATTCGTTTCTCGATGCATTTTTATTCTCCATTTCGATGGGTGGCGATACCGATACCATAGGTGCGATGACAGGTGCTCTTGCCGGCGCAAGAATGGGAGCAGCGCGAATACCCGATGAATTGCTTGAACAAATTGAGAATGAAAAAGAGGGGCTCGATTTTATACGGGATCTTATTATCCAGGCAAAAGGAAAAAAATAAATACGGAGGGGAGAGGATTTGAACCTCCGGTAGAGTTGCCCCTACGCAGGTTTAGCAAACCTGTGCCTTAAGCCAGCTCGGC